>CALMGA010000446.1 GCA_937863205.1 uncultured Beijerinckiaceae bacterium | reverse complement strand
ACGATCGGCTGCGTGCAGACCGACATCAAGCGCGTGATCGCCTACTCCACCTGCTCGCAGCTCGGCTACATGTTCGTCGGCCTTGGCGTCGGCGGCTACGGGCTCGGGATCTTCCACCTCTTCACCCACGCCTTCTTCAAGGCGCTGCTGTTCCTGTGCGCCGGATCGGTCATCACCGCGATGCATCACGAGCAGGACATGCGCCACATGGGTGCCTTGCGCACCCGCATCCCCGTCAGCTTCTGGGCCATGCTGATCGGCACCCTGGCGCTCGTCGGCTTCCCCTTGACCGCCGGCTATTATTCCAAGGACGCGATCATCGAGGCAGCCTTCGCCTCGCACCGATTTGGCGCCACCTATGCCTACGCGCTGGCGACGATCGCCGTTGCCCTGACCTCCTTCTATTCCTTCCGCCTCACCTTCATGACCTTCTTCGGCGAGCCGCGCTGGGACGTCGCCCACGCCCATGCCGACAACACCGGCATCACCGATGCGGAAGGTGCCAAGGCCCATCTGGAGCCGACCAATCGGCCGGAAACGGGCGGGCACGATCACGTCACCGCCGATCATCCCGATGCTCATGCAGCCCACGGCGTCAAGCTGCACCCCGACGACGTGCATAGCGAGGGCCACGAGTTCGTGCCGCACGAGTCGCCCAACACGATGCTGATCCCGCTCTACGTCCTGTCCGTCGGCGCTTTGCTCGCCGGCGTGCTCTTCGCCGGGCACTTCATCGGCGCTTCGCAAGGCGGGTTCTGGAAAGGTGCGCTCTTCTACGGGCCGAACAACCACATCCTGGAAGAGATGGAGCACGTCCCCTTCCTGGTCAGCGTCACGCCGACGCTGCTGCTGCTCGGCGGCTTCCTGCTCGCCTTGTACGGCTACGTCCTGAGGCCGGCCGCCCCCGCCGCCTGGGCTCGCGCGTTCAAGCCGCTCTACACGTTCGTCTCGCACAAATGGTACTTCGACGAACTCTACGACGTCATCTTCGTGCGCCCGGCCTTCTTCATCGGGCGGCTGTTCTGGCGAGGCGGCGACGTCGGCCTCATCGATCGCTTCGGACCCGACGGCCTGACCGCGGCCGTGGTCGACGTCACCAAGCAGGCGGTGAAACTGCAGACCGGCTACGTCTACAACTATGCCTTCGCCATGCTGATCGGCGTCACCGTGCTGATCACCTGGTTCCTTTTGGCGGGGGCTCGCTGATGTTTGGCTTCGGCATCCTGTCCGGCCTGATCGTCCTGCCCCTCGTCGGCGCCGGCTTCATCCTGCTGCTGCGCGGCGAGGACGAGGCGACGCTGCACAATGCGAAGTGGGCGGCACTGGCCACAACCCTCGTCGTCTTTGCCCTCGCCTGCTACGCCTGGGCCGAGTTCGATACCTCGTCGGCGGCGTTCCAGTTCGTGGAGCAGCGCGGCTGGTTCGGGGCCGGCCTCGTTTACAAGCTCGGCGTCGACGGCATGTCGTTCCCCTTCGTGGTGTTGACCGCCTTCCTGATGCCGTTCTGCATCCTGGCCTCGTGGACCTCCGTGCATTTCCGCCTCAAGGAATACTTGATCGCCTTTCTCGTCCTCGAAGCCCTGATGATCGGCGTGTTCTGTTCGCTCGATCTTCTCCTGTTCTACCTGTTCTTCGAGGGTGGCCTCATTCCGATGTTCCTCATCATCGGGATCTGGGGCGGCAAGCGCCGGGTCTATGCCTCGTTCAAGTTCTTCCTCTACACGCTGCTCGGCTCGCTGCTGATGCTGCTCGCCATCATGTCGATGTACGGCACCGCCGGCACGACCGACATCACCGTCCTGCTCAAGACGCACTTCCCCGCTTCGACGCAGACGTGGCTGTGGCTGGCCTTTTTCGCCTCCTTCGCCGTCAAGATGCCGATGTGGCCCGTGCACACCTGGTTGCCCGACGCCCACGTCGAGGCGCCGACGGCCGGCTCGGTCATCCTGGCCGGCATCCTGCTCAAGATGGGCGGCTACGGCTTCATCCGCTTCTCCCTGCCGATGTTCCCCGACGCGTCGCACACCTTCGCGCCGCTCGTCTTCACCCTGTCGGTGGTCGCCATCATCTACACCTCGCTCGTTGCCCTGGTGCAGGAGGACATGAAGAAGCTGATCGCCTATTCGTCGGTCGCACACATGGGTTTCGTGACGATGGGGCTGTTCGCCTTCACCGAGCAGGGCATCCAAGGCGCCATCTTCCAGATGGTGTCGCACGGCATCGTTTCGGGGGCGCTGTTTCTTTGCGTCGGCGTCGTCTATGACCGCATGCACACCCGCGAGATCGCCGCCTACGGCGGCTTGGTCAACCGCATGCCGCGCTACGCCACCGCCTTCCTCATCTTCACCATGGCCAACATCGGGCTGCCCGGCACGTCTGGCTTCGTCGGCGAGTTCCTGACGATGCTCGGCACCTTCGAGGTGAACAGCTGGGTGGTGCTGTTCGCTGCCACCGGCGTGATCCTCTCGGCCGCCTACGCGCTCTACCTGTATCGCCGCGTCGTCTTCGGCGTCCTCGACAAGAACAGCCTCAAGGCGATCCTCGACCTCAACCCGCGCGAAGCCGGCATGCTGTTGACGCTGGCCGGGCTGACCGTGTTCTACGGCGTCCATCCTTCGCCCATCCTCGGGGCCTCGGGGCCGAGCGTCGCCGCCATGGTGAAGCAGCATGAGGCCGACCTCGACGCCTCGCGCCGCAAGCTCGCCTTCGCGGTGCCGCCGGCCGGAGCCGCGCGATGACGGCGCCCACCATCGTCTCGACGTCCATGTCCCTGAACATCGCCCACGCTCTGCCCGAGCTGATCCTCGCCGTCGGCGCCCTGTTCCTGTTGCTGTTCGGCGCCATCCGCGGCAAGGAGAACGACGGCCCGGCGACCGAGATCGCCGTCGGCATCCTCGGCCTCGCCATTGTCGCACTGCTGATCGGCAGCAAGACCAGGGCCGTGGTGTTCGACGGCATGTTCATCGATGACGCCTTCGGCCGCTTCATGAAGGTGCTCACCCTCGTCGGCTCGCTGGCGACGCTGCTGATGGGACAGAACTTCCTGCGCCGCGAACGCATCGACAAGTTCGAATATCCCGTTCTCATCATCCTCTCGACGCTGGGCGCGCTGATCCTGATCTCCGCCAGCGGACTCATCACCCTGTATCTCGGGCTGGAGCTGATGAGCCTCGCCCTTTACGTCATCGCTGCGTTTCACCGCGACAACATCAGGGCCTCGGAAGCCGGGCTGAAGTACTTCGTCCTCGGCGCGCTGTCGTCGGGCATGCTGCTTTACGGCGCCTCGCTGCTCTACGGTTTCGCCGGCACGGTGCAGTTCGCCGGCATCGCCGACGCCATCCGCGGTCACGTCCACGGCCTCACTGCCGGCGACGGCCTCCTGTTCGTCGTCTTCGGCCTCGTCTTCCTGATGACCGGCCTCGCCTTCAAGATGTCCGTCGTGCCTTTCCACATGTGGACGCCCGACGTCTACGAGGGGGCGCCGACCCCGGTCACGGCCTTCTTCGCCACCGCCCCCAAGATGGCGGCGGTGGCCATCACCACCCGCGTCATCATCTCCGCCTTTCCCGGCATCACCGTGCAGTGGCAGCAGATCATCATCTTCATCTCCATCCTGTCGATGGCGCTGGGATCTTTCGCCGCGATCGGGCAGACCAACATCAAGCGGCTGATGGCGTATTCCTCCATCGGCCACATGGGCTTCGCCCTGGTTGGGCTCGCCGCCGGAACGCCGGAGGGCGTGCAGGGCGTCGCCATCTACATGGCGATATATCTCGTCATGACGCTCGGCACCTTCGCCGCCATTCTGTCGATGAAGATCAACGAGCGTCAGGTCGAGAACGTCGCCGACCTGATGGGCCTGTCCAAGACGCATCCGGCGATGGCGTTTTTTCTCGCCGCGATGATGTTCTCGCTCGCCGGCATCCCGCCGCTCGCCGGCTTCTTCGCCAAATTCTACGTTTTCGATGCCGCCATCCACGCCCGCCTCTACGGGCTCGCCGTGGTCGGCGTGCTGATGAGCGTCGTCGCTGCCTTCTATTACCTGCGCATCGTCAAGTTCATGTACTTCGACGAGTCCGCCATCGCCTTCGACCGCCAGTCGCCGATCACGGGCGGCGTCCTGGTCCTGACCGGCCTGTTCGTGCTGCTGATGTTCGCTTTCCCGGCCGGCTTCATCGGTGCCGCCGCCACTGCGGCGAAGTCGTTGTTCTGACACACTCAGTCGTACCTCGGGCCTCGGCGGCGGGGCCCTACCGGACGCTCGCCTTCGCCGTTCTTTCCTCGACCAACGACGAGGCGTTGTCGCGGATGCGCGCCGGCGATTCCGGCGGCGTCTTCATCACGGCCGATCGCCAGACCGGCGGACGCGGCCGCCACGGGCGCAGCTGGGTTTCGCCACCGGGCAACCTTTACGCCAGTCTCGCGCTGGTCGACCCCTCTCCGCCGTCCCAGGCGCCGCAGCTCGGCTTCGTCGCCGGGGTGGCGCTGGCCAGGACATTGCGGTCAAGGCTCGGCGGCGATTCCCGCCTCAAGCTGAAATGGCCCAACGATGCCGTTTTCGCCGGCGCCAAGCTCGCCGGCCTCCTGCTGGAAGCGACGATGCTGCCCGATGGGCGGCTCGGCTGCGTGATCGGCATCGGGGTCAACTGCGTGTCGCATCCGCGGAACCTTGCCGCGCCCGCGACCGATTTGCGCGAGGCCGGCGATCCCGATCCGCGGCCGGCGGCGCTACTTGCGGAGCTTGCCGTCAATATCGACATGACTCTCGGTCAATGGTCATCCGGTGCGAACTTCGCCGCCGTTCGTGCGGCGTGGCTCGAAATGGCGGCGGGTATCGGCGATCAGATCGAGGTACGCACGCCGCGTCGGAACCTGACCGGCATCTTCCGCGAACTGGATCCGACGGGGCGCCTTCGGTTGGCGACGGCGTCGGGCTTGGTGGACGTGGATGCGGGCGACGTATTCCTGTCGCGTGCGCAGTGATGAGCGTTGTGGCCGGGTGAGCGAAGCCGGCGGTCGGGTGGAAGGTGTTGGCGAGAATGAGTGAGACGGCTGGGGAACTCGTGTTCGTGCCGCTCGGCGGGCTTGGCGAGATTGGCATGAACATGAGCCTCTATGGCTTCGGTCCGCCGCGTGCCCGCAAGTGGCTGATGGTGGATTGCGGGGTTGCCTTCGCCGGGCCGGAGCAAGCCGGCATCGATCTCATCGTGCCCGATGTGAGCTTCATCGAGAAGATGCGCGCCGATCTCGTCGGCATCGTCGTCACCCATGCCCACGAGGATCACATCGGCGCCGTCGCCGATCTGTGGACGCGGCTGCGCGCGCCGGTCTATGCCACACGCTTCGCCGCCGGACTGCTCGAAACCAAGCGGCTCGGCGAGCCCGGCGCACCGCAACTGCCGATCCGCATCGTGGCGCAGGGCGCAACCGTGGACCTGCCGCCCTTCCAGCTGGAATTCATCTCCGTCGCCCATTCGATCCCCGAAAGCTGCGCCCTGGCGATCCGCACTCCGGCCGGCACGGTGGTCCATACCGGCGACTGGAAGCTCGACGAGCAGCCCGGCATCGGCCACGGCACCGACGCCGAGCGTTTCGCCGCCATCGGCCGCGAGGGCGTCCTCGCCCTGGTGTGCGACTCCACCAACATCCTGCGCGACGGGGTGAGTCCGTCGGAGGCCGAGGTCGCGGCAACCCTGGAGGAGATCATCCGTCACGCCAAGGGACGCGTGGTGGTGACGACGTTCGCCTCCAACTTGGCGCGGATGCGCGCGGTCGCCGAGGCGGCCACCAGGGTCGGGCGGCAGGTCGTGCTGGTCGGCCGCTCGATGGATCGCGTCGCCGGCGTCGGGCGCGAGTGCGGCTATCTCGAAGGACTGCCGCCCTTCCTGTCGGCAGATGCTTTCTCGCACCTGCCCCGCGACAAATGCGTGGTGCTGGCCACCGGCAGCCAGGGTGAGCCGCGCGCCGCGATCGCCCGCATCTCGGAGGACGAGCATCCGGCCGTCAGCTTGGCGCCGGGCGATACGGTGATCTTCTCCTCGCGCACCATCCCCGGCAACGAGCGCGAGGTGAACCGCATCATCAACAACCTCGTTCGCCTCAACATCGAGGTCGTCACCGACCGCACGGCCTTGATCCATGCTTCCGGCCATCCCCGCCGCGGCGAGGTGGTGCAGATGTACGATTGGATCCGGCCGCAGGTGGCCATCCCTGCCCATGGCGAGGAGGTGCATCTGGCCGAGCATTACGCCTTCGCCAGGGAGCGGCAGGTGCCCCACGTCATCAAGGCGCGCAACGGTGATCTGGTGATGCTCGGACCCGGCGAGCCGGGCATCGTCGGCGAGGTCGCCCACGGCCGCCTGTTCAAGGACGGCAACCTGCTGGTCAAGGCCGACGACGCCGCTTTGCGCGCCCGGCAGGGCCTCGCCTTCGCCGGCGTGGTGACCATCGCCCTCGCCGTCACCGCCAAGGGCGACATGGCCGGCACGCCAGATGTTGTCACCAATGGTTTGCCCGCCCGCACCCGCGACGGCGCGGCGATGGATGCGCTGGTCGATGCGACCATGTTCCAAACCTTCGACAATCTGCCGCGCCAGCGCCGGCGCGACGCCGACACCGTGTCGACCGCGATCGAACGAGCCGTTCGCAGCGCGGTCAACCAAGCCTGGGGCAAGCGGCCGGCCGTTCATGTCCTGGTGGTGGAAGTCTAGGGATCCCGTGATCGGACGCCTCAACCACGTCGCCATCGTCGTCGGCGATCTCGACGCCGAGGCGGCGCGCTACCGCGACGTCCTAGGGGCGGTTGTCAGCCAGCCGCGGGCGCTGCCCGAACACGGCGTCACGCTCGTCTTCGTTGATCTGCCCAACACCAAGATCGAGCTGCTCGCGCCGCTGGGTGAGGGATCGCCGGTGGCAGCCTTCCTCGCCAAGGGCGGCGGCCTGCACCATCTCTGCTACGAGGTCGACGACATCTTCGTCGCGCGAGACCGCCTGCTCGCCGCCGGCCTGCGCGTGTTGACGGGAGATGGCGAGCCGCGCACCGGAGCGCATGGCAAGCCCGTGATCTTCCTGCATCCCAAGGATTTTTCGGGCACGCTGATCGAGTTGGAGCAGATTTAAAAAAAGAAGAGCGCGTTCCAGAAGGCTGACCTTATGGTCGTTCAGGATCGCGGTGGCGATCTCGCGTCGGAGCATGAGCGTTGCACGGCGAACCGCGCCCGGGCGCCAGATTTCCTGCAATCTGAACGGCTGGAGGTGTATCGCGGCGGACGGCGTCGGCCGATCGGTGGATCGAGCCGGCCTTGCCTTGATTTCGTCCTCTGCCTAGTTGGTGGAGAGCATGGCGAGACCTGCCTTCCCCGCAACCGGCCCCGATGCGAGATCTTCGGCTAGCCGCGGCGCGACCCGGCGCGAGGCGTTGCTCGGCGGCTTCGGTGGGTTGTGCCTGTGCTGTCTGCCGACCTTCGGGCGGGCAGGGGAGGCCGGGGTCGACACGCATGTCGAGGAGGTCGCGCCGGGGTTGTTCGTGCGCCGCGGCGTCGATCAGGACGCGACGGCCGGCAATGCCGACGCCATCGCCAACATCGGATTCCTTGTCGGCCGCGACGCCGTGCTCGTCACCGACGCCGGCGGCAGTCTTGCCGATGGGCGCTGGTTGCGCCAGGCGATCAGGGCGAAGACGGATCGGCCGATCCGCTACGTCGTGATCAGTCACGTTCATCCCGATCATGCCTTCGGAGCCGGCGCTTTCGCCGACGATCATCCCGAGTTCATCGGCCACGCCAAGTTGCCTGAAGCGCTGGGCACGCGGGGCGAGTTCTACCGCAAGGGACTGATCGACTTGCTCGGTGCCGATCGCGTCGGGCCGGTGGTGATGCCGACCCGGACCGTCGCTGAAACCCACACGGTGGACCTCGGCAAACGTGTCGTGAGCTTCAGGGCGCACGGCCCGGCCCATACAAGCTGTGATCTTTCGATGCGCGACGAGGCGACGGGTGTGCTGCTGCCGGCCGACCTGCTGTTCGCGACGCGCGTTCCCTCGCTCGACGGCAGCCTCGCCGGCTGGCTGAAGGAGTTGGCGGCGCTGGAGACCAGCGGCGCGAGCAAGGCTGTGCCGGGGCATGGGCCGACGCTGGTCGACCTCGCGCCGGCCGTGGCGGCCCTTCGCAGCTATCTCGTGACGTTGCGCGACGGCGTGCGGGTGCAAATCAAGGGCAGTGGGTCGATCGAGGCGGCGATCCGCACCGTCGGACAGGGCGAGCGGAACGGCTGGGCCTTGTTTGACGACTACAACGCCCGAAATGTCACCGAGGCCTACAAAGAATACGAATGGGAGTGAACGACGTGCAGCGAGGAGCGATCATGTCCAGGCAAACCGTTCTTGTCGTCGGCATCGCCGCTTTGGCGCTGTGCGCGGCGCACGCCCCCGCCCGCGCCGGCGTCGAGAACAGCGACCAGGAGCGCGTCGCCCGCTGGCAGGATATCCAGAAATCCATCTTCGACGGGAAGACGGCGATCACCGATGATGCGGCCGTGAAGCTGGAGGCGCCGACGCGAGCGCAGGACGCCTCGCTCGTGCCCCTCACCATCTCACTCGCCGACCCGAAGAACGTGAAAGGCCTGTACCTCGTCATCGACGACAATCCGTCGCCGGTCGCCGCGCATTTCACCTTCGGGCCCGATGCCGATCCCAAGGAGATCAAGCTTCGCGTGCGCGTCAACACCTACACGGATATTCACGCCGTCGCCGTGATGAAGGATGGCTCGCTCAAGCAGACGACCAAATTCGTGAAGGCGTCGGGCGGCTGCTCCGCGCCGATGGGCATGAGCGACGAGGAGGCCATGAAAGGGATGGGTGAGATGCGTCTGCATCTGGCCGGCGACGTTTCGGCAAACAAGCCCGTCGACGCCACGCTGATGATCCGCCATCCCAACTTCAACGGCATGCAGATGAATCAGGTGACGCGGCAGTACACGCCGGCCCGCTACATCCAGAACGTCGACGTCAGCTTCGCCAACCAGCAGGTGTTCAACCTGGATACCGACATCTCGCTGGCCTCGAACCCGGTGATCACCTTCGAACTGCTGCCGGGTGCCGCCAAGGGTCAACTCAAGGTCGACGTGAAGGACAGCGCCAGCGGGCAGTGGACGCGCATGTTCGACGTGCCCACGGTCAGCAACTGAGGCGCCGGGTGAGGCCTTCGCGCGCGGTGAGAGTCGCGCTCGCCCTGCTTCCGGCCGTCCTGTTTTCGGCATCTGCGGCGCTGGCGGAGGTTCCCTCCGCCGTCGCACCCGGCCATGTTGCGGAGCCGTCCGGCCTGTATCAAGGCGCGATGCACGGCTACACGCCCGAAACGATCGGCGGCGGCACCGTTCTCGACGCGGCCGCCCTCGCCAAGCTGATCGACACGCAGCATCCCGTTCTCCTCGATGTCGCCGAGAAGGACCGCAAGCCGCCGGCCATGCGCAAGGACACGCCATGGCTGCCGACGCATCGCTCGCTGCCGGGAGCGGTCTTCCTGCAGGGTGGGGGCAAGGGCGCGGAGGACGCGGCCTATGCCGACGCCTTCAAGACCCGCCTCGCCGCCCTGACCGGCAACAACAAGGCTGAGCCGATCGTCACCTTCTGTCATCCCGACTGCTGGGGAAGTTACAACGCGGCCAAGCGGTTGATCGAACTGGGCTACACCCGCGTGTACTGGTTTCGCGACGGCGTCGAGGGCTGGCAGTCCGAGCACGCCACCCGCATCGTGAAGCCGGACGCAAGCTGGGTCGCCTCGCTCCCCGGCGAGGCGACGCAATGAGCCGATCGAGTCGAGCGGGCGACACGCGTTTTTCCAGGGAGGCGATCATGACCGTCACGCGCCGTCGACTCCTGTCCTCTTCGGCCTGTGCCGCTTCCCTCACGATGGTGCCGAGGGTTGTGTGGGCGGCCGCTGCCGAGCCGCAGCCTTTCACCGAGGACGCGTTCCTGGCGGCGCAGAAGGCCGGCAAGCCGATTTTGATCGACACCTATGCCACCTGGTGCGACGTCTGCGCCCGGCAGGCGCCGATCCTCGAGCGGCTGCGCGGCGAGGCCAAGTACAAGGATCTCGTGACCTTCAAGGTGAATTTCGACACCCAGAAGGACGTGATGCGCCGCTTCAACGCGCGCGTGCAGAGCACGCTGATCTGTTTCCACGGCAGCAAGGAGGTCGGACGCTCGATTGGCGAAACGCAACCCGAGTGGATCGACGACATGTTGGAAAAGACGCTCGGCGCCGGGACGACCTGAGCCGGATCAGCAAGGGTCCGTTAGGGTTCAGGCGCGTTAACCGCCTCAACACGGCCGCGATCGTGATGCCGCGCGCATCATGGTAGCGAACTTTTCCGCTCTCTCCGGTGTTCTATCGGGACAACGCGAGGGGATGCGCGAAAATGGAAAACGGGAAAACGGCTGGCGACCTGCTATGCCTTGTCGGCTTCATGACGATCTGCGTCGGGCTCGCCTGGGCGGTCCAGGTCGTAGGCTTTGGCAACACCTCGGGCGTCGAGCGCATCATGTGGGTGCTCGCGGCAGCCACGGTCTGCGGGGCCGGAGTCGGCTTGGTCGTGACGTCCTCGTCTCTGCCGGATGCAGAGGCGGCAGTGGCCGGCTACTAGGACGCTGCTTGCAGCGCCTTGCATCGGAGTACGAAACCATCTAGCTATGTTCCGTGGCGTGGATCCAGAAGGGTCCGCGCCACTCTCTTTTTCCGCTGGCTTGCCATCCTTCAGCTTGTTTCGCGTCGGTTCATGGCCAGCGCGGCATGTCGCGAACGGGATGTCGGCGCCGCTCGGCCAGCGCAGCCGGGCAGACGTGACCGGCGTCGAGCTTCAGAGTATAGGGCATCATGGCCAATCCCTTCGCTTTCCTGCAGGACGTCCGCCAGGAAGTGAACAAGGTGACTTGGCCCAACCGTCGGGAAACGGCGATCACCACCTTGATGGTCGTCGCGATGTGCATCTTCGCCAGCGCGTTTCTCGCCCTGGTCGATCAGCTCATCCATCTCGCAATCAACCTGATCCTCGGCTTTTCCAGCTGACGCGCGACCCGCAGACCTGCTGCCAAGAAACGATCGTGATGAACAAGCGCTGGTACATCGTCCACGCCCATTCGAACTTCGAGAAGAAGGTCGCCGCTTCGATCCGCGAGCAGGCTGCGCAGCGCGGCCTGACCGAGAAGTTCGACGAGATCCTGGTGCCGACGGAGAACGTCACCGAAGTGCGCAAGGGTCGCAAGATCGCCGCCGAGCGCAAGTTCTTTCCCGGCTACGTGCTGGTCAAATGCGACCTCAGCGACGACATCTACCACCTCATCAAGAACACTCCCAAAGTGACCGGCTTCCTCGGCGCCGACAAGAAGCCGGTTCCGATTCCCGATGCGGAAGCCGAGCGCATCAAGGGGCAGGTCGCCGATGGGGTCGAGCGCCCGAAAGCCACCATCTCCTTCGAGATCGGAGAAAACGTGCGCGTCGCGGATGGGCCGTTCGCCTCCTTCAACGGCACCATCGAGGAAGTCGACGAGGGCCGGTCCCGGGTCAAGGTCGCCGTGTCGATCTTCGGCCGGGCCACCCCGGTCGAACTGGAATACACGCAGGTCGAGAAGGTGGTCTGAGGAGGCCCGGCCAGGGTCACATCACGCTCCGTTGGCGGAGCCATCCTCGTGGCAGACGAGCCAGCGTCGCACCACGATCACAGGAGTAGAGCATGGCGAAGAAGGTTACGGGATACATCAAGCTGCAGGTGCCGGCTGGTTCGGCCAACCCTTCGCCGCCGATCGGGCCGGCGCTGGGTCAGCGCGGCCTCAACATCATGGAATTCTGCAAGGCATTCAACGCCCGCACGCAGCAGATGGAGAAGGGGACGCCCATCCCCGTCGTCATCACCGCCTTTCAGGACCGGTCCTTCACCTTCGAGATGAAGCAGCCGCCGGTGTCCTATTTCCTCAAGCAGGCGACCGGCATCAAGTCGGGGTCGGCGACCGTGGGTAAGGGCGCGTTCGTCGGCCAGATCACCAAAGCGCAGATCACGGAGATCGCGCAGAAGAAGATGCCAGACCTGAACTGTGCCAGCGTGGAAGCTGCCAGCGCGATGATCGAAGGTTCCGCCCGCTCGATGGGCCTTGAGGTGGTGGCGTAGCATGGCACACGTGGGGAAACGCATCGCCAAGTCCCGCGAGGGCGTCGATCGCATCAAGCTTTACGCCATCGACGAGGCGGTGAAGCTCGTGAAGGAGCGCGCCTCCGCCAAGTTCGATGAAACGGTTGAGATCGCTATGAACCTCGGCGTCGATCCCAAGCACGCCGACCAGATGGTGCGCGGCGTCGTCAACCTGCCCAACGGCACCGGCCGGACGTTGCGCGTCGCCGTGTTCGCTCGCGGCGCCAAGGCCGACGAGGCGCGTGCCGCCGGGGCCGACATCGTCGGCGCCGAGGATCTCGTCGCCACCGTGCAGGGCGGCTCGATCGAGTTCGACCGCTGCGTCGCCACGCCCGACATGATGCCGCTCGTCGGGCGTCTCGGCAAGGTGCTGGGCCCGCGCGGGCTGATGCCCAACCCGAAGGTCGGTACGGTGACGATGGATGTCACCGGCGCGGTCAAGGCGTCGAAGGGCGGGGCGGTGGAGTTCCGGGTGGAAAAGGCCGGCATCATCCAGGGCAGCGTCGGCAAGGCCTCCTTCGACGATGCCAAGCTCGTGCAGAACATCGCCGCCTTCGTGGATGCGGTGGCACGCGCCAAGCCGACCGGCGCCAAGGGGACCTACATCCAGCGCGTGGCGATCTCCTCGACGATGGGCCCGGGCGTCAAGGTCGACCCGTCAACGGTCGCGACCCGTACCGCCGCCTGACTCGGTAAGCCCTGAACCTCCGCCGGTCGTGATCTCGTTTCGGGAAACGAAAACACGCCACTTGGCAAGCGCTTTTTTTATAGCTAAGTAAGCTGTTCGGACAGGGCTGGGAGCCGGTCCGAACAGCTCACATGAGATCTCTCGTTGCGCATCAGCTTTCAGCGCGGTTCGGATATCGCAGGCTCGCGTCTGACATATCCAAACCCGTCGATCGCTGGCGCGGCGGAGTGGCCGGCGGATCCGGGTTCAGGCCCGTGTCCCGACCGGCCGTGTCCTGTCCTAGACTGCCGGTGGGATCGCCGAGGGTGACCTCGACGAAGCCCTTAATCACCCAGTCGCGTGCCGGTTCCAACCGGTCCGCGTGGGGACCTGCATAGACGGGGAAAGTCCGATCGGGGTTGAGGGGCGCGTCATGTGGCGCGCGTCGCGGCCGATGTTGGTTCGATCCCTCTGCCGGCAAGGCTTCGTGCCCGACCGGGGACAGGTAGCGTGCCGCTTCGATCCCATCAGGGTCGAGGTGGTTTCTGCAATCCAGCGGATCTCTTCGATCCGCTCCAGGAGATGAAAGCTCTCCAGGAGACGCACTGTGGACAGAGCGGAAAAAAGAGAAGCCGTTGCCGCCCTCAATGACGTCTTTGCGACGTCGTCGGTGGTGGTCGTGGCCCACTATGCCGGCCTGACCGTGGCTCAGATGCAGCGCCTGCGCAAGCAGATGCGTGAAGCGGGTGCCAAGGTTCAGGTCGCCAAGAACCGTCTTGCCAAGATCGCTCTCGAAGGCACGCCGAGCGCGTCCATCGCCGGTCTGATGACCGGCCAGACCCTGATCGCCTATTCCAGCGATCCGGTCGCCGCCCCAAAGGCGGCGGTCGCCTTTGCCAAGGACAACGACAAGCTCGTGATCCTGGGCGGAGCGATGGGGCGGACCGCGCTCGACCCGACTTCGGTGCGCGCGCTGGCGACCATGCCGAGCCTCGACGAACTTCGCGCGAAGATCGTCGGTCTCGTCCAGGCGCCGGCGACCAAGTTGGCGCAGCTCACCACCGCGCCGGCCGCCAAGCTCGCCCGTGTCTTCGCCGCCTATGCGGAGAAGGACAAGGCAGACGCCGAAGCCGCCTGAACGATCCGCAAGACGAACACTCTTTCGAATCAACCAACCCTGAGGACCTGACCCATGGCCAATCTTGAGAAGATCGTGGACGACCTGTCCAGCCTGACCGTGCTGGAAGCTGCCGAGCTCGCCAAGTTGCTCGAAGAGAAATGGGGCGTGTGGGCCGCCGCCGCCGTGGCCGTCGCCGCCG
>CALMGA010000445.1 GCA_937863205.1 uncultured Beijerinckiaceae bacterium | reverse complement strand
CTACGTGACGTCGCGCATCCTCCGCGAGCTGGCGGCCGACGGCGACGCGCCGGCCGCGCTCGGCGCGATCGACCGCAACGGCGTGCCGCGGCGCGCCACCCTGATCGCCGCGGGCGCAGGCTTCGCCGCGGCGATCGCCTCGGCCCTGTCGCCGGACGTGGTCTTCGCCGCCCTGCTCGACACGTCGGGCGCGGTGATCCTCGCGGTGTACCTGCTCGTCGCCGTGGCGCAGATCCGCGACCGGCGGCGGCGCGAAGGGGAGGGCGGGGAGACCCGCCTGCCGATGCCGTTCTTCCCCGCCGCGAGCTACGCCGCAATCGCCGGCATCCTCCTCGTCTTCGCCGCCATCGCGGCGAAGACGAGGAGGATGCCGGCGATTGCGGCCAGCACGATGAGCGGCATAGTCATTTGGGTGAGCGCTTTGGTTTGGCAGCGACATTAGCTTCTGGCTTGAGACATAAGCTGCTGATCAGCTGACTCAATTTTGCACAGATTATTAATAATTCCATAGCTGACTGCATTCACCGGGCCAAGTCGGCTTACACGAAAGGCGGAAATTAATGCAGCAAAGCTTATGATTAAACGAACGGTAACCACTTTGCTCTAAACCTCTCTTTCTTGCGCTATCGCAGCTGTCTACTCTGCCTAGCGCGCTCGAGATTTGAGGCATCGAGATGCCTGGAAGGTGTATCAATCTGGTTTCGTGGTCGATGTGGACAAAAGTAAGTATTGTTGCGTCCATCACAGGCTTAACAGGTATCTCTGTCATAGAGCACTTAATATCAGGCGAACACTTCTTGAACCAGAAACCTTATAATGATAATTTAATTGAAAGTGACAAGGTTGTTGTGCAAGACGGTCTATACAATACCAAAGCCTCGCCTCGTGGAGAACTTGATCCAAAAACGGTCTGTACAAATTATCTCTTGGCCTTTGGAGTTTCTCCTAAACCTATTGAGGAAAGTCCAAGCGGAAATCTGAGAGAGCGTTGTGCGGAATATCTACAAAAGTCTGGAATAGCTGGGCTGCAAGCTGCACTCCCGTCCCTAGGTCTCGATGGCCATGCGTCGGAATGGAAGGGCTGGCCTCAGCCTTCTGAAGCAAGCAATGAGAAGAGGGTAGCGGTTGCCCCGATCCAGAAGGCTGTCACGCAGCCACAGCGAAGGCGGCCAGCAGCCAGTCGTCAGAGAAAAGCTCATCTGGAAGCCTCGCCTACGCGCGAGAACAAAGGTTTTTCACTCAGAAAAGCTAGCGACCTCTAGGCCGCCGTCCATCCCCCGTCGAGCGACAGGATCGATCCCGTCATCCCCCTGGCGGCGTCGGAGGCGAGATGGAGCGCCAGCGCCGCCACCTCGTCGACCGTGACGAACTGCTTGGTCGGCTGCGCCTTCAGCATCACCTCCTCGATCACTTGGCTCTTCGTCATGCCTCGCGCCGCCATCGTGTCGGGGATCTGCTTCTCGACCAGCGGCGTCCACACGTAGCCGGGGCAGATGGCGTTGCAGGTGACGCC
>CALMGA010000444.1 GCA_937863205.1 uncultured Beijerinckiaceae bacterium | reverse complement strand
AGCTCGCCCGGCCCTGGCCCAATCCAAGGACGCACCCCGGCCCGTGCCGGTCCGCGACCGTCCGCCGGCAGGAGACCGGCCGCTCAGCGCTGCAGGGCGACGAGGTAGTCGGGAATGATGTCGCGGGGCCGGCCGACGGCGCGCACCGTTCCTTCGTCGATCCACACCACGCGGTCGCACAGCTCCTCCACCGTCGGCAGGTCGTGCGACACCACGAGGATGGTGCCGTGCTCGGCGAAGCGCTTGATGTAGGCGTCGCACTTCGCGCCGAACTCGGCGTCGCCGACCGAGAGCGCCTCGTCGACGATCAGGATGTCGGCATCGGCATGGGCGCAGATCGCGAAGGCGAGGCGCGACAGCATGCCCGACGAGTACATCCGCAGCGGCTGGTAGAAGAAGTCGCCGATGTCGGCGAAGGCGGCGATCGAGTCCATCCGCGCCACCACCTGCGCCTTCCTCAGGCCGAGGATGGCGCCGCCGATCAGCGCGTTCTCGCGCCCCGTCAGCTCGAGGTCGAAGCCGGCGCCGAGCGCCAGGATCGGGGCGAGGCGACCCTTGATGGTGGCTCGCCCGTGCGTCTGCGCGGTGATCCCGCAGAGGATCTGCAGAAGCGTCGTCTTGCCGGCGCCGTTGCGGCCGATGATGCCGACGCATTCGCCCTTGCGCACGGCGAACGACACGTCCCGCAGGACCCAATGCTCCTTGTAGAACTGCCGCCAGCGGCCGAACAGGGTCTGCTTCAGCTGATCGTTGCGGTGCATGTAGAGCTGGAACGCCTTGCCGACGCCGTCGCAGCTGATCACCGTCTCCGCGGCGAGGCCGAGGGGCTCGGGGCGATCGACCGCGCGTTCGGGGCGGAGCACTTCAGATGACATCGACGAAGATCGACTTGTAGCGCATGAAGAAGCGGTAGCCGAAGTGGAAGGCGAGAAGCGACACGAGCAGCGTTCCGCCGTAGAGCAGCGGGGTCGGCAGCTTGCCCGCGATCAACATGTCGCGGATCATCTCGACGTAGTTGCCGATGGGATTGAGGTGGATCACCGGGCGCAGCCGCTCCGGCACGTCGTTGATGGAGTAGAAGATCGGCGTCGCGAACATCAGCACCGGCACGATCGAGATCATCAGGTGGGCGACGTCGCGGGTGAACGAGCCCAGCGCCATCAGGAACCAGCAGGCGCCGAGCAGGAACATGAAGAACGGGATCACCACGACCGGCAGCAGCAGCGCCGTCAACGGCAGGGTGTGGAGGATGGCCAGGGTGAAGGCGAGGAGGATGACGAAGGAGATCGCGGCATAGGTCGCGGCGCGGATGCCGGCGGTCCAGGCCAGCGTTTCCGAGGGGAAGATCGACTTCTTGATGAAGGTGACGTGCTCGTGGAGCAGGCCCGGCGAGCGGTAGGCCAGCTCCGAGAACAGGTTGAAAACGATCAGGCCGCAGAAGATCGACAGGGCGTAGGTCTTGACGCCGCCGGCCTGCGCCGAGCGCGGAACGCCCACCGCCGAGGAGAAGATGATGGTGTAGGCCGACAGCATCACCAGAGGGCCGAACACCGCCCACAGCCAGCCCAGGATCGAGCCGCGGAAGCGGGCGGCGAGTTCGCGGCGCACCACCGCGCGGATCAGTTCGCGGAAATGCCAGGCGCGCTGCAGCGGCTCGAAGACGCGCGGCAGGGCCATGCCGGCGTCGGTGGCGCCGGCTCGCAGGGTGCCGGGATCGAGGGTGGCGGTCTGGGGCGCAGGCATCGCGGTGAGATAGACAGGTCGTTTTCACCCCGTCAATGCGGGGACGGCGCGGCGCCCGCGAAGCCGGACGGGTGTGGCTTCGCAGGCAGACATCGCCCGCCCAACCCTCGTCCGACCGGGCGGCGGACGCGGCGGAACCGCGCGGTTCGGCACCCGTTTGCCCCGCGTCATCCAGGTTACGGGAGAGGGCAATGGACAAGGAACACGCCAAGGGCGCGCTCGACAAGGCGGTCGGCTCGGTGAAGGATGCGGTCGGTTCGCTGACCGGCAACGAAAAGCTGCAGGCCGAGGGCAAGGCCGACAAGGCGGAAGGCACCGCCCGCGAGGCGACCGGCGACGTCAAGGATGCCGGGCGCAACGTCGTCGACGCCGTGAAGCGCTGAGCTTCGCCGAAGGTTCGCGGGAGCCCGTCGGTCCGTCCCGGCGGGCTTCGCCGCATCCGGCGCTAAGGGACTGGAAGCTTCTCAAGCCTTCGGAGCTTCAAGGCTCCAGGGCACCGATGCGGTCATAGGCGGCACGCCAGTACACCAGGGCGCCGCCGCTTCCCGAGGGAACCCGCGACTCCGTCACCTTGCCGATGATGATGGTGTGGCTGAAGCGGTCCATCATCTCGTCGAGTTCGCACTCGAAGGAGGCAAGCGCGTCGGCCAGCACCGCGGGGTAGCCGGGCCGGCCGATCCAGTCCGCGCCTTCGAAGCGGGTGGCGCCTCTCCTGCCGTCCCGGCCGGCGAAGCGGTCCGCGATGAAGCCGTGCCGGTGGCCGAGGACGCTGACGGCGAAGCGGCCGGAGCGGCGCATCAGGGGCAGGCT
>CALMGA010000443.1:17098-34523 GCA_937863205.1 uncultured Beijerinckiaceae bacterium | reverse complement strand
CCGCAGGAAACCGGGCGCACGGCCTGGTGGGCGCTGGTGGACGCGGCCGCCCTGCCCTCGCCGCTGCCCGGCGGCGAAACCGGCCTGTGGCTGGGACGCGACGCCCACCTCGTGCACTATCCCTTGGACGGAGGTCGCCTCCACAACGTCGTCGCCGTGACCCGCGACCTGCCTCGGGATGCGGCCCGGCCCGCCGCGGAGGCGATCTGGTCGGCGCCCGGCGACCCGCGAACGATCGCCGCCCGATTCGCCGGTTGGCACCCGGCCGCCCGCTCGCTGATCGCGGCGGCATCGGCCTGGACGACCTGGCCTCTGCACGATCGCGCCCCTCTCGCCGCCTGGAACGCCGGCCCGGTCGCGCTGCTCGGCGATGCCGCCCATCCCATCCTGCCCTTTCTCGCCCAGGGCGCCGCGCAGGCCATCGAGGACGCCGCCGCCCTCGCCGAGGCTTTCGCCGCCCGACTGTCGGCCGCCGAGGCACTCGCCCGCTTCTCCGCCGCGCGGCAGGCGCGGGCGATGCGGGTTCAGGCCGCCTCGCGCCGTCTCGGCCGGGTATACCACCTCGCCGGCCCGGCCGGCGCGGCGCGCGACGCCACCATGCGTCTCCTCGGCGGCCGTCGGCTGCTGGCCGGCTACGACTGGCTCTACGGAGCGGGTAGGAGCCCGAGCGGGAAGATCGATCGACCCGGCGCGTGACAGATCGGGGCGCGAGAGCTACCTAAATCGGCGGGGAATCAGGAGGGGCCTGATCGATGAGCCGGGCCGACCACGCTGCCTTCCATCCTGCTCGCGACGAGATCGAGCCGCCGGACCTGCGCTCGGCGCATGTGATCGTGATCGGCAACGAAAAGGGCGGCACCGGCAAGTCGACCCTTTCGATCCACCTTTCGGTCGCCCTGATGAAAGCCGGGTTCCGGGTCGCCACCATTGACCTCGACACCCGCCAGCAGACGCTGACCCGCTTCTACGAGAACCGCCGGTCCTGGGCCGAAACCGCGCCCTGGGATGTCGAGCTGCCGTTCCACTTCGCCCTCGCGCGGGGCGGATCGGACAACGTGCGCGACAACGAGACGATGGAGTTCGGCGCCTTTGCCGAAGCGATCGCCCAGGTCGAGCACGCCTACGAGTTCGTGGTGATCGACACGCCCGCCTCCGACTCCTACCTGATGCGCCTCGCCCATTCGCTCGCCGACACGCTGGTGTCGCCGGTCAACGACTCCTACATCGATGTCGACGTCTTCTCGCGCGTCCACCACGACCGGACGAAGCGCGGCACCGTTTCGCACTATGCCGACCTCGTCATCGAGGCCAGGCGCAAGCGTCACCTCGTCGACCAGGGGCTGATCGACTGGGTGCTGGTGCGCAACCGCATCGCGTCCCTGCAGTCCAACAACGCCAAGCAGATCGCCGTCAGCCTCGGCCGGATGGCAGGCGAGTTGAAGTTCCGCGCCGCCGACGGGCTGCACGACCGCGTGATCTTTCGCGAACTGTTCCCCATCGGCCTGACCGCGCTCGACCCGATCGAGGAGGCGATGCGCACGGGAACGCTTTCGGCCTCGCAGCAGTCGGCGCGCCGCGAGATCGAGGAGCTGGTCGGCACCCTGCAGCTGCCGCACCGCGGATCGGGCATGGCCCACCTGCAGGCGCGCCACGAATGGTTCAACCGCATCGCCGGCGTTTATCGCGGGATGGGAATGGCCTGCTGATACGCCGGCACGGCGACGATCAGAACTCGACCTCCAGTTCCTCGACGTCCGCCGGCTCGGCGCGGGCGGCGGCGATCCATTCGCCCATCTCAGGCAGGGCGTAGATCGTGTCGCAATAGGCCCGGCACAGCTCGTCGGTGGGAACGTGATAGGTGCGGATGCGGGTCGCCACGGGGGCGAACATCGCATCCGCCATCGAGCGGGTGTCGCCGAGCAGGTAGGGGCCGCCATGGGCGTCGATGCAATCGCGCCAGATCGCAAAGATGCGGTCGAGGTCGGCCTGGGCGCGCGACCACACCCGGAAGCCGGGGAAGTCGCCCCTCAGGTTCATCGGCAGGGCCGAGCGCATCGGCGCGAAGCCGGCCTGCATCTCGCCCGAAATCGAGCGGCAGCGGGCGCGTCGCGCCTTGTCGCGCGGCAGCAGCCCGGCATCGGGGCACACCTCGTTGAGGTATTCGCCGATGGCGAGGTTGTTCCAGATCGTCAGCCCGTCGTGGCGCAGGCACGGCACCAGCATCGAGGGCGACAGCAGCAGCAGTTCGGCGCGCATGTTGGGGTTGGTTGGCGGAATCACCTGCTCGGCGAAGTCGAGGCCGGAGAACCTGCACATCAGCCAGCCGCGCAGCGACCAGGACGAATAGTTCTTGCTGCTGATGGTGAGCTTGGCCTCGGCCACGATGGGTCTCCGCTGGTTGGCTTGCCGCCTAAGCAGGCTTTGCCAAGCCTGCTTACACATGAAGGTTCGGAGCAGCTTTGATTCCGTGAAGAAGCGAAATCAAACGTGGCTCAGGCCGCAAAAGGCTGCTTAGGTGTCTGCGGACGCCCGTTTTTCAGGCAGCGATGGCTTGCATGTTGCATGCCGCGGGGCCCTCCGGGACGGCCCCGGACGGGTGGCGGAGCGTCGATGATCTACGGAGCTTTCGAGGCGCAATCGGCGATGGTGGGGTTGATGCGTCCCTTCGCGGCGATGATGGCGACGACGCTGCGATTGCCCTGGCCCGCGCTCGGCCCCGCAGCCTTCCTTCCCTTCGATCGCGACGCCTTCGCCGCCAAGCTCGACACGTTTGCCGCGTTGCGCATGACGGAAACGCGCCCGACGTTCGACATCAAACCTGTTCTGGTCGGCAACAAGCTGATCGGGGTGAAGGAGGAAACGGTTGATCGGACGCCGTTTTGTACCCTGCTCCGCTTCCGCAAGGACATGGAAGCCGAGCAGCCGCGCGTGCTGGTCGTCGCGCCGATGTCGGGCCATTATGCGACGCTGCTGCGCGCCACCGTGCAGGTGCTGCTGATCGACCACGACGTTTACATCACGGATTGGAACAACATCCGCGACGTGCCGCGCGAGGCCGGCCCCTTCGACCTGTCGACCTACACGCAGGAGGTGATCGGCTGCTTGCGCCGGCTCGGCGAAGGCAGCCACCTGATGGCGGTCTGCCAGCCGGTTGTGCCGGCATTGGCGGCGGCGGCGCTGATGGCCGAGGACGGCGACCCGGCGCAGCCCCGCTCGATCACCCTGATGGGCGGTCCCATCGACGCCCGCCTCAACCCGACCAAGGTGAACGAGCTCGCCAACTCGAAACCGATCGAATGGTTCGAGAACCAACTTTGCGACCGCGTGCCGGCCTTCTACAAGGGCGCCGGGCGGAAGGTGTATCCCGGCTTCATGCAGCTCACCGCCTTTATCGGCATGAATCGGGAGCGCCACCTCAAGGCCTTCGACGACATGGCCGCCGCGCTCGCCGCCGGCGACGAGGTGAAGTACGCCACCATCAAGAGTTTCTACGACGAATACTTCGCGGTGATGGACCTGTCGGCTGAGTTCTACCTGCAAACCGTGCAGCAGGTGTTCCAAACCTACGACCTCGCGCGGGGACGGCTCGACATATCCGGCCGGCGCGTCGATCCCCGCGCCATCCGGCGCACGGCCCTGCTCACGGTGGAAGGCGAGCGCGACGACATCTGCGGCCTCGGGCAGACGATGGCGGCGCAAGACCTGTGCGGCAGCATCCGGCCCTACCTCAAGACGCATCACGTCCAGACCGGCGTCGGGCACTACGGCATCTTCGCCGGCCGGCGCTGGGCGGGCGAGGTGTATCCCAAGGTGCGCGACACGATCGCCATGGCGTCCTGAAACTGGTCGACGGCGGCGCTGACGGAGTTGCGCCCCAACGGCCGCGTGCGAAAGCCGGGCGGGTTGCGGGCGCTCGACGGGCGCTCGACGGGCGCTCGACGGGCGCTCGACGGGCGCTTGGCCGGCGCTTGGCGGTTTCGAAGCTCGCGGAACTTTTCGTTGCAGGCTTGTAACACCGGCCGGGTAAAGGCCCGACCGGCGCCTTGAAATCGCCTTTACCAGTTGTCGCCAGATCTCTTTGAGTTATTCATCAGACACCGAACTTCGCACCCGAAGGGAAACTCAGCGTGATCCGTACAATGCTCCTCTCCGCGGCGGCGATTGCCGCCGCAACGGCGACTGCTTATGCGGCCGATCTTCCTTCGCGCCGCGCGCCGCCCGTGTTCATCCCCCCGGTTCCGGCTTATAGTTGGACCGGCTTCTACATCGGCGGCCAAGTCGGCTACGCCTTCGGCCGCGACAATGCCCGCGAAGTCGCCAACGCCGGTGGCGGGCCCAACGTCCTCTACCAGGTCGGCTTCCCCAACGGAACGATCGGCGGCGCCCACCTCGGCTACAACTTCTCCACCCAGTCGCTCCCGATCCTCGGGCAGCTCGCCGGCACCTTCAGCGGCATTCCGCTGATCGGCGGCGTCGGCGGCACCGGCGGCGTGATCGGTGTGGAAGGCGACGTCGACGGCACCGACTTCCGCGGCGCGGCTGCCTTCCCCGGAGGCGCCGGCGGCACCTTCTTCAACCAGGTCAGGGAGAACATCACCGGTTCGGTCCGCGGCCGCATCGGCATCGCGGTGGATCGCGCGCTGTTCTTCGCCACCGGCGGCGTGGCATTCGGGCAGTTCACCGAGAACTACGGGTTCAGCGGCGCCGTCACCCAGCTGACAACCGACAGCCTGACCACCACCCGCGTCGGGTTCACGGTCGGCGGCGGTGTGGAATACGCCCTCACCACCAACTTCTCCCTGCGCGGCGAGTATCGCTACTCGGAGTTCGGCAGGTTCGTGAACATCAATTCGGCGGCCACCGGCAACTTCAACACGACGCAGCACCTTTACCAGCAGCGCTTCACGGTCGGCTTCTCCTACAAGTTCGACAACCCGGTCGCGCCGGTCCCGGTCGTCGCCCGCTACTGAGCGCCCGCGCGACCCCCAGCAAAAGAAACCCGGCCCAGCGGCCGGGTTTTTCATTGGTCATGCGCGACTTCGACCTTGCAGCTGCGGCCTCGTGGCTCCGGGCGTCGCCGCCGGGGGCGCCCGCGTTGCGTGGCGGGCCCGATCGTGACACCAGTCGCCGATGACGTTTGCTCCCCCAACCGCAAGTCCCGATCCCTCGCGCTTCGCCGCGCCGCGCGTGTCTTTCGTTTCGCTCGGCTGTCCCAAGGCCCTGGTCGACAGCGAACGCATCCTGACCCGGCTGCGGGCGGAAGGCTACGAGCTGTCGCGCACCCATGCTGGCGCCGATCTGGTGGTGGTCAACACCTGCGGCTTCCTTGACAGCGCCAAGGCGGAAAGCCTAGCGGCGATCGGCGAAGCTCTCGATGCCAACGGCAAGGTGATCGTCACCGGCTGCCTCGGCGCCACGCCCGAGGCGATCCGCGACCGGTTCCCCAACGTTCTCGCCATCACCGGACCGCAGGCCTTCGACAGCGTGATGTCGGCCGTGCGCGCCGCCGTCCCCGCCCCGCACGATCCCAAACTGTCGCTGGTGCCGGAACAGGGCCTCAAGCTCACGCCCCGGCACTACGCTTATCTGAAGATTTCGGAAGGCTGCAACAACAGCTGCTCCTTCTGCATCATTCCCCACCTGCGCGGGCGGCTGGTGTCGCGCCCGGTCGGCGAGGTGCTTCATGAAGCCGAACGGCTGGTGCGGGCCGGCGTCAAGGAGCTTCTGGTCGTGTCGCAGGACACCGGCGCCTACGGCGTCGACCTCCGCTACGCGCCGGGCCGCTTCCGTGATCGCGACGTGCGCGCCGGCTTCGTCGACCTCGCCCGCGAGTTGGGTTCGCTCGGCGCCTGGGTCCGGCTGCACTACGTCTATCCTTATCCCCACATCGACGAGGTGATCCCGCTGATGGCCGATGGGCTCGTGCTGCCCTACCTCGACATCCCCTTCCAGCACGCGAGCCGGTCGGTTCTGAAGGCGATGCGGCGGCCGGGCGATCGCGACAAGCTGCTCGACCGCATCCGCCGGTGGCGCGAGATCTGCCCGGATCTGACGCTGCGCTCGACCTTCATCGTCGGCTTTCCCGGCGAAACCGACGAGGACTTCGAAGAGCTGCTGGCCTGGCTTTCAGCCGCCCGCCTCGACCGGGTCGGCGCCTTCCCCTACGAGCCGGTCGCCGGCGCGCCGGCCAACGATCTCGGCCTGCCCGCCGTGCCCGACGCGCTCAAGCAGGCGCGCCATCGTCGCTTCATGGCGCATCAGCGTTCGATCGGCGCGCGCAGGCTCAAGGCCAAGGTCGGCCGCCGCCTCAAGGTGATCGTGGACAGCGGCGGGCCGTTGACGGGGATCGGCCGCACGGTCGGCGATGCCCCCGAGATCGACGGCAAGGTGCATCTCTCGAGCCGTCGCCCGATCCGCGCCGGAGAAATCGTAACGGCAACTGTAAAATCATCAGACGACTATGATTTATATGCGGATCTTAGTTAATTTTTAGCCGCTCGGCATTAAGACTGCAGCATCTCGCCAAACGTGCTGAAGAGCTCGTAGCCTTAACCGATCAGATACGGGTTTCGATCTAAATCACGGACATGGGCTCCGGTGCGGGGCTTCGGGCCTTGCCCCGGCATCACTTCGCGTAAGCGGGTCGATGCTGCTTCGTGAAAGGATAAGTCGATGATCAGAACTCTTCTCCTCTCGACGGTCGCCCTTGCGGTTGCCGCCGGATCGGCCTTCGCCGCCGATCTCCCCTCGCGTCGCGCGCCGCCGGTTTATGCGCCCCCGCCGCCGATTCCCGTGTTCACCTGGACCGGCTTCTACGTCGGCGGTCAGGTCGGCTACGAGTTCGGCAAGTCCAACGGCTACGCCTTCGCCACCGTGACCCAGACCGGACTTGCCGCCAACACCGGCAGCAAGAACGGCGTGATCGGCGGCGGCCATATCGGCTACCTCTTCTCCACCCAGTCGCTGCCCGGCATCGGCGGCCTGTTCGGCTCCAACGGCAGCTTCGGCCTCGGCACCGCCGGCGTGTTCGGTATCGAAGGCGACGTCGATGGCACAAGCGCCCGCGCGAACTACCTGCTCGGCGGATTCTCTGACAAGTCTCAGGAGAACATCCAGGGCTCGATCCGCGGCCGCCTCGGCGTCGCTTTCGACCGCGCCCTGTTCTACGCCACCGGCGGCGCGGCCTTCGGCGGACTGCAGAACACCTACGTGAACCTCGCCACCGGCGGCACCGACAACATCAGCCACACGCGGGTCGGATACACCGTCGGCGGCGGCGTGGAATACGCCTTCAGCAACAATCTCTCGGTGCGCGTCGAATACCGCTACACCGATTTCGGCTCCTACACCAACCTGCTCGCCGCCTCGTCCGGCAATGGCATGGCCGTTCGCCAGCGCGAAACCGACAACCGCGTCCAGGTCGGCTTCTCCTACAAGTTCGACACCTTCGCGCCCGCTCCGGTCGTCGCCCGCTACTGAGCATGAGCACCGGACACCGGATCGCGTCGCGTGCTTGAACGTTCCCGTCGCATCCGAACCAACTGACTGCCGCGTCGCTAGAGCATCGGACCGAAAAGTGCGAAGCGGTTTTCGGATCAATCCGGTGCGGCACAGTAGGTCAGAGCAAAGCATCGGACCCGTTGAAGGGTCCGATGCTTTAGCGCTTCGCTTCCCGAACCCGAGACCGACCTTTCGCGAGGTCGGGCTCGGGCGTCGCATGCCTTGAAACGAGGCAAGTTGTGGTGTTCCCGCCACAAGACGATCATTACGCCCGAACTCGGCTGGAACCGTCGTCTCTGTGCGATGGCGACGCGTTATGGGGGTGAGATCGCTTCTGAGGGGAACGATAACCATGCATATCAAGACAGTCGCATCGGGCTTGGCGCTTGCCCTGCTCTCCACCGCCGCCCTCGCCGCCGACCTGCCGTCGCGCCGCGCGCCGCCGGTGTTCGCGCCGCCGCCGCCGATCCCGGTCTTCACCTGGACCGGATTCTACGTCGGTGCCCAAGTCGGCTACGAATTCGGCCGCTCCAACGGCCTCGCCACCGCCACGGCGACCGGCGCCGGTCTTGCCGCCAACAGCGGCAGCAAGAACGGCATCATCGGCGGCGGCCACATCGGCTACCTCTTTTCCACTCAAAGCCTGCCCGTCATCGGCAGCCTGCTCGGCGCCAACGGCAGCTTCGGCTTCGGCACCGCCGGCGTGATCGGCCTCGAAGGCGACGTCGACGGCACCAGCGCCCGCACGACCTACGCGCTCGGCGGCTTCAGCGACAGCGCTCGCGAGAACATCCAGGGCTCGATCCGCGGCCGCCTCGGTATCGCCTTCGACCGCGTGCTGTTCTACGCGACCGGCGGCGCGGCCTTCGGCGGCCTGCAGAACAACTACGTCAACCTCGCCACGGGCGCCACCGACTCGCTCAGCCGGACCCGAGTCGGCTACACCGTCGGCGGCGGCGTCGACTACGCCTTCACCAACAACCTGTCGGTGCGCGTCGAATACCGCTTCACCGACTTCGGCAGCTTCACCAACGTGTTGGCCGCCTCGTCGGGCGGCGGCCTCGCCGTGCGCCAGCGCGAAACCGACAACCGCGTGCAGGCCGGAATCAGCTACAAGTTCGACACCTTCACGCCCGCCCCGGTCGTCGCCCGGTACTGAGCTGAGCCACCGAACCATCGACCCGGCGGGAATGCCGGGTCGTTCCCATGTCTGGGCCTGCCGTGTTCAGGACCGATGGCTGCCGCGTCGGGCCCGCGCCTCACATCGTGAGGACGACCGAGCCGGTTGTTTGCCGCGCTTCGAGCGATCGGTGCACCGCGACCGCTTCTTCGAGCGGGGCCGTGGCGGAGACGGTGATGACCACCTCGCCCTTGCCGACCACATCCGTGAGGTCGGCCGCCATCCTCGCCAGATTGGCTGGATCGGCGGTGTAGGTCGCCAGCGTCGGCCGGGTCGCGAACAGCGAGCCCTTCGCCGACAGCACGTTGATGTCGAACGCCTCGACCTTGCCGGAAGCGGAGCCGAAGCTGACGAACATCCCGAGCGGCGCCAAGCAGTCGAGCGAGCCGGGAAAGGTCGATTTGCCCACGCCGTCGTAGACGACGGCGCAGCCTTTGCCCCCGGTGATGTCGCGCACGCCGGCAACGAAGTCCTCCTCGCGGTACAGGATCAGGTGCTCGGCACCCGCCGCGCGGGCGAGCTCGGCCTTTTCCGGCGAGCCGACGGTTGCGATCACGGTGGCCCCGAGCAGCCTGCCCCATTGGCAAAGGATCAGGCCGACGCCGCCGGCGGCCGCATGGACCAGGATGGTATCGCCGGGCTTCACGCGATAAGTCTGGCGCAGCAGGTATTGCGCGGTCAGGCCTTTCAGCATCATCGCCGCCGCCGTCTGATAGCTGACCGATTCGGGCAGCCTGATCAGCCGGTCGGCGGGCACGACCCGACCTCCCGCGTAGCAGCCGAGGGCACCGACGAAGGCGACCCGGTCGCCCGGCGCGAAGCCGGACACGCCGGCGCCCACCGCCGCGACCTCGCCGGCGCCCTCGCTGCCCGGCACGAAGGGCAGGACCGGCGCGCGGTAGGCGCCGCTGCGAAAATACGTATCGATGTAGTTCACGCCCGCCGCATGGAAGCGCACGAGCACCTCGCCGGGACCGGGGTCGGCGAGGGTCGTGCCTTCCAGCTTCATCACCTCCGGGCCGCCGTAGTCGTGGACCCTGATCGCCTTTGTTTCCATGTGCTGCCTTTCGCGACAGGCCTTTGAACCTCGAACCCGCTTCCGTGGTCCGGTTACCGCGCCGCATCGGGCCGACGATGCGGCGCGCTGTTTCCTCCGCAAACCGCCGCGGACGTCTCGGTCCAGGGCTTCAGATCGCGACTTCCGTCAGCAGCGCGGAGAACTCGGCCTCGCACACGCACTGGCCGTCGACCAGACCGCGCGCCTTGAACCACCAAATGTTGCGCCGCTGATTGGTGCGTTCGACGTGGTACTCGACGCGATCGCCGGGCACGACCGGCTTGCGGAACTTCGCCTTGTCGATCGTCATGAAGTACACGAGCGGCGGCGGACCGCCGTCGGCCTTGGTGCGTGCGCGGATGCAGAAGGCCCCCGCCGTCTGCGCCATGCCCTCGATGAGGAGCACGCCGGGCATCACCGGCTGTCCGGGGAAATGCCCCTGGAACTGCGGCTCGTTCATGCTGACGTTCTTGATGCCGATGCACGACACGTCGTCGCGCGCCTCGATGATGCGATCAACGAGCAAGAACGGGTAGCGATGCGGCAGACACTTCAGGATCTCCTTGATATCGAAGGGCCGCGCGGGATCCCCGTCCAAATCGCTCATGGCTGGTCGCTCATCGCGTGCTCGTCGCCTGAAGCCGGCGAAGGCCGGTTGCTGGCATGGCTGTAGAACATTTCATCCGGCGACGGAACGGCCAGTCCACAGCCGGGAGCCGGCAGACGGATGGGGCGGCGGGCTCAACCAGCCTCGCCCAGAGCTTCCGATCGAAGAGCGGATCCGGGCTCCTTCGAACCCAGGGGCGCGAGCAGGCTTGCGGAAGCGCGGTCGGTTCAGTGCATCTCCTTCACGACACTGCGGGCAGCCGACTTGCGCGCGCGGTGACCGTCCCCGAAGCCACCGCGACGTGCGGCCCGATCCGGCTCCCTTCACCGATCACCGTATCGCTCAAGCCGCCCCGCTCGACCACCGCGTTAGCGCCGATCTCGACGTCGTTCTGGATGATGACGCGGCCGAGCCGCAGGTCGCGCGAGCCGCAGCCGATCCTGGCGCCGGCCGCGATGAGGACGCGGTCACCGAGAAGGGTGTGGGCGAGGCTGACGTGGGCGTCGATGGCGCAATCCCGGCCGATGCGGACCCCCGCGCCGATCACGGCGAAGGCGCCGATGAAGGTGCCGGCCCCGACCTCGGCCCCCGGACCGACGACCGCGCCGGGATCGACGCTGACGCCGCGCTCCAGCAGCGCTCCGGGATGGATGCGGGCGCTGGAGTCGATGCCGCGTCCTTCCACCGCCGAGACCGGCCGGACGCTTCCCGGGTGCAGCATCGCGGCCAGACGACGGAACGCGTCGCGCGGGTGGTCGGTCACCAGGGCAACGGTGCCGGGGGGCACGCGGTCAAGATGGCGGGGTGCCACAAGGCAGGCGCCGGCGCGGGTCGCCCGAAGGTCGTCGAGGTGCACGCCCTCGTGAAAGGCCGTCACTTCGTCGCGGCCGGCTCGTTCGAGCGGAGCGGCCGAACGCACGACCATGGAAGGATCGGCGTGGGCCGGGAGATGGGCGCCGCACTCGGCAGCCAGGGCAGCGAGCGTCAGCGGTGCGGCGGCACGGAAGAAGCCGAGACTGCTCATGGCAAAGGGATCGGTCAACGGGCGACGGCGCCTGCAATCACCGGACGAGGACGCCTTGTCAAGCGAGACGAGGGTACCCAACCCTATGCTGGATCCGGTTCGATGCCCCGACCTTTTGGTTCGCATCGGTTTTGTCCGCGAACCGCTGCGCTCGTTTCGATCCGCTGCAAGAAGTTGACATCACAGCTGCCATTCGCGAACTGCCGGCAGGCCTGGCGAGGCCGGCCTGTGGCGGTTCCTCAGAAGGTGGTGCCGCCGGAGAAGCGGAAGAACTGGGTCACGTCGTACTCGCTCTTGGTGATCGCCTTGGCGAAGTCGAAGCGCAAAGGCCCGAGCGGCGACTGCCAGATGATCGAACCACCGGCCGAGGTGCGGATCAGGTTGGAATGATCGGCGCCAACGGTGATGGTGTTGCCCTGCGTGAACGTCGGCGCCACGTTGTACTGGGTCACGGCGCCACCGTTGGCGGCCGTACCGAAGGCTGTCGCGCCCTTGTAGCCGAACAAGGTGCCGGCGTCGAAGAACACGGCGCCGCGCAAGCCGAGGTCGCGCGGCACGCCGTAGAGCGGGAACTGCGCTTCCACCGAGGCACCGAAATAGTCGGTGCCGCCGAGCGGGTTGCCGGTGTAGTCGATGCCAGGCGACACGTCGCGCGGGCCGATACCGTTGGGGGCGAAGCCGCGAACCAGGGTCGGCCCGAGATTGAAGTTATCGACGATGCGCAGCTGGCTGCCGCCGATGGCTCGTAGGTCGCCGCCCTGCACGTGGAACAGACCGATGATCTGGTCGTAGATGGGGTGGTAGTAGCGGAATTCGCCGGTGGTGCGGAGGAAGCGCTGGGTGCCGCCGGCGCCGGCGATGTCCTGGCGGGCCTCGGCGAGGATCCCCTCGGTCGGGTTCTTGCCGACGTCCAGGCTGTTGTAGGACAGGGTGTAGCCGAACAGCGAGGTGACGGTGACGCCCTGTGCCTGCTTCAGCGCCAGCGAGGCTTCGCCGTTGCTGAGGCAGCTCGCGGTCGCGGTCGGTGCGGCGCCGTTGAGGGGAGGCGTGAAGCCGGCGATCGGCGCGGTACAGTCGTTGTACGGTGCGGAGGTGCTGTCGGGGATGGAGATCTGCGAGCGATAGATGGAGTATCGCGGCGAGAAGGTGATCTCGTCGGTGACCGGCACGCCGAAGCGGACCGTGCCGCCGGCGACGAAGTTGTTGTAGTACGAATACTGCGAAACGTCGGATTCCTTGGCGAACAGGTCGAAGCCGGCGGCGAGGCGCCGCCCGAGGAAATACGGCTCGGTGAAGTTGAACTCGACGCCGCGGGTGCGCTGGCCTTCCGTCACGGCGGCGCGCACGTACTGGCCGCGGCCGAGGAAGTTGGTTTCCGTGACCGCGACCTCGCCGATGAAGCCGTCGGTGGTGGAATAACCGCCCGAGACCGAGATCGAGCCGGTGGGCTGGTCTTCCACGGTGACGATGATGATGACGCGGTCGGGCGAGGAGCCGGCCTCGTTGGTGATCTTGACCTTCTTGAAGAAGCCGAGGCCGTTGAGGCGCTTCTCCGCCCGGTCGACCAGCACCTTGTTGTAGGCGTCGCCCTCGCCGAGCTCGAACTCGCGGCGGATCACGTAGTCCCGGGTCCGGGTGTTGCCGCGCACCACGATGCGCTCGATGTAGACGCGCGGTCCCTCGTCGATGGAGAAGACGATGGACACGGTGCGCGTGGTCGGATCGCGGTCGCCGCGCGGCTTGACCTGCGTGAAGGCGTAGCCGCGGCGGTTCACCTCGCGGGTCATCACCTGGACCGTCTTCTCGACGAGGTCGCCGTTGTACGTTTCGCCGGCGCGAATGCGCAGGAAAGGAAGCAGGCTGGCCTCGGGCAGGGCCGCATTGTGCGAGTCGACCCTGACGCTTCCGACCTTGTACTGCGGACCTTCCTCGACGGTGATGGTGACGACGTAGCCGCTCTTCGCCGGCTCGAAGCGGGCGTCTGATCCCACGACGCGGAAGTCGGCGTAGCCGTTCTTCAAGTAGAAGCGCCGGATCAGCTCCAGATCGTTGCCGATGCGCTCGGGGTCGTAGACGTCGGACGACTTGAAGAACGACAGGTAGTTCATCTCCGTCGAGTCCATCAGCCCGCGCAGCTTGCCGCCGGAATAGGCCCTGTTGCCGAGGAAGACGATCTCCTTGATGCCGGTCTTGTCGCCTTCGCGAATGACGAAGACCACGTCCACGGTGCCGTTGGGAAGGTCAACGGTGCGCGCCGTGACGCTGGCCGCCGCGCGACCGGAGCGGCGGTACAGGTCCTTGATGCGCTCGATGTCGGCGTTCACCAGGGTGGGGTTGTAGGATCCCCGCGTCTTGGTCGCGAGGTCGGCGGAGAGCTGCTCCGGCTTGATCTTGCTGGCGCCCTCGAAGACGACGCGGTTGACCGCCCGGTTCTCGCTGACGGTGATGGTCACCCCGCCGCCGCCGCGGCTGACGCTGACCTCCGAGAACAGTCCGGTGGCGTAGAGGTTCTTCACGCCTTTATCGACCTCGTCGGGGCTGGTGCCGGCGAAGTAGGAGCGGATCGTCTCGGAGTCCACGCGACGGTTGCCACGCACCGATACTTCGGCCGCGAAGGCGGCGGATACAAACAGCAGGAGGGACAGGAACACGGTCGCCGCAGCCGCGATCCGGTGGAGGTGACCCTTAGGTACGAGCATTACTGATCCGGCCCCGCACAAATTGTCTGCCCGGCTCTTCGCCGGGCAACCGGACGGAAGTTTGTCCGATCGAAACAAGCGGGCCCAAAGACCCACCCCCACTCACACACCGCTTTTACCTCGTCCCGCGATCCCTGAAAACGCCGTCCGGGACGCAACCGGCGTTTTCAACCCCGCGTGGCGGGTGAGACACGGTTTAGGGTAATTGATTCGTGAACAGAGATGGTTAACCGTCGCCGCGGGTCACTTCGCGCCGCCATCGACCTGGGCGGGAACGGCCGGCTTCGGGTTCAGGGGATGCGACACGTCGTTGATGAACACGAAGATAGACACCGCCGCCACGAAGGTCAGGCCGACCCGGAACGCGACCTCCATCGTCTTCTCCTTGAGCGCCCTGCCGCGGACCGCCTCGAAGGCGAAGAACATCAGGAAGCCGCCGTCGAGCACCGGGATCGGCATCAGGTTGAGCAGGCCGATGGAGATCGACAGGATGGCGGCGAGGTTGAGCAGCGGCGCGATGCCAAGCTGGGCCACCTTGCCCGTCACCTGGGCGATCCGGTAGGGCCCCGACATCTGGTCCGCCGATTCGCGGCCGGCGATCAGCTCCCTCAGGTAGTGCCCGGTGCTTTCCACCACGAACCAGGTTTCGGAGATCCCCATTCCAACCGATTGGAACAGGCCGGAGCGGACCATGCGCACGTTGGCTGGATTGGTGTCCGCGCCGACGCCGAGCACGTTGGTCTTCAACGGTCCGAACAGGGTTGAGATCACCTGGCGGCGCGGCTGGGCGACGAGGGTCATGGGCTGCCCATCGCGGGTGATGCCGAACGACAGGGGGGCGCCGTCGCCGGACTGCACGATGCGCTGCATGTCCTCGAAGGAGTCGAGCGCGGCGCCGTCGATCGAGGTGATCACGTCCTTGGGCTGGAAACCGGCGAGGGCGGCGGCGCTGCCGGCCTGCACCGAGCCGATCTGCGGCGTGATGAGGGCGCGACCGCCGACGTAGAACAGCCCGGTGAAGATCACGATGGCGACGATGAAGTTGGCCACCGGGCCGGCGGCGACCACGGCCATCCTCTTCCATACGCTCTGCCCAAACAGGGTGACGGCGCGCTCGCCCGGCGCCATCGCCAGCGCCGAGGGATGGGTCATGGACGCGCCATCGGCATCGCCATGGAACTTGACGTAGCCGCCGAGCGGCAGCAGGGCGAGGCGCCAGCGCGTGCCCCTTTTGTCGATGTAGTGGGCGAGTTCGGGGCCGAAGCCGAGCGAGAAGGCATCGATCTTCACGCCGCACCAGCGGCCGACCAGGAAATGCCCCATCTCGTGGAAGAACACTATCAGGGTGAGAACGGCGAGAAAGGGCACCGTGTAGATGAAGATCGAGAACAGCGACACGTCAGCCTCCAAAGGCGCATGCGGTGGGCGTGATGGACCGCGCGGGGCGCGATCGGGCGGGTGGAAACGTCGCGCGTGGCGCCGGCCGGGTGGTTAGCATGGTGTTAAACGCGCGCTTCCGTCGAGGCCGGTCAGGGCCGCGCGACACTTTTCTCTGACGACATGGTCAATGGCGAGGGCATCGGCCACCGTGGCCGGTTCGCGCGCGCTGCCGTCGGCGATGGCCGTCTCGCAGGCCCTTTCGACGAGGCGGGCGATCTCGTGGAAGGCGATCAGCCCGGCCAGGAAGGCTTCCACGGCGATCTCGTTGGCGGCGTTCATCACGGTTGGAAGCCCCTGCCCGGCGCGCAGAACGTCGAGGGCGACGCGCAGGGAGGGAAAGCGGTCGAGGTCGGGCCGCTCGAAGGTCAAGGTGCCGACCTGCGCGAGGTCGAGGCGCCGCGCGCTCGTGGGCATGCGCTCGGGGTAATGCAGGCAATGCCCGATCGGCACCTTCATGTCGGGCGCGGCGAGGCCGGCGGTCACCGAACCGTCGGCGAAGGCCACCAGGCCGTGAACGATGGACTGGGGATGGACGAGAACGTCGAGGCGTTCGGGATCCATGCCGAAAAGGTAGTGCGCCTCGATCAGTTCGAGCCCCTTGTTCATCAGGCCGGCGGAGTCCACCGTCACCTTCGGACCCATCGCCCAGTTCGGATGGGCCAGCGCCTGATCGGGGGTGGCAGCGGCGATCCGTTCCTTGCTCCAGGTGCGGAACGGTCCGCCCGACGCGGTCAGCGTCATGCGGTCGACGGTGGCGGGGTCGGCCTCGCCCAACGCCTGGAAGATGGCGTTGTGCTCGCTGTCGACCGGCAGCAGCCGCGTGCCGCGCAGGGCCGCCTGGCGCATGAAGGCGGGGCCCGCGCAGACCAGGCATTCCTTGTTGGCGAGCGCGATGGCGCGGCCGGCGTCGAGCGCGGCAAAGGTCGGCTTGACGCCGGCGGTGCCGGCGATGGCGCCGACCACGAGGTCGCTCGGGTGCAGAGCCGCCTCGACCACGGCCTCCTCGCCGGCGGCGGCGGCGATGCCAGTGCCGGCCAGTGCCGCCTTGAGGGCGCCGTAGCCGGCGGGATCGGCGAGGGCGGCGAAGGACGCCTTCAACCGCACGGCCGTGCGCGCCAGGGCGATCGCATCACGTCCACCGGCCACCGCCACGACGTTGAAGCTATCGGGCGCGGCATCGAGCAGATCGGCGGTGGAGCGTCCGATCGACCCCGTCGCGCCCAGAACCGTGATGACGCGCGGCTGCTTCAACGACGCGTCGGGCGCGGGGGCGGCAAGGTGATCCATGCGCATTCCTTACGCACGTTCAGGCCCACGAGAAAAGACCGAGGGCCGTCGACGGCATGCCGCGCGCCGCGCCCAAGGCGAAGGCGAACACGGCGGCGGCGGTGAAGCCATCCAGGCGATCCATGACGCCGCCGTGACCGGGGATGAGCCGGCTGGAGTCCTTGACGCCGAAGCGGCGCTTGATCGCCGACTCGAAGGCGTCGCCGGCCTGCGACACGGCCGCCGTAACCAGGGTGAGGGCGAGCACCGGCAGCAGGATCGTGGGGGCTGGCAGGTCGCGCAGGGCGACGAAGGTGCCGAGGCATCCGGCGGCGGCGATCCCGGTCAGCGTCCCCGACCAGGTCTTGGAGGGCGACACGCGGGGCCACAGCTTGGGACCGCCGATCAGCCGGCCGCCGAAATAGGCGAACACGTCCGTCGACCACACGGTGGCGAAGAGCCAGAAGATCGAGCGGGCGCCGAACATCGGGGAAAAGCGCAGGCCGAGCACGGCCAGGACCAGCGTACCGGCGTAGAGCACGCCGGCGGCGGCCCATAGGCGGCGCCCCGGTCCGGCAAGGACGGCCGCGCCGGCCGAGGCGGCGGCGACCGGTATCGCGGCGGCGAACACGAAGCCGCAGCCGGCCAGAGC
>CALMGA010000443.1:8309-17088 GCA_937863205.1 uncultured Beijerinckiaceae bacterium | reverse complement strand
GACGCGATGAGTCCGGGCCGGCGCTTCGATCAGGCGCTGCCATTCCCACCGCGGCGCGGCGGGGGCGGCGAGCCAGTTGAGGAGTAAAGGCGCGCCGCCGAGCCGCGCCGTTCCCAAGGCGAGAACAACGAGGACGAGGCCGGAGCCGGCCCGGGCGCCGAGATCGTGCCACCGGCCCGGAAGGGAACCGACCGCGGTGCGCCCAGCCGGCCCGGCATCCTTCACGAGCCGGTTCGCGCGGTCGTGCGGCTCGCCTTGGGGCGGGGGGCGCCGCCGAAGCGCCTGTCACGGGCTGCGTACTCGGCGAGGGCTCCGGTAAAGGCGGCGCGGTCGAAGTCCGGCCAAAGAAGAGGCAGGAAGACGAATTCGGCATAGGCAGCCTGCCACAGCAGGAAGTTCGAAAGCCTTTGCTCGCCCGAGGTGCGGATGATGAGGTCGGGGTCGGGGATGCCTGTGGTGTCGAGGAAGCTCGACAGCAGCGCTTCGTTGATGTCGGCTTCGCGCAGCTTGCCCTCGGCGAGGCGGCGGGCGATGGCCCTGGCGGCGGCGGCGATCTCCTGCCGGCCGCCGTAGTTGAAGGCGATCACGAGGGTCAGGCCGGTGTTCAGCCGGGTGAGGGTTTCGGCCTCGATCAGAAGGCTGCGGATGTCGGGCTGGAGGTTCTCGCGGTGACCGATGATCTTGACCCGGACGCCGGCCTTGTGCAGCTCGATGAGGTCCTTGCGGATGAAGCGCCGGAGCAAGCCCATCAGGTCCTGGATCTCGTCGAAGGGCCGGCTCCAGTTCTCGGCCGAAAAGCTGTAAACGGTGAGGTAGTCGAGCGACAGGTCGGTAGCGGTGCGCACGGCACCGCGCAGCGCATCGAGCCCGCGACGGTGACCCTCCAGGCGCGGCAGGCCGTGTCGTGCGGCCCAGCGGCCGTTGCCATCCATGATGAGGCCGACGTGCGCGGGCAGGCCGGGCGCCCTCACCGCCCTGACCGCCGAACTTTCCTCCGCTGGACTTGGCATCGGCCTTCCCGGTTGCGGTCGCTCGAATGAAGAAGTGGCTGGTGCGCAAGAGCGTCGCGGCCGGATCCTGGCGCCACAGCGGCTGCGCGCAGGCGGGCGGGGTGCGGCAGGTTCGGGCCGACCTGTCCTCAAACCTGCATGATTTCCTTTTCCTTCACGGCAAGCGTCAGGTCGATCTCGCCGACGAACTGGTCGGTGACCTTCTGCACGTCGCTTCCCAGCCGCTTCTCGTCGTCCTCGCTGATGTCTTTGTCCTTCAGCAGCTTCTTCAAGGTGTCGAAGCCGTCGCGCCGGACGTGGCGGACGGCGATCCGCGCTTCTTCCGTGTAGCGGTGGGCGACCTTGACCATCTCCTTGCGGCGCTGCTCGTTGAGTTCGGGAATGCGGATGCGCAGAGTGGTGCCCTCGGTGGTCGGGGACAGGCCGAGGTTGGAGTCGCGGATCGCCTTTTCCACCGCGCCGACCATGCCGCGGTCCCACACCTGGACCGACACCATCCGCGCTTCCGGCACGCTCAACGTGGCGACCTGGTTGATCGGCATGCGCTGCCCGTAGGCCACGACCTCGATGGGTTCGAGCAGGCTCGTGGTCGCCCGGCCCGTGCGCAGGCCGCCCAGTTCCTGTTTCAGGCTTTGCAGCGCGCCCTGCATGCGGCGCTTGAGATCGGGCAGATCGAACTTGTCGCTCATCGCGTATGCTTACCCATCCATCCGCCGGTCGAGTCGCCGGGCACGCTCCTGCGGACCGACCGAGCGGAGACGGCCGTCCCGCTCCACCGCTCCGCACAGGACCCGATCGGACGGGAGCGCCCCGCCCTCAGGGCGTGACCAGCGTCGCCGTCGCCCTGCCCGCAAGGGCGTCGCAGATCGCGCCGGGCCGTTTGATGGAGAAGACGAGTATCGGAATTCGGTTCTCGCGGGCAAGCGCGAAAGCGGCCGTATCCATGACGGCGAGATTTTTGGCGATCGCCTCGTCATGGGTCAGCGTTTCGAAGCGCGTGGCGGTCGGGTCCAGCTTGGGGTCGGTCGTGTAAACGCCGTCGACCTGTGTGGCCTTGAGGATGGCGTCGCAGGAGAGTTCGGCGCCGCGCAGCACCGCGCCCGTGTCGGTGGTGAAGAAGGGATTGCCGGTGCCTCCCGCCAGGATCACGACGCGACGCTTGTCGAGGTGGTGCAGCGCCGCCTGACGGGAATAGGGCTCGCACAGCGAGGGCATGGGGACCGCGGACAGCACGCGGGCCGGCTGCCCCGCCTTTTCCACCGCATATTCGATGGCCAGCGCATTCATCACGGTCGCCAGCATGCCGATCGAATCGGCGCGCGCCCGCTCGATGCCGGAATCGGCGCCCTTGATGCCGCGGAAGAAGTTGCCGCCGCCGACCACGACCGCGACCTCGGTGCCCTCGGCCGCCTCGGCAAGATCGGCGGCGATCCGGCTGAGAACGACCTGATCGAGACCGTGGCTGAGCGTGCCCTGCAGAGCCTCGCCGGACAGCTTGACCACGACGCGTCGCCACCCCGCGCCCGTTCTGCCCGCTGCCATCCCAGCCCCCGTTCGCTGCCGCACCGGCTTAGGCGCTTCAACGGCGGCTTTCAACAGGCGCAAACGTATCGGGTCGCCGCAGGGAACGCGTCCGTTCTTCGGCTTCGAACCTCACCTTCGACAAGGATGCGGGCGGCTGCCGGGACGCGAAGGAGCCGGGCGACCGCTCGAGCGAACCGGTATCCGGCACCCGGACAAAAACCGTAAGTCCGTCCGAAAGAATATTGCGATTGAACGGCCCCTTCATCCGCCCTAGATGGCTTCGATCGCCTCGGCTGCGGACCCTTTGTCATGCCCGAAGGCTGAACTCCTGGGAGGAAGGACCTCGCGATGAGAAGTACCCCGCGTAAGGCCGGACGACATTTCCTGCAGATCCCCGGGCCGACGCCGATCCCCGACCGGGTCCTGCGCGCCATGGATTATCAGGTCCTCGACCACCGCGGGCCGAAGTTCCAGGAACTGGCGCTTCGCGTCCTCGACAAGGTCAAGACCGTTTTCAGGACGAAAAGCCACGTCATCATCTTCCCAGCGTCCGGTTCGGGAGCCTGGGAAGCCGGCCTCAGCAACACGCTGAGCCCCGGCGACAAGATCCTGATGTACGAAACCGGGCAGTTCGCGACGCTCTGGCACCAGATGGCGCAGCGGCTCGGCCTCAAGCCCGACTTCATCGCCTCCGACTGGCGCACCGGCGTCGATCCGCAAAAGATCAGCGAGAAGCTCGCCGCCGACAAGAACCACGAGATCAAGGCCGTCTGCGTCGTCCACCATGAAACCTCGGGCGGGCTGCTCAGCAACCTTCCGGCGATCCGCAAGGCGATCGACGACAACAACCACCCCGCCCTGTTCATGGTCGACACCGTGTCGGGCCTTGGCTCGGCCGACCTGCGCCACGACGAATGGGGCATCGACGTCACGGTCGCCGGTTCGCAGAAGGGGCTGATGCTGCCGCCGGGCCTCGCCTTCAACGCCGTCAGCGCCAAGGCCATCGAAGCCTCCAAGAGCGCCAAGCTGCCGCGCGGCTATTGGAGCTGGGAGGACATGCTCGCCACCAACAAGAACGGCTTCTTCCCCTACACGCCGGCGACGCAGATCCTGTACGGACTCGACGTCGCCATCGACCTCATCCACGAGGAAGGCTTCGACAACATCCTCGCCCGCCACATGCGCTTCGGCGAGGCCACGCGCGCGGCCGTCGCGGCGTGGGGCTTCGAGAACCTCGCCCGCGAGCCCTACCATTCACCTGTGATGACGGCGGTGATGATGCCGGGCGGCAAGGGCGGCGACGCGTTCCGCAAGATCGTGCTCGACACCTTCGACATGTCGCTGGGCGCCGGGCTCAACAAGATCGCCGACAAGGTGTTCCGCATCGGCCATCTCGGCGACACCAACGACCTCACCATCATGGGCGCCCTCGCCGGCGTCGAGATGGGCTTCGAGATCGCCGGCATTCCCTACCGCAAGGGCGGCGCGCAGGCGGCGATGGAGGTCATCGCCTCGCACTATGCCCACAAGCAGCCGGTCGCCCAAGCCGCCGAGTAGGCGTCCGCTCGCTGTCAGTTCCGCCCCCGGTCCATGATCGGGGGCGCTCGTCGTTTCAACGTCCGCTCAAGCGGCCCTGCAGCAGGTTTGCGGCAGCCCACTCAGGACGGCCCGGCGGCGCCGAGGCGGGCCAGAGCCTCCTCATGGAGCCGGCGATCCCCGGAGGCGACGACATCGCCCCCTTTCGAGGCGTCGCCGCCTTTCCAGTCCGTGATGATGCCGCCGGCTCCTTCGATGATCGGGATCAGCGCGACCACGTCGTAGGGCTGCACCCCCGTTTCCACCACGCAGTCGACGTGCCCGGCCGCCAGCATCGCGAAGGCGTAGCAGTCGACGCCGTAGCGGGTCATCCTGGCCTGTTCCTCCAGGCGGCGCAGCGCGTCGAGCCGGTCGCCCTCGTAAAGGAGCGGCGAGGTGGTCATCAGCGTTGCTTCGTTGAGGGTCGCGCAGCGGCGCGTGCCCAGGCGGCGCGACGCCCGCATCGCGCCGAGTCCGCTGCCGCGCCAGTGCGCCTTGGTGCCGTCGCCGACGAAGCGCTCGCGCGTGAAGGGTTGCACCATGGTGCCGTAGCAGGGACGCCCGTGGTGCAGCAGGCCGATCAGCACGCCCCACGTCGGCAGGCCGGAGATGAAGGCCTTGGTGCCGTCGATGGGATCGAGCACCCAAACGTATTCGGCCTCGCCGCGTATGGACCCGAACTCTTCCCCGACGATGCCATGGGTCGGGAACTGCGCCTCGATGAGGCGGCGCATCGCCACCTCCGCCGCCCGGTCGGCTTCCGTGACGGGATCGAAGCGGCCGCCCTTGTTCTTGTCCTCGGTTCCAACCGCCGAGCGGAAGAACGGCAGGATCGTCTCGCTCGCCACGTCGCCCAGCCTGTCGACGAAGGCGGCGAAATCAACGGCCCCCATGATCAACGACCAGCATGCGCGTTTCTTTCCCGGCTGACATGGATTGCGCCCCCCGTTGCGGATCTCGGCAGTTATGTCCACGGAGGGGTGCCACGGCGCAGCCGTCACCGCAACCTCACAGCCCGGAGCGCGCAGTGGGAGCTTGATCGGCGGCCGGCGGGCATCCATGCAGCTTTTGCAGGGCATCCCTGCATGAACGCTCGCGAGCGCGATGTCGGGCGAAAGGCCCTTGTCATTTGTGCATTGCACGTGCACCTTGTTGCGGCGCGGCAATTCTGTTGCCGCCGTGCCCTCCTTGGGCGTTTCCTCCCTAGACTTGGGCCGCTTGTGCTTCACAAGCGGCTCTTTTTTTGTCGCTCATGCTTTGTTTCGTCGGCCGCCTTCGCGCGGTCAGCGCAATGGATGTCTATTCCGCGGCCGCCTTGCGCGGAGAGCCGGTCGCCAGCGCCGCCTCGGCCAGGGTGACCAAAATGGTCGCGAGGTCTGCCTTGACCTTGGTGAAGCGATCGAGGCGACGCATGACGCGCTCGTTCATGTAAAGAGATCGGTTGATCTCGATCTGAATGGCGTGAATGCCGTTCGCCGGGGCGCCGTAGTGCTCCGTGATGAAGCCGCCGGCGTAGGGCTTGTTACGCTGCACGACATAGCCGGCGCTGCCGATCGCCTGCTCCAGGATCCGGACGAAGGACAGGTCGCTGCTCGTCCCGTAGCGGTCGCCGACCACGAAGTCGGTGTTGATCCGCCGGTCACCGACGGCCGTGACCGCCGGGATGGAGGGCATGGAGTGGCAGTCGATCAGCACGGCGAAGCCGAACAGGCGATGCGCTCGGTCCAGCAGGCCGCGCAGGGCGGCGTGGTAGGGCTTGTACAAGCGCTCGATGCGCTCAAGTCCCTCCTCGACGCTCAAGCGGTCGGCATAGATCTCCTGCGATTCGCCGACCACCCGGGCGATGGTGCCGAGACCGCCGGCGACGCGAACCGAGCGGGTGTTGACGAACCCCGGCAGACGCCCGTCGAACATGCGGGGATCGAGCTCGTAGGGCTCGCGGTTGAGGTCGAGAAAGGCGCGGGGGAAACGGGCGCGCAGCAGCGGTGCGCCGATGGCCGCGGCGCCGGCGAACAGATCGTCAACGAAGGCATCCTCCGATCGCCGCAGCGAGAGCGCATCGAGCCGCGAGCTGTTCAGGAAGCGTTGCGGATAGATCGAACCCGAGTGCGGCGAGGACAGGACGAGCGGACAGGCGGGTTGCGCCGGGTCGGCTATGTCGAATGGGGGATCAAGCTCCGCGTCCCGCATGGCGGCCTCACCGGCGAGCGCGGCTCCCGGCTGCTCACTCTTCATGAAAGCTTTCTAGCCGGTTCGAAATCGATCCCGCAAGATAATGCTTTTTGCGCCGCGTTGCCCGCGTCACCCTGTGCAACCCCGGCCGTTCGTGGCATCAAACGTGGCTGGCCGCGCGAAGCCGGGCTTTGCCTGAGATCAGCGGTGCATGCGGACAACACCGCCCCGTGGAACAGACATGACCGAAGACGAGAGCATGGTAACGGGCAAGATCCTGCTTGCTGAGGACGACGGCGACATGCGCCGCTTCCTGGCCAAGGCGTTGCAGAATGCCGGATACGACGTGTCATCCTTCGACAACGGCCTGTCCGCCTACAACCGCTTGCGCGAGGAGCCGTTCGAACTCCTTTTGACCGATATCGTGATGCCGGAGATGGACGGGATCGAGCTGGCGCGCCGGGCGACGGAGCTTGATCCCGACATCAAGGTGATGTTCATCACCGGCTTCGCGGCGGTCGCGCTCAACCCCGACAACAACGCCCCCAAGCAGGCCAAGGTGCTGTCCAAGCCGTTCCACCTCAAGGATCTGGTGAACGAGGTGAACCGCCTGCTCGCCGCCTGAGTCGCATCCGGTCGAGCAACGGCGGCGAAAGGGTCGCCGCGCTTTCGCAGGTCCATACGATGCCGCGCCATCGGTTCGCGCACCGCGGCATCGCCTTCGTCGGGCACTCGGCCCCTAACGGGGCGGTAAGCCCGACGCGGTAAGGCTGGCGTGTTGCAGGATGCGGGCGGGTTCGATGGCGGCACGGGCGTTGACGGGAGCGCCGGCGGGCGCGACGCGGGACTGGTCGGCGCGCTGGGACGTCGTCCTGGTCGCTTTGGTGGCGGCGCTGGCTTCTTTCACGGTCATGCGCGTCGAATTCCTCGCCGTCTGGCGCACCGGCGCCTTCTTCGACACCGACGATGCCATGCACATGGTGCAGGTGCGCGCGCTGCTCGCCGGTCAGCCCTGGTTCGACATGACGGTGCCCGGCTTGAACCCGCCGGCGGGCACCTTCATGCACTGGTCGCGCCTCGCCGATCTGCCCACGGCGGCGCTGATCGAGCTGTTCGGCCGCGTCACCGATGCGACCTCGGCCGAACGTTGGGCCTGCCTCGTTTATTCCTTTCTCCTGACGGTCGCCTTGTTTGCCGCCATGGCGCACCTTGCCGCCGGCCTTCTCGGGCCCGACGCCAGACTGCCGGCGATCGTCGCGACGCTGCTGAGCGGAACCGGCATCATGCAGTTCATGCCCGGACGCATCGACCACCACGCCCCTCAGGTGCTGATCCTGATCGTGTCCCTCGGCGCCATCGTGAAGTGCGTGGAAGACGGGGAGTCTCGACGGGCTCTGCTGCCCGGCCTGCTCACGGGTTTGTCGCTGGCGATCAACCTCGAGAACCTGCCGCTGCTCGCCTGCCTGTCCGCCGGCTTGGTTGCCGTGTGGATCCAGCGAGGCGAGCCCGTCCGGCGCGCGCTCGGCTGGTACGCCGGCGGCCTCGGCCTCGGCCTTCCCCTGTTCTACGCGGCCACGGTGGCCCCGGGCCGCTACGGCGAACCGGTCTGCGACGCCTTCGGTGCGACGCACCTCGGCGCCGGCCTGATCGCGGCCGGCGGTCTCGCGCTGCTTGCCGGCCTGCGCCCGCCCAAGTTTTGGCATCGCGCGGCGCTGGCCCTGTCGGTCGCGGCGATGGCCCTGGCATTCGTCGCCCTCGTCACCCCCGCCTGCCTCGGCAGCCCCTTCGCCGGCGTCGACCCGTTGGTGCGCGAACTATGGCTGGCGCACGTCGAGGAATCGCTGCCGTTCGTCACGCTCCTGCACCGTGATCCGGCAACCGCCGTGGCGTCGTTCGCGCCGGTCGCGCTCGGGCTGACCGGATGCCTCGCGGCGGCCTGCCGGGGGCCGCAGCTCGGCCGAACCCGCTTCGCCCTCGTCGCCGCGGTGGTGGCCAGCGGCCTCGCCCTGTCGTTCTGGCAGGTCCGCGTCTTCTCCTCGGTGGGCGCGATCGCGGTCTGCGGCGGCCTTTACGCCGTCGATGCGGCCAAGCGATATTGGCAGCGGCGCGGCCGCGACGTGCTGGCGAGCCTGTCGCTCGTCCTGCTCTTTCCGTTCACCGCGACGGCCGTGAGCCTGATCGTGCCGGCCGAGGCCGCACCGCGCGCCGCCGCCCACGCGTCAGGCGAGGCGAAGGGCGCGACGCCGGATGAATGTCTGGCCCCGGCCGCCTTCGCGCCCCTGCGCTCGTTGAAGGGCAATGTCATCGCCCCCATCGATGCCGGCTCCTATCTCCTGGTGCATACGGATCTGGGCGCCTATGCCGCCGCCTTTCACCGCGACAACGACGGCAACCGCTACCACTTCGACGTCCTGCTGGCAGGACCCGATCTGGCGAAGCGGCTCGTGCGCCAGCGCGATGTCACGTTCATCATGATCTGCGACGGCTTGTCGGAAACG
>CALMGA010000443.1:2383-8299 GCA_937863205.1 uncultured Beijerinckiaceae bacterium | reverse complement strand
CAACCGCGCGCCAGCGAGCCTCGCCGCCGCGCTGCTGGCCGGCCGGGCTCCCGGCTGGCTGGCAGCCGTCCCCCTCGCGGGCACGCCGATCAAGCTGTTTCGTTTGCGACCCGAAGCGAGCTGAACCTGTCGCCCCTGCCCTGCCCTGCCCTACGGCGCGAACCGCGCCCGAGACGCCGGCGAAGAAGGGATTCAGGCTTGGCGGTTGCACCGCACCGGCCTTGCCGATATATCGGGCTCGGCCCGCAAGGCCGGACGGTCCCGGGCGCGTAGCTCAGCGGGAGAGCACTACCTTGACATGGTAGGGGTCACAGGTTCGATCCCTGTCGCGCCCACCGCCTTAAGGTCTGATGATGCAAGGGTTCTTCTCCTGAGGCCAGCGACGCCGACGTTGTCGCGGCCACCAAAACCTGCGAACGTTCGCAGAACCAGCCGCAAGCACCCGTGCAGCTTCCGTGTAAGATGTTCGCCTTCCGCCCCGCTCTGTTGAGAGGCGGTCGCGGGTTACTGCCTGGGAGCACCCGGATCGACAGGGCGCGGCGGGGATCCGGGCGGCGCCGGCGTTGACGGAGGTGAAGTGAGACACCCGGCACGGACACGATCCTTCGACGACCTCAAGGATGGCCTGGACGCGGCGCAGGCCCGGCGCGCGGTCTACCGCCGCTTCCATCCTGCAACGGGTCTCTCGCTATGGATCTACTCGGACAACTGCGTCTACGATGATCTCTGGGACGACTACGCGCTGATGGCGCGCGGCCTGATCCTGCACGAGGACAGTAGATCTGTCGTCGCGACGCCGTTCCCGAAATTCTTCAACGCCGGCGAGAAGCGCGGCGCGATCCCGGATGGCCCGTTCGAAGCGTTCGAGAAGCTCGACGGGTCGCTGATCGTCCTGTTCTGGTGGGACGCCGAGTGGCGGACGGCGACCAAGGGCGCCTTCGACTCTGTGCAAGCGCTCTGGGCCAAGGCGCGGATCTCCGAGGCCGATCTTTCCCCGCTCGTGAAGGGGACGACCTACCTTCTGGAGGCGACCTATCCCGAGAACCGCATCGTGGTCTTTTACGAGGAGCCGGCCCTGGTGTTCCTCGCCGCCTTCTATAGCGACGGCGAGGAGCTGAGCGCCGCCGCCCTGCGGGATCTCGCGGCAACGCTGGGCTGGCCCGTCGCGAGGCGGCACGCCTTCGCCAGCGTCACGGAAATGATCGAGCATGCTGCGGTGCTGCCGGCCTGCGAGGAGGGTTTCGTGGTCCGATGGGCGGACGGGACGCGGCTGAAGATCAAGGGCGCCGAGTACCGCCGTATCCACGCGCTCATTTCCAGGATCACGCCGCTGGCCGTCTGGGAGATGATCGTCGCCGGCGACGATATCGACGCGGTCCGACGGCAGATCCCCGAGGAGTTCTGGGCCGACTTCGACGCCATCAACGCGATCCTGGGCGGGCAGATCGCCGGCTTACGCACTCGCCTGGAGGTGCTGGCGCGGGAGATCGCCGCCCTGTCGGACAAGGATGTCGGCTTGGCGCTTCAAAGCTACCCCGCCGACATCCGCGGCTACCTCTTCCTGTTCCGCAAGAAGGGCTGGGCCGGGGCGCGCGAAAAGGTCGAGAAGTCGGTCCGCCCCACTGGCAACGTGCTCGCCGGCTACGTGCCGTCCTATGCCATGAGCCGCGTCATGGAAGAGATGGCGTGATTCCGCGCGCTTCCGCCGCCCCGCCCTCGCCACCGAAGCGCACGCCGGCATCGACCAGCGCCGAAAGTTCGCCGACGAGCCCTACATCGTGGACCCGATGGCGGTGGCGGAGATCGTGCGCACCGTCCCGCACGACGAGGCGATGATCGCGGCGGGCTACCTTCACGATGTCGTAGAGGATCTCGCGCCGCTGCAGCCAGAGTTCGGCTTGGCGGAGATCACCCGCCGCTTCGGCCCCGACGTCGCGGACCTCGTCAACTGGTTGACCGACGTGTCCAGGCCGGGCGACGGCAACCGCACTGCTCGCCGGGCGATTTTCGTGCCCCTTGCGCTGCGGCTCCGGCGCAGACGATCAAAGTGGCCGACCTGATCGACAACTCGCGATCAATCCTCGGCAGGTTTCGCAAAAGTGCCCCGCAATTTTGCGATCAAAGCCTGCGTTTTATCAGAGAGCTAAGCGGATGAAGCGTTGGCCTGCCAACGCGAAGCTGGCGATGGTGCGCCACCACGCCGACGCGCCGCCCCGAAAGGCCGGGCTCGGGCGCCCGGCACTGATCCGCTGGTCGGTGCAGGAGATCCGGCGCATCGCCATGCGGCTCGCACGTCGGCGCATCCGTCCCGCCCCCGTCACCGCCCACGTCCTCGCCTGATCGCTCTGGCGGCGCGCCCACCAGGCCGCTGCCCGCGAGGCGCATCTCAAACGCAAGGGTTCGGCGCCAAACGGTAGGGCTGGCCGCCGTCGATACGGCCTCCGCCGCAACAACCATCAGATGCAGCTGTAATGGCAAGGGAAAGAAGACACCGCTCGATCCCGTGCCCCGATTTGCTTCGCTATGAGCGACAGGAAAAGCAGTTTCGCAAACTGTTTACCTTACGTAATGTTGTACCAGGACCAAAGAAATTGTTTTACTTCTCGTCGCGTATAAACATGACGTGACGAGGGAACGGCATGATTAGTCCATCATTGAAAGTACTGGTGGTCGACGACAGCGCCGTCACACGCAAGATCGTGCGGGCGCAACTCGCGGTTCTCGGGGTCCTTCTGGACCGAGAAGCCCTCCATGGTCGGCACGCAATCGATCTGATGCGCAGCTGGACCCCTCACCTCATCGTGTCGGATTATGACATGACGCCGGTCAACGGTTCCGAGTTGCTGACCCACGTTCGCGGCGACCGCCTGCTTGCCGGCGTTCCGTTCGTGATGATGACGGGGCTCAACATGCGCTTCGCGGATACGGGGCGGGACGGCGGCATCACGCACTATATCGCCAAGCCGTTCAAACCAGGCGATCTCAAGGACAAGGTCAATGCGGCACTCGCCGCAGCGCATCGGAACGCGGGCGGTCAGGCGAACCATGCCGACAAAGCGATCCTCAATCTGATCGACGGTCATCACCGACCGATCGGACTTCGCCGAGTGGGATAGATCGGCGCAGAGCTTCCCCAAGCCCGATCAGAGCGATGCCAATCTCAAGGTAGGCTGCGAGCCTCGTCCGCTGTACCCGCGCCAACCGGGTCTCCTGCACCACCAATCGGCCTGCAACTCTTTCCACGCGCCCCGCCAGGTGCCGCGGCGGATTGATATGTCCGGCATGCTCTCCGCCGCACCACGCGGCACATCGGGCATGATGGAGATCACCAGCCGCAATCGCCAGCCTGGATCGCGGCGGCGTCATGATGTTCCGCCGCGAGATGGATCTGACGAACGACCAGGGCGCCGCAAGCCACGTCGAGCGCGGCATCCTGCACCGGCGAGGTCGGGTGGGGCCAAGACTACGATCTCCTGCGCCGCCTCGCACGCAGGATGATGATCTCGCAGGCGGCGATGGCGAAGAACGGCAGGAAGACCAGCGAGCCGCCGAAGAACTTGGGGGGCCAATCATAGACGTTCATGAATGTCGCGGCGCCCGTAAGCCAGAACACCGACCAGCTTGGATGGAAGCAGAGAAACGGGATGAGCCATGCCAGATACCAGATGTAGTGCGGCGAGGTCAGGGCGGTGAAGATCGTCGCCAGCATGAACGACCCGAAAAGATCGGTCGGGCCGGCCCGCCCGCGCAACAGCACGATGAGTCCGACCCCGCCCAGGATCAGGGCCACGGCCGGCCAATACAGCGCGAAGGCGGCTTGCGGCAGTCCTGGCACGAGGTGCCGGAGAAGCAGCCAGGGATAGAGCTGCGTGCCGTTGGTGAAACCCTCCTCGGCGGAATAGCCTGACGAGAAACCGAGCAGCTTCCGGCCGGCGCCGAGGTAGGGCAGGTAAAGGAGGGCGATCGTCGTGAAGCCGGCGAGCGGCAGCTTCCAATCCCAGCGGCGATACAGCCCCGGGCCGATCAGGACGGGGTAGATCTTCGTCATCGCAGCGCCGCCGAGCGCGATGCCGGCCAGGATGGGACGGCGTGTCTGCGCAGCAAGCAGGGCGCAACACAGGGATGCAACCATCACCGCGTCGACGTGCCCATCGGCGGCGAACTGCCAGACCGGCACGGGATGCCAGGCATAGATGAGGATCCGGAGAGGCGGCACGTTTCGCGCGATCAAAAGCCGCAGCAGCGCCCAGATCGTCACCGCGTCGAAGGCGACCATCACCGCCTTCATGACCCAGATCTGCTCGCTGATTCTGGTCGTCAGAAAGAAGACGACCTGCGCCAACGGAGGATAGATGGTCGGTGCGTATTCCTTGCGGTTGATTTGGGGATAGATCTCGTCGTCGCGCAGGAACCCAAGCGCGGGATCGGCGGGGATGTGAATGAAAGGATTGATGCCCGCTCCCTGCACGCGCCCATCCCAGACGTAGCGGTTGATGTCCGTCGACTCGGGATCGACCGGCACGAGCATGAGGCGCAGGATCGCGGCGACGACCAGGACGAAGGCGAGGCCGCGCCGCATGGCGCGGACATCCTCGCCGCGGTCGCGAAGGACCACCACGACGGCGGCGAGGTAGATCGGCACTTCGACCCAGGTGAAGTTGACGACGGCGTCGAGAGAGTCGGGGAGAATGGACCAGCCCAGGATCGCATGCACGACGATCAGCAAGGCCGCGAGGACCGCCAGTTGGAAAAGCGAGCGTCGCGTCATCGGTTCGAGGACGCCTTTGCAGGAAGGCGCGGCCTTTGCGCTGGATCCACGACCATCCGTTCGGTGAAGGAACCATCCCCGCCGCTCGCTCGGGACTTCAGGAACAATTAGGGGCATTCGCACGGGAAAGCCATGATTGCCCAAGGCAGCGGGAACATGCGCGCTTGATCCGGCCCCACCTCGCTGGGAGGATCCGGCGGGCAGTCTGCCCGCCCGTTCTCGATCGCTGACGCATCGGACGAGCGTCGCGCGCTGGTCGACTCGGACTCGCTCGCCGAGCCAACTTGATGCGGCGCCGAACCCGTGGATGCCACCGGACGGACGCGCACCGCGACCGGCACATCGCCGCGCGCGTGAGGATGGGCGGAGGTCGCGTCTTCCGAAAGAGGCCGAGTGCGCCCACGTCGAGAACGGAAGGATGGCGGTCCGCGAAGTTCCGCCGCAAGCGCGGGAACAAAACGGCCGGGGCGCCCGGTAGGATATTTCCGCCGCCGCGCATCGCGTTCCCGGCGAGCGGGTTCATGGCGCGCGTCCAATTGAACTCGCCCGCCATCGAGGCGTGGAGGCATCGGGCGAGCAATGACGGCTTCCCGCGATGGCGTCGACGTGTGTTCTCACATCGTCCGCCGCGTCCTGCCCTTCTTCGGAGGGACGGACCACTCGATCGGTTCAACCCAGTCCGGAAAAAACATCGACGCTTGCAGGCCGCTCGTCGTTTCATCGATCAGGGGCCAGAAATGAACCGACGCCGCGTCGCTCATCGGATTGCAGCGTCTCACGTTGCCAAGCACCTTCCCGCTGGATAGAAGAGTGACCCATGCGCAGGCCGCAATAGCTCAGTCGGTAGAGCACCTCATTCGTAATGAGGGGGTCGGGGGTTCGAATCCCTCTTGCGGCACCACGGCTTCCCGCTCTTCCTCCGCTCGGAATTCGCTGGCTTTGTCAGCGTGCTAGCTCACCAGTGGATTCGAATCCTCCGCGTACGTACCCCGGCATGTACGAGGTGATCTGACCCCGAATGACGCGGGTTCAAACACGCCGATGGCGCTGCCGTCCTACCTCGTCCGCCGCGATGGCGGTCGCTACCACGTCCAGATGCGCTTGGGCGCGGCGATGGCCAAGTCGCTCGAATCAAGTCACCTTCGTTT
>CALMGA010000443.1:476-2283 GCA_937863205.1 uncultured Beijerinckiaceae bacterium | reverse complement strand
AGATGCGCTTGGGCGCGGCGATGGCCAAGTCGCTCGAATCAAGTCACCTTCGTTTGCGGCAGGGGCCGTGATCGTGCGCAGCTTGGAGAAAGCGGTCATCGACGGGCCGCCATCTCCGGATCAACTGCCGGATCGACTTATCCTGGAGGACTACGCGACGGACTTCATCCGTCGTTCGCGCGAGCGGGACTTCGCCTGGGTCGCCAAGCTCCCCGCGCTTCTCCACCTGCTCAAAGCATTCACGGCCCAAAATGAGGGTTCCGAGCGCGTTACTAGTCGCGACAGTTCCTCTGAAACCATTTGCTGCTCCGCGCCGACAATCATGACATCCGGTATCTGGCCGACGCGGGCCGAAGCGCCGCCGCCCGAGGCTCTGCCATCGCGCGTCGAGCTTCTGCTGAGAGATCTTGTCGATCGACTCGGCACTCGTGTGCCGTCCGCGACCGGGTCTGCCCATGTCAGCCTCACGAACGCGAGCATTCTCTCAAGACAGGATGCGCCTGCCGCGGAAACGGTCCCGATCTCGGTCGCCATCACGCGCTTCATGACTGCAGAAGTCGCGCGCACCGGAAACGGCAAGAGCGAAGCTCGCTTCCGCCCAATCCTGCAGTTCATGCAGGACTTCTACGCTAACATCGCCTTGTCAGATCTGACGAGCGACGATCTCCATGCGCTCGACGCTGCCCTTCCCAATATCCCAGGATTGAAGGGCTGCCCACTCGCCTTGCGCCGGTCCCTGCATGGCCGCTACAGGCTCGCCCAGGGACGGGGCTGGGACGATCTTGAACGGGTGACCTTGACGACGCTGGACCTACGCTATCGAACACCACTGCGCATTTTCTTCAAGTGGGCTGTCGGGGCTAAGCTCTTTCCTGGACCGGTGCCAAGCTTCACGGCGAAGAGCGACGAGATCCTGGCGCCGTTGCCCCGCGACCGCCTGCAGGATGAGGAAATCATCCGCTTCGTATCAGCACCCCTGTTCACCGGATGCGATGGGCCGCGCCGGATCTGGGTGCCCGGTAAGATTTTCATCCAGGGCGACCTATACTGGGCCTTTCTTATTCTGCTGCTGACTGGCATGCGAACCGGCGAGCCCCCGCAGATCCGCCTCGACGACATTGTGCGCATCGACGAGGTCACAGACGGAGGAGAAACGCTCACTGTTTATTTCTTCGATATGCGCCCGTACGATCCGGCGAAGGGGCGCAGACCGCTTAAGGCGCTGAAGAATCTCAAGCGCGCTGATTCCGCGCGCGTAATTCCCATCCATCCACTTCTCATCGACCTCGGCTTGCTCGACCGCATCGATTATCTGCGCTCGATCGGCGCCGAAGGGCTGTTCCCGGACATCCGGCCTCACATCAGCGGCAGCGGTGAGGTACGCTGGGGCAAGAGCATCAGCAAAGCATTTGCCCATGCTCGCAAGCGACCAAATATTAATCTAAGCCGCGCAAATATTTGTTTGTACAGCACTCGACAGCTGATGGTCGACTGGCTTGACAGTCTGAGAACCCCCCAGCGCGTGCGGAACAGGGTTATGGGTCATACTAACGATGCCAACGCCGCCGACGACTACGGCGGTAAGGGTCTGATGCCTCTGGCGCAGGCATCCTGCATCACGACTTTGGAAACTCCTGTCATCCGGGAGATGCGTAAGGTGTTGATAGGGGCATTGGCCAAAGTCGCCGAAGGTAAGCTGATGCGCATGGAACCGGCTGAGAGGCGCAGGTTCTAAATCAGCTCAAACTTGCCTTTCCAAGCGGCTTGGCGAAAGTCGTAGCTCCATGATGCAGGCAGGCGGAGGGGC
>CALMGA010000443.1:0-466 GCA_937863205.1 uncultured Beijerinckiaceae bacterium | reverse complement strand
GGGGGGGCCGTCCCGCCCCCGCCCCCCCCCCTCCACTAGGGGTGGCACGCCCTGCTCAACCGCCGCCACGGTGATCGTTTCCGCCTTGGTGAGTTGATCGCGGCTGGTCAGGGGGCGCGCCAGGGTCCGGGCCGAGGGGATACGCTGCAGCCGTTCGACCTCGGCCTTCTCCGCCCTGCGGCGGCGCGTTGCCCATTAGCCGATGACCCGCAGCGATCCCCGGTAGCCCTATTCCTTGGCCCGCCGCCACAGCTTGGTGGCATTGCGATCACCGGCTTCCCACTGCGCGTTGAGCCAGGGGAGGGAGGGCGTCGAGCGAGCTCTGGCGGACCCGGAACACGTCGCCGCGCCGGCCGCGCAGGACATCGCAGACGACCCTGCAGCTGTGGCCGAGGCGCTTGACGATCTACCGTAAGCGTCGTCTGGGCGGCACCTTTCGGTTGGAGGTCTGAACGCGACATAGGGA
>CALMGA010000442.1 GCA_937863205.1 uncultured Beijerinckiaceae bacterium | reverse complement strand
TCGCCGCGGGGCAGCGGCGAGGGCCGGGCGGCCGCGTCCACCTGCGCCCGCCAGGCCGTGCGCCCGGTTGCGTGCGGCGCGTCCGCGGTGCCGCCGTGCAGGCGGGCGCGCACGTCCGAACGGATGCCGTCGGCGCCGATCAGCGCATCGGCCTGCAAGCTGCGGGCAAGCAGCCCGTGCTTGAGGGTCGCGCGCACGCCGGCCACCGTGGCGCCGAACCCGGCCAGCGTTGTGCCGAGGTGAAGGGTGACCCCCGGCTCGGCCCGCACCGCCGCCGCGAGCACGCCCTGCAGGTCGGCGCGGCGGGCGACGAGATAGGGCGCCCCCCAGCGATCTTCGGCGCCGTCGAGCGGCATGAACGACAGGGTCCGCCCGCTGCGCGCCGAGCGCACGCGGACGCCGGCGGGCTTGGCCGCATACCTCGATACATCGTCGAGGACGCCGAGGTCGCGCAGGATCCGGGTCGCGTTGGGCGACAGCTGCAGGCCGGCGCCGGCGGCGACGAGTTCGGGGGCGCGCTCCACCACGATCACGCGGGCACCGATCCGGGCCAGGGCCAGCGCCGCCGCCAGCCCGCCGATCCCGGCACCGGCGATCAGGATCTCCGCCGGTTTCCCGGGCCGGCGGTCATGCGGTTCCGCCTGCGCCTCACACGACCTTGTCGAGCCTGGATTGGTCATCGTCGGGCATGTAAAGGCACTCGGGCGGGGCGCACAGGTCGCGCAGCGAGCCGTCGTAAACGAAGCGGGTCGAGCAGTACGAGCAGACGATGTCCGTTTCGTCGCCCATGTCGATGAAGATGTGGGGATGATCGAAGGGCGGCAGCGCTCCCACGCACATGAACTCCCGCGCCCGGACCTTGAGGCTCTGCAGGCCGGGCTGGTTGTGGAAATGCGGAGTGCCGTGGAAGCCTGCCATGATGGATCCTCGTTGCCGGCCGTGATGTAGCGCTCTCGCTGGCCCGCTCGCAATGCGCGGTTGGGCATGCGACTCTGCCGGCTCACTTCCCGCGGAGCGCAGTTGCTTGTCGCATCCAGCCGCCGACCCGGCCGCCCGCCCGACCCACGGCGCCGTTGTGGCCGGCGGCCGCAACGGGGCGATCGGCCACAACGGCGGGCTGCCGTGGCGGATGCCGAGCGACCTCGCACGCTTCCGCGAACTGACGTGGGGCAAGCCGATGATCATGGGCCGGCGGACCTTCGAGTCGATCGGCCGCGCCCTGCCCGGACGCGACAGCATCGTGGTGACGCGCCGCATCCAAGCCCGCCTGCCGGAAGGCGTCGAGGCGGCGACGAGTCCCGCGGAGGCGATGGCGATCGCCACCCGACGGGCAAAGAGCCGCGACGCGGACGCCATCGCCCTGATCGGCGGGGCCGGGCTGTATGCCGAACTGGCCGCCGCGATCGGCAGATGGGAGGTGACGCTGGTCGACCTCGCGCCCGAGGCCGACACCTTCCTCGCTCCTCCCGATCCGGTTCTGTGGCGGGAAGTCGCGCGGCACCGCCCGCGGCGCGATCCCTGCGACGAGGCCGATTGCCTTTTCCTGACCTATGAACCGGCCTGAAAGGAGCCTGCCGCCCCGCCTCGACCGGCGCGATCGCGGCCGGGATCGCGACCGGGATCGATTGTGAGGCGGCACGCGCTCCTGTAAGACGGAGGCGGCCCCTGCGGGCCGACGGCCGCGCCTTCGAGGCGGCGATCGTTCCCGCGGGTCGCGTTCGGAGCAACGATGACCCCGATATCATGACCTGGAACAACGGCGGCAGGAACACGGGCGGGGGCGGCTGGAAGCCGGGCAACCCCGGCCCGTGGGGCCAGGGACCCAACAACCGGCGCCAGCCCGAGTTCGGCGAATGGCTGCGCCAGCTGCAGGATCGTCTGCGCAACGTCTCGTTTCGCGGCGGCAGCGGGCCCGGCGGCGTGGGCGTACCCGGCGTTCTCGCCCTCGGCGTTCTCGCCGTGGGATTGTGGCTGCTGTCGGGCTTCTACACCGTCGGCCCCAACCAGGTCGGCCTCAACCTCGTTCTCGGCCGTTATACCGGCAAGACATCGCCGGGCCTGAACTACAACTGGCCCTACCCGATCGGCGACGTCGACAAGCTCAACGTCACCGACCGCAACGCCTTCAACGTCGGCTTCGTGACGCGCCCCGATTACACCCGGCCCAACGCGACCACGGTGGTGGATGTACCGGAAGAATCGCTGATGCTGACCGGCGACGAAAACATCGCCGACGTGAAGTTCGTGGTGTTCTGGCAGATCGATCCGTCGCATCCCGAGGACTTCGCCTTCAATGTCGCCGATCCCGCCGATACGGTGAAGGCGGTGGCGGAAAGCGCGATGCGCGAGATCGTCGGCCACAGCCAGATCCAGCAGATCCTGACAGCCCAGCGCAAGGTGATCGAGCCCGAAGCGCAGCAACTGATGCAGAAGGTGCTCACCAGCTACAAGGCCGGCGTGCTGGTGCTGCAGGTGCAACTGCAGTCGGTGGACCCTCCCGCCGAGGTGATCGCGTCGTTCCGCGACGTCACTGCGGCGCAGCAGGACGAGGCGCGCTTCCGCAACCAGGGCGAGCAGTACGCCAATACCAAGGTTCCGGAAGCCAAGGGGCAGGCTGCGGCGATCGTGCAGAAGGCGGAAGGCTTCCGCACCCAAACGGTGGCCGAGGCCAACGGTCAGGCTTCGCGCTTCGACCAGGTGTACGCGCAATATAAGAACGCGCCCGCGGTGACGCGGGAGCGCATCTACCTCGAAACAATGGAGCAGGTGCTGAGCCGGGCGCAGAAGGTCGTGATCGACGATCCCAAGGGGGCGGGCGTGGTGCCATACCTGCCGCTCGGCGATCTCAACAAGGTGGCAACGCCGTGAGGAGATCGACGTGAGGCAGTTCGGGACGCTCGGCGCCCTCATCGCCGCTTTGGTGGTCCTCGTGATCGCCTTTTCCGGCACCTTCATCGTGCACCAGACCGAGCAGGCCCTGGTGCTGCGCTTCGGTCAGCCGGTCGATGGGCGCGGTCTCATCACCGACCCGGGACTGCACTTCAAGGTGCCGCTGATCGAGCAGGTCATCAAGATCGACAAGCGCATCCTCAACCTGGAATCGCCCAACCAGGAGGTGCTCGCCTCCGACAACACGCGCATTCAGGTCGATGCCTTTCTGCGCTTCAAGATCGTCGACCCGCTGCAGTTCTACCAAACCGTGCAGACCGTTCGGCAAGCCGACAACCAGCTCGGATACATCATGAACTCGGCCATCCGCCGCGTGCTCGGCGAGGCCGATCTCACGCAGATCGTGAAGGACGACCGGGCGGCGCTGATGGCCAAGATCCGCGATCAGGTGAATACGGAAGGGCAGCGTCTCGGCCTCACCGCCATCGACGTGCGCATCCGCCGTGCCGACCTGCCGCGACAGATTTCCGAGCAGGTCTTCGCCCGGATGAATTCGGAGCGCGCACGCGAGGCGGCGGAGTACCGCGCCAAGGGCGAGCAGGAGAAGCAGACCATCCAGGCCAAGGCCGACCGCGACGTCACCGTGCTGCTGGGCACCGCGCAGCAGCAGGCCGACCAGACGCGCGGCGAGGGCGAGGCGATCCGCAACAAGGTGTTCGCCGACGCCTACGGCCGCGACCCGGACTTCTTCGCTTTCTATCGATCGATGGGAGCCTACGGCACCGCCTTCGCCGGCAAGGACACGCGGCTTGTGGTCAGCCCGACCAGCGACTTCTTCCGTTTCTTCCGTTCGCCGGAGGGAGCGCCGGCCGGCCAACCGCCCAAGCCGGCCGATGCGGCCGGAGCGAGCGCCGCGGCAAAATAGGGAGCGGAGGAGGGCGGCAACGGGAGCGTCGTCCGAACGGTGCCTGAGATGGCATACGGATTGCTGTTTTTTCGGGCAGGGCGACGCGTCCGCGATCGCCCGCCGCAAGCCTTGAGGTATGCCCGTGAAGCGAAGCGACCTGACCGAGAAGATCCTCGACATCAAGCGCGAGAAGGGCTGGACCTGGAAGCATATCACGGGCGAGATCGGCGGCATGTCGGAGGTGCTTGTGGTCGGGGCCTTGCTCGGCCAGATGAAGCTGACCAAGCCGCTCTGCGCCAAGGCCGTCGAGCTTTTCGGGCTCGACGAGGCGGAAGGGCGCATGCTCAACGAGGTGCCGATGCGCGGCATGCCGATGCCGCCCACCGATCCTCTGATCTACCGTTTCTACGAACTGGTGATGGTCAATGGCCCGGCTTGGAAGGCGCTGATCGAGGAAGAGTTCGGCGACGGCATCATGTCGGCCATCGATCTCGACATGACGATGGAGCGGCTGCCCGATCCCAAGGGCGACCGCGTCAAGATCGGCATGTCCGGCAAGTTCCTGCCCTACAAGTATTACGGAGCGATGGGTAATCACCAGCAGCTCGGCTTCAAGGAAGACTGATCTCGCCAGCTCCGCCGGCGCGAGCGTGGCGGCGCAGGCGTGAAACGTAAGATTGACTTGCGCCGCCCGGTCGAACCCGTTTCAATCCATGGCCGATCCGGCGTGCGCCAGCGCGGCCGAACCGCGGCGGCGATCGGGTCTGGACGTCGGTGACGCCGTCCGGAAACGGCGAACTTGGAGACGCGCTCGATGCGCCCGACCGATCTCGGGACTGTTCACGGCTGGCTCGGCGCCGCGGGACCGCTGCGGCGGATCCTTTGCTGCGCGTCCGTTGCGGCAGGCCTCGCGATCGCCCCCGCCCTGGCCCGCGGGCCCGACAGCCTCGCCGACGAGGCGGCGGCGGTCAGCGACGCGGTGGTCAACATTTCCGCGAGCCAGCGGGTCGAGGAGAAGGCCGGCGGCGACGTGCCCGAGCTTCAACAGGGTACGCCGTTCGACGACCTCTTCGAGGAGTTCTTCAGGAAGCGGCAGCGCAAGGGCGGCGGCGACGATGATCGTCATGCCGAGCAGCGGTCGAACTCGTTGGGTTCCGGCTTCGTCACCGATCCCTCAGGGATCATCATCACCAACAATCACGTCATCGCCGACGCCAACGAGATCCTCGTCATCTTCACCGATGGGCACAAGCTGCGCGCCAGGGTGCTCGGCCGGGACCCGAAGGTGGATGTCGCCGTGCTCAAGGTGGACCCGCCGCAGCCGCTCAAGGCGGTGAAGTTCGGCGACAGCGAGAAGATGCGCGTCGGCGACTGGGTGATGGCCGTCGGCAATCCCTTCGGCCTCGGCGGCACGGTGACGGCCGGCATCGTGTCGGCCCGCCATCGCAACATCGACAGCGGTCCCTATGACAACTACATCCAGACCGACGCGGCCATCAACAAGGGCAACTCCGGCGGTCCGCTGTTCAACATGGCCGGCGAGGTGATCGGCATCAATACGGCGATCCTGTCGCCTTCGGGCGGCTCAATCGGCATCGGTTTCGCCACCCCGGCCGCCACCGTGCAGCCGATCATCGCGCAGCTCGAACAGTTCGGCGAAACCCGGCGCGGCTGGCTCGGCGTGCGCATCCAGAACGTCGACGACACCATCGCCGCGAGCCTCGACCTCGGCCCGACGCGCGGCGCTTTCGTGTCGGGCACCGATCCGAAGGGACCGGCCAGCGCGGCCGGCATCCAGACGGAGGACGTCATCGTCAAGTTCGACGGTCAGGACGTCAGGGACTCGCGCGACCTGCCCAAGATCGTTGCCCTGGAGCCGGTGGGCAAGGACGTGTCGGTCGTGCTGATGCGCAAGGGCAAGGAGCTGACCAAGACGGTCAAGCTTGGGCGGCTGGAGGATGGCGAGCAGCACGCCGTGCCGAGCCGCGACAGCCACAGCGAGACGGCTGCGCCTGCGCCGGCGGCACCCGCCGCGACCAAGGCGCTCGGCATGACGTTCAGCGGCCTGTCGGGAGACATGCGTCGCAAGTTCACCATCAGCGACAGCGTGTCCAGCGGCGTCGTGATCGCCGACGTCGACCCCAACTCCGCCGCCGCCGACAAGAGGCTGCAGCCGGGCGAGGTTCTGGTCGAAATCAACCAGGAGGCGGTCAAGCAGCCGGCGGACGCAGCCGACAAGTTCCAGTCGCTGAAGAGCGCCGGCAAGAAGACCGCCCTGCTTCTTGTCGCCAACGGCCGCGGCGAGGTCCGTTTTGTCGCGGTGCCGGTCGAATAGTTGCCGGCGGAGCGGTTTCGCCGGCCGTAAGTCGGCTGTGCTCCGAAGCTGCTCATCGCGACAACGTCGAAACGCATGCTTGCGGGGATGCCCAGCGCTGCTCCTCGCCTGGACGTGATGATTGTCCATAATAAACTTGCAGATCCCTGGTCGTTACCTGGAATGCCGCTGTCTGAAGTGTTGGAACCGCAAATGAGGCGGGCGTCGGCCTGCCGGTCAGCGCGCCGGGGTCACAGCGGATCGATGAGGCCAAGCAGTGTGCGGCACGGCCGAGCGCCGACGGAAGGCGTTTTCAGGTCACCTAATCCGCGGCGATTCTGTTCATGGCCCGCCGCGGCTGTCCCGTGTCGGCGCGTTGAGGGTTGGTCGGCGGTGTAAGCGCGAGATGGCAAGTGCGGCGCCGAGTCCCATTTGTGGTGCCGAGTCCGAGGAAACGGCGCTTGCCGTTTACCCGCCCAGGGCGGCACGCGTCCGCCGCCGCACTCGCCCGCTGCGGGTGAAGGCGCTCAAGATTTAGGATCAGCCCATGACGCCGCCAAGCCGTGCTGGCGTTCCGGTGGGCAGGTTTTGGCACTCTCACTTGGCAAGTGCCATTGACAAGCTTCTGCGACATGGATACTGCCCAGCTAGTTCTGGCACTCTCTTTCCCTGCATGCCAGAACGCTCGCCCGTCGAGCGCCGCTGCTTTGGTCGATGGCCGCACCGGGGCTCGGCGGATGCCTCATCCAGGAGCATCATCCGCATGAACTTCCGTCCTTTGCATGACCGGGTCGTGGTCAAGCGCCTCGAAAGCGAAGAGAGGACAAAGGGGGGTATCATCATCCCCGATACCGCCAAGGAGAAGCCGCAGGAAGGCGAGATCATCGCCGTCGGCCCCGGCGGGCGCGACGAAGCCGGCAAGTTGACCCCCCTCGACGTCAAGACGGGCGACAAGGTGCTGTTCGGCAAGTGGTCCGGCACCGAGGTCAAGATCGATGGGCAGGATCTCCTCATCATGAAGGAGAGCGACATCATGGGCATTGTCGCCTGAGATCGATCGCCAGATCACGATCCGACACCCAATCCCCTTTTCCGGAGAATTAAGCCGATATGGCAGCCAAAGACGTACGTTTCTCGTCAGATGCCCGCGATCGCATGATGCGCGGCATCGACATCCTCAACAACGCCGTCAAGGTGACGCTGGGTCCCAAGGGCCGCAACGTGGTCATCGAGAAGAGCTTCGGTGCGCCGCGCATCACCAAGGACGGTGTCACCGTCGCCAAGGAGATCGAGCTCTCCGACAAGTTCGAGAACCTCGGCGCGCAGATGATCCGCGAGGTCGCGTCCAAGCAGAACGACGCCGCCGGTGACGGCACCACCACCGCCACCATTCTCGCCGCCTCGATCGTCCGCGAAGGCACCAAGGCGGTCGCCGCCGGCCTCAATCCGATGGACCTGAAGCGCGGCGTCGACAAGGCGGTCGAAGCCATCGTCGCCGACCTCAAGAAGAACTCCAAGAAGGTCACCTCCAACGAGGAGATCGCCCAAGTCGGCACCATTTCGGCCAACGGCGACAAGGACGTCGGCGCGATGATCTCGTCGGCGATGCAGAAGGTCGGCAACGAGGGCGTCATCACAGTCGAGGAGGCCAAGACCGCCGAAACCGAACTCGACGTCGTCGAGGGCATGCAGTTCGACCGCGGCTATCTCTCCCCCTACTTCATCACCAATCCGGAGAAGATGGTCGTCGAACTCGAAGACCCCTACATCCTGATCCACGAGAAGAAGCTCGGCTCGCTTCAGGCGATGCTGCCCGTGCTCGAAGCCGTGGTGCAGACCGGCAAGCCGCTGCTGATCGTGGCCGAGGACGTCGAGGGCGAGGCGCTGGCGACCCTGGTTGTCAACAAGCTGCGCGGCGGCCTCAAGGTGGCGGCGGTCAAGGCGCCGGGCTTCGGCGATCGCCGCAAGGCGATGCTGGAGGACATCTCCATCCTCACACAGGGCCAGATGATCTCCGAGGATCTCGGAATCAAGCTGGAGAATGTGACCCTTCAGATGCTCGGCCGCGCCAAGCGCATCCGCATCGACAAGGAGAACACCACGATCATCGACGGCTCGGGTGCCAAGTCCGACATCGAGGGCCGCATCGGCCAGATCAAGGCGCAGATCGCCGAGACCACCTCCGACTACGACCGCGAGAAGCTCCAGGAGCGCCTGGCCAAGCTCGCCGGCGGCGTCGCGGTGATCCGCGTCGGCGGTTCGACCGAGGTCGAGGTGAAGGAGAAGAAGGACCGCGTCGACGACGCCCTCAACGCAACACGCGCGGCGGTCGAGGAAGGCGTGTCGCCCGGCGGCGGCGTGGCCCTGCTGCGGGCCATCAAGGCGCTCGACGGCATTCACGTCGACAACGCCGACCAGAAGACCGGGGTCGACATCGTCCGCAAGGCGATCCAGACGCCGGCGCGCCAGATCATCGACAATTCCGGCGGCGATGGCGCGGTTGTCGTCGGCAAGCTTCTGGAGAACACCTCCTACGGTTACGGCTACGACGCCCAGACCGGCGAGTACGGCGACCTCGTGGCGACCGGCATCATCGACCCGACCAAGGTCGTGCGCACGGCGCTGCAGGATGCCGCCTCCATCGCCGGCCTGCTGATCACCACCGAAGCCACGATCACCGAGGCTCCCAAGAAGGACTCGCCGGCGATGCCGATGGGCGGCGGCGGTGGGATGGGTGGCATGGGCGGCATGGACTTCTAAGGAAAGCGTCGCTTTTCAAGCCACACTCGTCAGATCGACGTACGTCGGCAGCGGGGTCCCGAAACCATCGGGACCCCGTTTCCGTACCCAAGGCATGTCACGCCGGGGTAAGCCGATGTCCGAAGCCGTTGCCGCCGAGACGACGTCCCATTTCCGGCCGGTGGAGCGCCGCACGGCGACGCGGGCCGACCTCCTCGACGGCATTGCCGCAATCTGCCCGCACCTGTCGCGGAGCGATGTCCGCCACGTTTTCGAGATGGCGCTCGATGAGATGTCCGACGCGTTGCGGCGCGGCGAGCTGGTCAAGCTGCGCTCCTTCGGCTTGTTCTCCGTCCGCGCCAAGCGCCAGCGCATCGGCCGCAATCCCCGGACCGGCGTGGAGGTGCCGATCAGCCCGCGCCGGGTGCTGACCTTCAAACCTTCGTCGGTGCTGCTCGATCTGGTGAATGGGACCAAACCCGAAGGCCGCGAGGCCGCTTCCGAGGAGAGGCTCTGAGCCGCCGGTTCGTGTCGGGTTCAAGCCCGCCGCCGCGGCTGACAGCCCGTTCTGCGGATCACTTCGCCGCGGTTCTCGGTCGTTAGGAGATCGCTCCAGGTCTGTTTTGCGCCGCAGTGCTGTCGTATGTGGCCTACGGATGCGCTGTTGCTGCTGGAGCCTGTTTGATGAAGCTGATCGGTGTGGCCGTTGCGCTGTTCGGCTTGGTTGAGATCGCTGTCGGCTTCGCCAGCGGCCAGTCGGTCGTCCTTCTTCTGGCCGGTTTCACCCTTGTGGCGGCGGCGACGACCTTCCGCTCGCAGAAGATTTCGACCTTTCTTCAGGTCCTGATCGCCTACTTCTCGCTCGAAGCGATCGTGCTCGGCGCCTTGGTCTGCGTCAGCGCCTTCGGTCTTTGGCCGAGCCTGCTGGAGGCGGTCCGCATCCCGAGCACGGTGGCGATGACCGTCGCCATGTTCTCGATCATCAGCTATCTCACCTTCTTCATTCCGGCGGTCCGCAAGACACTGGGGATCACCGACAGGTACTTTCGGGCCGAAGGGTCCGTCGCCGTCCCGCTCGGGTTGGGACGGCACCTGCACTTGAGGGAGCGGACGCTTGCGGCAGCGGCCATCATGGTCATCATCCTGCTCAACCAGGTCGAAGTCTGGTTCAGCGTCCTGACCTCCTATGCGTCGCGCGACATCGGCAACGCCCTGCAGGAGTTCGACGCCCCTCTCTTCTGGCACGCCCTGCTGATCGAACTCCCGATCTACATAACGCCTTGGATCCTGGCGCTGTTCGTTGAATTCCTGATCTCGCAGGTGCTGATCATCCGTTGGCGCCGATGGCTGACGGAAGACTACAGCCGCCGCTGGCTTGATCACCACAATCACTACGGCATGATGCTGGCCGGGATCGGCGCCGACAATCCCGATCAGCGCATCCAGGAGGACGTGCCGCGCTTCATCAACGGCGGGCAGTTCGGAAACCTCGGCGTTTACAGCTTCTCGATCCAGCTGATCTCCCAGCTCAGTTCACTGGTGTCGTTCTCGATCATCCTGTGGACGCTGTCGTCAGCGCTGACCATTCCCGGCACGAAGGTCCACATTCCCGGTTTCCTTCTTTGGTGCGCGATCGTCTACGCGGTTCTCGGCACGGGAGCGGCGGCGCTGATCGGTCGACCTCTCGCGCGTCTCTCCTTCGCCCGGCAGCACTACGAGGCGAACTTCCGCTTCGGGCTGGCCCGCCTGCGCGAATACAGCGAGCAGATCGCGCTTCTGTTCGGCGAGGCGACCGAGAAGTCGATCCTGCGGGAGCGCTTCGCGTCGATCGTGCGCAACTTCTACTCGATCACGGTGGTCAAGGCCTTTCTCGAAGCCTTCACCCAGTTCTTCAGCACCATCCACAGCTTCATCCCCTACCTTCTCCTCGGGCCGTTCTTCTTCGCGCGCATCGTCACGCTCGGCGGCCTGCGGCAGACCCAGGTGGCCTTCGGCGAGGTCAACTCCTCCCTGACGTTCTTCGTGACCTATTATTCCTCCCTGGCGGAATTCAAATCGGTCCTCGACCGCCTCACCACCTTCGACGCCTCGCTCGATGCCGTGCCGCCCGCGGTTCCGCTGGTGCGTTCGGTCGGTCAGCGCCAGGGCGACTTCGTCCTGTCCAACGTGCAACTGCATCTGCCGAGCGGCAAGGCGCTGTCGGGCGCGATGAACCTTCGTCTCGCCGCCAATGAGAACGTGCTGCTGTCAGGGCCTTCTGGAACCGGCAAGTCGACGCTGTTTCGCGCGATCTCGGGCGTCTGGCCCTATCGCGATGGCACCGTGGAGATCCCGGCCGAAGCTTCCATCATGGTGCTGCCGCAGAAGCCGTACCTGCCGATTGGAACGCTGCTCGCGGCCATCTGCTATCCGCATGAGGCCGGCACGTACAGCGAGGCCGACATCTGCGCCGCCCTCGACGACGTTCGACTCGGTCAGTTCAAGAGCCTTCTGCACATCGACGATCATTGGACGCAGCGCATGTCCGGCGGCGAGCAGCAGCGCCTCGCCATCGCTCGGGCCATGCTCGCCAAGCCAACCTGGCTCCTTCTCGACGAGGCGACGGCGTCGATGGATACCGAACTCGAGCGTGCGATCTACGAGCGCCTAGCCGAACGTCTACCGGACACGACCATCATTTCCATCGCCCATCGTGCCAGTCTGGCCGATCACCACCGCCGCCATCTCACGCTGACTCCGGCAGTCGACGGTGTCTGCAAGCTGCAGGACGAGCGCCTCGCCGCCGAATGAGCCAGAGCGGGTGATCTGCGCCGACTGGCTCAGCACCCGCGCTGCAGCGCTTCGCACAGTTCGCGCCATTCGCGGGAACTCAGCCCGCTCCCGCCTTGATCGATCGTTTCGCCGCCCAGCATCCTGCGCAGCACTCCCATCGCGCTACGCGAGAAGGTGACGGCGCCCAGCCGGTGTTCGAGGAAGGCCTCGTGCGTCAGCGGCACCCAACGCGCCATCACCTGCATCAAAGCTTCGGCATAGACGCGGATCTCGTACTGGGCGTGATGGTCGGCGCGCAGCCGGAGGAAGCCCATCAGGTTGTGCAGGTTGGTTTTCCAGTACCATTGCGTATAGGTCGCAAGTGTCAGGTTGATGCGGGCGAGTTCGCGGGCGAGGCCGTCGCGCGTGGGATCGGGGCGCTGCCCCGCCTCGTCCTCGTTCAGCATCCAGGCATAGGTCGCGTGGGCGCGCTCGCCGTCGGCGCGCAGCAAGGCGAGGACCTGCTCGGCTTCTTCGGGCGCGAGGTGGTCGCCGCGGCCCTGCCGATTCACCACCGACTGCGCCTTGAGCTGTTCGGGCGCCGGCAGGTAGAATTCCTGGTCGAGGACGGAATAGCGCGCCGACACCTCGTTGATGCTGGCCGTGCGGTGGCGGATCCATTGCCGGGCCACGAAGATGGGAAGTTTGACGTGAAACTTGATCTCCGCCATCTCGAAGGGCGTCGTGTGCCAGTGCCGCATCAGGTATTGGATCAGGCCGCGATCCTCGCTGACCCTGCGGGTGCCGCGGCCGTAGGAAACCCGCGCCGCCTGCACCACCGCGCTGTCGTCGCCCATGTAATCGACCACGCGGAGGAAGCCGTGGTCGAGCAGGGGGATGGGTTGAAACAGGATTTCTTCGAGCGCGGCGACGCTCGGCCGCAGCGTCGCCGTTCGGAGCACGCGCGCTTCGCCGATCTCCCGTTCCTGCGCGTCGCTGAGAGCCATCGAATGATCCGCGAAGGGGTGGGTCCGGTGCCTCCGGCACGTTGAACGGCAAAGCTTTCGGTGCGTTTAACGGGCACATGTCCCGCGCGACGCAAAACCGTGCAACCCGTAAGCCGCCCGATCGAAAAGCTCTGCCGTCCCTCGCCGACGGCGGCGATTTGTTGCACCATCCTTCGGCGGCGCGGCAACCGGCGCATTGCCAGAAGCTTGAGCGTCGCACGATGATGCGATCCCGACGGCGGCGGAGGACGGCATGATGACGAGGACCGCGAGCCTACACAAGCAGCTCTGCTTCGCGGTGTATTCGGCCTCGCACGCGTTCACCCGGGCTTATCGGGTTCTGCTCCAACCCCTCGGCCTGACCTATCCGCAATATCTCGTTCTGCTGACGCTTTGGGAAAAGGATGGCATGCGCGTGAAGGAGATCGGCAGGCGGTTGTTTCTCGACTCGGGTACGCTGACGCCGCTGCTGAAAAGACTGGAGTCGCTCGGCTATGTCAGCCGCGTGCGCGACGCCGACGACGAGCGGCAGGTCACAATCCTGCTCACCTCGGTTGGATGGGCGCTGGAGAAAGACGCCGCCTCCATTCCCAAGGAACTTGCCTGCATGATGCAGGTCGACGAGGCGACCATGCTGGATTTGAACGACCGCATCGTCCAATTGAGGTCCAACCTTCGCCACGCCTGCGACGACACCCTGGTGCCGGCATGACCGCGATGCAGCCGGCCGATCCGGCTGGCAGCGCGGCGGCGCCCGGCGGCGCGGTGACGGCGGCGGTCCTGGTGATCGGCGACGAGATCCTGTCGGGGCGCACCAAGGACGCCAACATCGGCGTCATCGCCGACCGCTGCACCCAGCTCGGCATCGACCTGCGCGAGGTGCGCGTCGTGGCCGACGAGCAGGCGGACATCGTCGCCGCGCTCGACGCGCTGCGGCACCGCTACACCTACGTCTTCACCACCGGCGGCATCGGCCCGACCCACGACGACATCACCGCCGATGCCGTCGCCGCCGCTTTCGGCGTGCCGATCGGCGAAGACCCGCGCGCGATCGAGCTGCTGCTGCAGCGCATCAAGCCCGAAGACCTCAACACCGCCCGCCGCCGCATGGCCCGCATCCCGCAGGGCGCCGCCCTGGTCGAGAATTCCGTGTCCAAGGCGCCGGGCTTCTGGATCGGCAACGTCATCGTGATGGCCGGCGTGCCGGTCGTGATGCGGGCGATGCTGGAGGCCGTCTCGCCGCAGCTCGTCGGCGGTGCCCGCACGGCCGCCTGCTCGATCGCCGCCGATACGCTGGCCGAGGGCGCCTATGCCGCCGCCCTCGGTCGCATCGCCGCAGCCAATCCGAACGTCAGCATCGGCTCCTATCCGTCCTATCGGGACGGGCGCTTCCGCAACGAGATCGTGGTGCGCGGCAAGGATGCGGCCAACGTCGAGGCGGTCGCGACGGCCGTGCGGGCGATGGTTGCCGAGCTCGCGGCCGGGTGAGGTGAGCGGGGTGGGCGAGTCCAGGCGGACGCTGTTGATCTCGTGGGATCGCTTCCACGCCGATTGCCGCTCGCTCGCCCTGCGGCTGCGCGAACTTCCGGCGATGACGGGGCTGGTCGCCGTGGCGCGTGGCGGCCTCGTTCCTGCGGCGATCGTGGCGCGGGAGCTGTCGATCCGTACGGTGGAAACGGTGTCGGTCGCCAGCTATCACGGGGAAACGACGCAGGGGGCGGCTGCGATCTTGAAGCCGTTGGCGCCGGTCTTCCTCAACGAGGGTGGCGCCGGGCTGCTGGTGGTGGACGATCTCGTCGACACCGGGCAGACGGTCCGCCTGCTGCGCGGCCTGTTGCCGCGCGCGCACTTCGCCTGCGTCTATGCCAAGCCGGCCGGGCGGGCGCTGGTCGATACGATGATCGCCGAAGTGCCGCAGCAGACCTGGATCCATTTCCCCTGGGATCTCGGCTTGGCCTACGCCGACCCGATCGTGGCCGAGTCGGCCGTTCCTCAAGGCTGAAAATCGATCGCTCTCGATCCGATCGACGTCAACACACTTGTGTCGGCGCCGGCCGGCTCCATAAAGCCCAGACCACAACGCAAGGAGAGTCCATGATCCGCAGTTTATCCGCCGCGCTTGCCCTCGCGACCCTGACCGCGTCGGCTTCGGCGGCGCCGCAGCTCGAACGCGTTCGCGGCACCGTCGTGTCGGCGACCGACGCAAGCGTGACCATCAAGGCGGCCGACGGCAAGAGCCGGACCGTCGCGCTCGCCCCGGACACCGCCTTCGTTTACGTCGTCAAGTCGAGCCTCGACAACGTCACCGACGGCAAGTTCATCGGCACCGCCACCAAGGGCGAGCCGCCGGTGGCGCTGGAAGTCGTGATCTTTCCCGCCTCCATGAAAGGAACGGGCGAGGGGCACTACGATTGGGATTCGATCCAGGACACCACCGCTGCGGGCAGCGGCCTGACCAAGAGCGCGATGACCAACGGCACCATCAAGTCGTCGTCCGGTTCGGGGGCGATGACCAAGAGCGCGATGACCAACGGTACGGTCAAGCCGGCAGGCTCCGGCGCGATGACCAAGAGCGCGATGACCAACGGCACGGTCAAGACCGGCGCCGGCACGGGTGATGGCAAGAAGATCGCCGTGACCTACGACAATGGCCAAAGCCTCGACGTTACCGTGCCCCCGAGCGCTCCCATCGTCGAGTTCGTGCCGGCCGACAAGGCGATCGTGAAGCCGGGCGCGGCGTTCTTCTCCGTCGCCGTCAAGACCGGCGACAAGCTCACAGCCAAGCTGCTCGCCATCGGCAAGGACGGCGTCACGCCGCCGATGTGACGGCCGCTTCCGTCGTTCGGGAGGAGGGCGCAACCGTCCTCCCGGACGACGCTCGGGCCTACGCCAGGGCCTTGCGGGGATCGTAGGGCTTTCCCGCGATCCCCCGTGCCGTCTCGGCAAGAACCACGGCGGCATCCTCGGGCAGAACGATGCGCAGGGCCACCAGAAGGTCGCCGCGCGTGCCTCGCCCGGTCGCAAGGCCCTTGCCGCGCAGGCGCAAGGTTCGGCTGCCGTCCGTTCCCGCAGGAATGTTCATCTCGACCTTGCCTTCGAGGGTCGGTACGTTGACCTTGGCGCCGAGCACGGCTTCGTACAGCGTGATGGGCAGGTCGAGGCGGAGATCGGCGCCATCGGGTCGGAAGAAGGGGTGGCGGGCGATGTGCACGGTCACCAGCGCGTCGCCGGACGAACCGCCGCGGACGCCCGCCTGACCCTGGCCCTTGAGGCGGATCTGCTTGCCGTCCTCCATCCCGGCCGGCACCGACACTTCCAGCTCCCGACCGGTCGGCAGCATCACGCGCGTGCGCGATCCGTGAACGCTGTCGGCGAGCGATACGGTGACGTCCACCTGCACGTCTTCGCCACGGATCGGTGTCCCGCCGCCGAAGCCGCCGGGCCGTGCGTTGCGGCTGCCGCCGCCGCCGAACAGGTCGGAGAAGATGTCGCCGGCATCGAAACCGGGACGGCCGCGCGCCGCACCGCCGCCAAAATTGAAATCGAACCCCTCGAAACCTGGCCGTCCTTGCGCGCCGGCGCCGGTGAAGCCTTCGAAGTTCTGGAACTTCGGCTTGCCCTCGGCGTCGATCTCGCCCTTGTCGAAGGAGCCGCGCTTCTTCTCGTCACCAAGGATCTCATAGGCGGCCCCGACCTCGGCGAAACGATCCTTCGCCTTGGGATCGGTGCTTTGATCGGGATGAAACTGCTTGGCAAGGCGCCGGTAGGCTTTCTTGATGTCGGCGGCGCTCGCCGTCTTGGTGACGCCCAATATCGTATAGGGATCGCGCATCTGCTGAGGAGCCCAGGCAAACGGTCGCCCGAAGCGGCACGACCGAGGTGTCTCGCCCACCATGTGGGATGGAGCGCGGGCGGCGCAAGCCATATGCCGGAAACCCCTGCGCATTCGGTCGCGCGGGCCCCGTCGCCGTTGCCGATGCGGCCTCGCTCGATCGGCGGACGCGCCCGGGCGCGATCAATACTTGCGTCGCCTTAACGTTTACCTCCGAGGCTTTTTCATGAGCCGGCATTCATCTTAAACCCGGCTTTAACTCGCGGCATAGCAAATGTGGTCACTGACACCGCGTACGTAGGTTGCGTCATGTGCAAAGTTCCACATCGGTTCGGCGTGTCTAGCGCTGCCCGCCTCGCTTTTGTTGCCCTCGCCGCCGCATTGATGGCCGGCTGCGCCGATAGCAGCCGCTTCGTCGGCGATCCGCTCGGCAATCCGTTCCGTTCCGCGTCGAGCGAACCAGGCGCACCCTACGGCGGGCGCGACCTGCCAAGCCGCGATCTGCCAAGCCGCGATCTGTCCGGCCGCAGCCTGCCGGGCCGCGATGTCGCCAGCCGCGATCTGCCGCCTCCGCCGCCTTACCGTCCCGTGCGCACCGGTGCCATCCAGTCGCGCCCGCTGGCGCCGCCGTCGGAGTCCGACCTGCCGCCGCGGCGCATGGCCGGTTATGCGACGCCGGCGCATGCCAGCCCGCGCCTTGCTTCGACCTATGTGCCGCCGCGCACCGATCGCACCGCCTCGATCCCAGCCCCCTCGGGTCACGGGACCTGGTCGGCCGAGGGCGGCATGGCCGTGATCGCCGCCAGCGGCGACACGGCCGGCGTTCTCGCCCAGCGCTACAACGTGCCCACGGAAGCGCTGCTGCATGAGAACGGCCTGTCCTCGCCCGCGCAAATCCAGCCCGGCACCCGGCTGGTGATCCCGGTCTACAACGCCAACGGTGGCGGTCGCGTCGCCGCGGTGGCCGAACCGCCGTCCCGCAGGCCGCGCGATCATTCGTCCCGCGCCCGGCTGCTGGCGAGGCATGACCAGGTCGAGCCGCCCACGCACGCCGACTCGAGGCTGGCCCGGCGTGAGGATGCGCAGCGCGAGAAGCTCGCCCGCCGCGAGGAGGCGGACCGGATGCGGATGGCCAGGGCTGCGCCGCCCGAGCCGGTGCGGCCGCGCGGACGCGAGGCGGCGATGGCGCGTATCGAGCGCGCCAAGGCGGAACGATTGGCCAAGGCCGAAGAGGTGCAGGCAGCCCGCAAGGTGGCCCGGATGGATCTCGCGTCTCAGCGCGCCGCGAAGAAGGTGGTGCCGCCGGTCGAGGTGGCGCGCGCCGCGCCGCCGCCGCGCGAACAGCCCGTGCGGGTGGCCAAGGCCGAGGAAGCGCCTCGCAAGGCGACGATCGACCCGACGCCGACCGCGAGCCTGCCGCCGCCAGCCGTCGCCGACAAGGTGTCGGCCAACGGCAATCCCGAGTTCCGTTGGCCGGCGCACGGTCGCATCATCCAGGGCTTCAAGTCCGGCGGCAACGACGGCATCAACATCGCCGTGCCGGAAGGCACGTCGGTGAAGGCGGCGGAAAGTGGCGTGGTGGCTTATGCCGGCAGCGAGATCAAGGGCTTCGGCAATCTCGTTCTGATCCGACATCCGAACGGCTTCGTGACCGCCTACGCCAACAACGGGGACATATCGGTGCGGCGCGGCGAGCAGGTGAAGCGTGGCCAGACGATCGCCAAGTCCGGCCAAAGCGGCAACGTCGCCTCGCCGCAACTGCACTTCGAACTGCGCAAAGGCTCGACGCCGGTCGATCCCACCCGCTACCTCGCCGGGTTGTAAAGCGGCGCCGGCGGGGAAAACCGAAGATCCGGCAGGAGGTTGCCGGACGATCCGGAGACGTTGCCTACCTCATTGGCGAAAGGCGAGGTTGCGCGGTTGGGGATCCTGCGGTCCTCCCATGCCGCCGGGCTAACCACCGCCTTCGGGGCTTGCGGCAAGACACGAAGCGCGGCGACGGGTTCTGCCGGGCCGCGCGAAGAGATCCTCCTCCACTTCCCGCGAGACACGAGCGGTGGGGGGTGTAGGGCGGCGGGCGGAAACCCGCCGCCTTTTTTTATGTTCGGCCAGGATCGTGGAAGCGGCGGGACAGCTTGCGGTCGATGGTCAGGCCGTGCCCCATGGCCCGATGAACCTCCTTGCCGATCTCCTGATCTGCCTGCGCTTCTTTTCCCGCGTCCCGGTGCCGGCCACCGCGCGGGAGATCGAGCTTGGCGGATCGGGCCTCGCTGCCGCCGCGACGATGGTCCCGGTCGCCGGTGCGCTGATCGGTCTCCTCCAGGCCGGCGTCCTGCTGGCCGGCAGCCGCGCCGGCCTGTCCTTCACCGTCGTCGCCTCGCTGGTCGTCGCGGCCGGGGTCGCGGTGACCGGAGCCCTTCACGAGGATGCGCTCGCCGATTGCGCCGACGGTTTCGGAGGTGGCCGCAGCCGGGAGCACAAGCTCGCCATCATGCGCGACAGCCGGGTCGGCGCCTTTGGGGCGACAACCGTTGTGCTCTCGCTCGTCCTGCGCATCGCGAGCCTCGCCACCATCGCCGGGCGCTCGCTGGTTGAGGGCGCGGTTGCGCTGGTGTTCGCGGCCGCCCTGTCGCGCGCGGCCTGCCTGGTGCCTCTCGTGCTGCTGCCGCCAGCCCGGCCGGAAGGGCTGGGGGCCGAGGCGGTGCGAACGGCGATCCGGCCTGCCGCGGCCTGCGGCGCGGCAGCCCTCACCCTCGCGCTCGGGGCCATCGCGGCGGATCGCATCGCCGGCGGGCGGGTCGCGCTGGCACTCGCGCTTGCGATCGCGGCGACGCTGGCCACCTCCGCCCTCGCTTGGCGTCAGATCGGCGGGCACACGGGCGATGTCGCAGGCACCGTCCAGCAGGTCGCCGAGATCGTCGCCCTCGTTGTTCTTTCCGCCGCGCCGTGACCGCGATATTCAAGCGGCGGAGTCATCAAGTGTTGAAGGTCGCGCGATATTCTTGGACAGGCGATGTCGCCGTACCTACATCTAGCGCTGCTGTAGCGCTACATCGGAACTGTCACGCGGGAGCCCCTCGGCGGATGGACGGATCGGGATCTTCTGTCGTTTGGCCGCGCCCTTCGCGTGGCTTGCGCGACGCGGTCGCGCAGGATGCGGGTTCCACGGCAGAATCGACGGTCGCCGACCGGGCGGCTCCCTTCGTTGCGGGGGCGCTCGGATCGCACGCTGCTTCGCTGGCGGCGCGCGGCGGCGGGCAGGGGCCGATCTATGCCGCGCTCGACCTCGGCACCAACAACTGCCGGCTGCTGATCGCCCGCCAGCCGATTGAGGGGGCCGAGCCAGCCGCCTTCCGCATCGTCGACAGCTTCTGCCGCATCGTGCGGCTCGGCGAAGGCATCGCCGCCGGTGGACGTTTGAGCGAGGCGGCGATGGAGCGCACGATCGCCGCGCTACGGATTTGCCGCGAAAAGATGCAGGTCCGTCACGTCACCCGCTCGCGTTTGGTCGCCACGGAGGCGTGCCGCGCCGCCGAGAACAGCGACGAGTTCCTCGATCGGGTCGCGGAAGCGACGCGGCTGGAGCTGGAGATCGTCGACCGGGAAACCGAAGCCTTCCTCGCGGCTGCCGGCTGTGCCGCGCTGACGGACCCGCAGGCCGAGGGCATCGTGCTCTTCGACATCGGCGGCGGGTCTTCCGAGATGGTCTGGCTGGCCCGCGAGGAGCCGGCGCGATGGCGGCGCGACCGTCGCGTCGACGGAGCGCTGCGCGACCGGATCCGGGCGTGGCGGTCGATGAAGGTCGGCGTCGTGCGTTTGGCCGAGCAGTTCGGCGGCCAGATCGTGACGCCCGCGATCTTCGAGGCGATGGTCGCCAGGGTCGAAGAGGAGCTTGCGCCCTTCGTGGCGGCGGTCGCCGGCGAAACGCGCTGTTCGCGTTTCCACCTTCTGGGGACGTCGGGCACCGTCACCACGATCGCCGGGATCCACCTCGGCCTCGGGCGCTACGACCGGCGCAGGGTCGACGGCTTGTGGATGTCGCATGACGCGGTCTCGACCACGATCGCCGACCTGCGCGGCATGTCGTTCGAGGAGCGCACGCTCCACGGCTGCATCGGCTCCGCCCGCGCCGACCTGGTTCTCGCCGGCTGCGCCATCTTCGAAGCGATCCGCCGCGCCTTCCCCTGCGAGCGCGTCCGCGTCGCCGACCGCGGCCTGCGCGAAGGCATCCTGATGGGCTTGATGGCCTCCGATCGCATGTGGTCGCGGGACGGGCGCTGAGTGACGCAGGGAGCGAAAGGCGGCACCCCGCGCGGCGATCTGAAGACGCGGGTCAAGACGGCGCGCAAGCGCTCGCTGTCCTCGACCCTGTGGCTGCAGCGACAGCTCAACGACCCCTACGTCGCCCAGGCCAAACGCGACGGCTACCGCTCGCGCGCCGCCTACAAGCTGATCGAGGTCGACGAGCGATACCGCCTCCTCAAGCCGGGCCAGCGCGTCGTTGATCTCGGCGCCGCGCCGGGCGGCTGGTCGCAGATCGCGGCGAAAAAGACCGGCGCCGCCCGCGGCGAGACGGAAGGGCGCGTCGGCAAGGTGGTCGGCATCGACCTCCTGCCGATCGACCCTATTCCCGGCGTCGACTTCGCCGTCCTCGACTTCCTCGATTCCGACGCGCCCGAGCGCCTGCGGGCGATGCTGGGCGGCAAGGCCGACGTGGTGCTCTCGGACATGGCCGCCAACACCACCGGCCACAAGAAGACCGACCACCTGCGCATCGTGGGCCTCGCCGAACTCGCCGTCGACTTCGCCGGTGGAGTGCTCGCCGAGGGCGGGGCGTTTCTGTCCAAGGTGTTTCAGGGCGGCACCGAGGGCGAGCTGCTGCGGCGGCTGAAGGCCGACTTCGCCAGCGTGCACCACGTCAAACCCAAGGCGAGCCGCGCCGACTCGGCCGAGCTTTACGTGCTGGCGACCGGCTTCCGCGGCGGCTCGCGCGAGCCCTGAGACGAAGCCGGTGCCTGCAAGGCTGCGGCGTCGCCGGGCCGTTCGCGATTTCGTGTCACCGCCCGCCGTGAACGGCACGCCGCCAATCCCGTTACGCCGGTCAAACGGGAGACCATCGCCATGTCCGAGCTGACACGACGCCGCATCATCGCCGCCGCCGGAACGGCCACCGCTGCCGGGCTGGCGATGCCGGTCGCGGCCGCCCCGGCCGAACAGCAGCCCGGGTTCTTCGGCGCCGCCAGGGATGGCAAGGTCGAGATGGCGCCTCTGCACGCGCCGGGCGAGGGTGCCGAGCCGTTGCCCAACCGCGAGCCGCCGGGCAAGCGCCTGGGCGTGGCGGTGGTCGGCGTCGGGCATCTGACGCTGGAGCAGATCGTGCCGGCCTTCGGCTCGGCCAAGAACGTCAGGCTGGCCGGTCTCGTCAGCGGCCACCGCGACGTCGCGATGGCGGTCGCCGCGCAGAACGGCGTGCCGGCAAGCCACGTCTACGACTACAGGAGCTTCGACGAGATCAGGAACAACGCCGACGTCGACATCGTCTACATCGTGCTGCCGAACTCGCAGCACCTCGAATTCACGCAGCGGGCGGCGGCGGCCGGCAAGCATGTGCTGTGCGAAAAGCCGATGGCCAGCACGGTCGCCGAGGCGGAGGGGATGATCAAGGCCTGCCGCGACGCCGGCCGCAAGCTGATGATCGCCTATCGCCTGCAGTACGATGCCGCCCATCGCGCCCTGATCGGCATGGCTCGGGCCAAGACCTACGGCGAGCTGCGCATGATCGAGGCGGTCAACGGGCAGAACGACGTCGCCGGCCAGTGGCGACAGATCAAGGCGCTGGCCGGCGGCGGGTCGCTGCCCGACGTCGGCATCTACTGCCTCAACGCCTTCCGCTACCTGACCGGCGAGGAACCAATTGAGGTGACGGGACGCATCACCCAGCCCGAAGGCGACCCGCGTTTCCGCGAGATCGAGGACATCGCCACCTTCACCCTGCGCTTCCCCTCGGGCGTGATCGCCACCGGCACCTCCGGCTATTCCTTCCACGAAGATCGCCGCCTGCGCTGCGCGGCGACCGACGGCTGGTTCGGCATGGACCCGGCCTTCTCCTACAGCGGCCTGGTGATGCACATCGGCCGCAAGGTCGGCGGGGCGACGTCGATGGAGCAGCGGACGTGGACGCCCAAGAACCAGTTCGCCGTGGAGATGGACCATTTCGCCGAGGCGATCCGCGCCAACCGCGAGCCGCACACGCCGGGCGAGGAAGGCTTGGCCGATCTCAAGGTGATGGCGGCGATCTACGAATCGGCCGCGGGCGGCAGCACCGTCAGGCTGCCGCTCGTCAAGGGACTGGATACGACGCGCGGTCCCCTTGCCAGCGAGGGCTGAGGCGTTGCGGGGCGATCTGTTGCGTCCCGGCGACTTCTTTTTGCCACCTGCGCTCGTAAGAAGCGAGCTCCTCGCGCTTCGACCCCGCAGGTGATCCATGCCCAACCGTGCCGCCGCTTCCCGATCCCTGCTCCCCTCGGCATGCCTCGCCACGGCCTTGTGGAGCATGGCCGTGGCGTCGCCGCTGCTGGCGCAGGATGCCGCGCCGAAACCGCTCTTTCCCGAAGGACCCTGCAGCGGGGTGCTTTGCGGCATCATCGGTGGATCACAGGCCCCGGCCGCGCAGCCGCCGCAGAAGTCGCTTTTCCGCGAGGGCGAGTGCGGCGGCATCCTTTGCAGCGCGATCGGTGGCCCGCAGGCTCCCAAGCATGCCGAGGCGCCTCCGCCCTGCGGCGGTGGCCTGTTGTGCGACCTCACGCCCTACGCGATGGGTGTGCCGGTCACGGCGTCCGAAGCCGCCCGGCTGCAGGCCGAGCACGAGCGGCAGGTGATTGCCCAGTCGCCACCGGTCACGCCCGCCAAAGCGGAACGGGCTCCTTCGCGCCACCGCAGCAAACATGCGCGCAGCACGGTTGCGAAAGCATCCGAGAAGTAGATCCCAATTTCGGATAAGATCCAAGGCTCTGAAGTACGCCTTCGCAGCGGATCAAAGCAAAGCTGCGTATCTTTCGGTCCGATGCGCGAGGTCGCTGCATTGCATCAAATCTGATCCGAAAGCCGCCGCGTACCTCCCGATCCGGGATCAGCCTACAACCCCGAAGCGGCCGCAGTCGAGCCGCCGATGGTCGTCTGCGTCGTTTGCGTGAAGGCCGAGTTCGTGCTTGCGGTATTCGCCAGCGTCGAGAGATTGGTGTTGCTTGCCGTCGCGTTTGCAACGCTCTGCCCGAGGCTGACGCCGTTCAGCACGGGCCCGAGGAGCGCGTTGAAGATCGCGATGACCTTGCCGATCTCGACATAGGGCGAGTTGGATACGTAGATGATGTCCTTGTCGTGCATCGAGAACTTGCGCGTCAGGAACAGCGAGCGGGGATCGCGCATGTTCAGCGCGTACACCACCGGCACGAGATTGAGCGCCGCCTGCTGCGGCGTCAGGCCGGGATAGTCGCGCACGACGTTGGCCGGCTCGTAGCGGAACACGAACACGCCTTCGGGATCGGCGCGACCGTCGGCCAAGCCAGCGGTCTTGCCGATCGCTTCCGCGAGGTTGATGCCCACGGAGCTGAATGGAACGACGGCATTGCCGCCCGTCGCGCCGATGGTGGTGAAGCTCAGGGGGTAGCTGATCAACGTCAGCGTATCGTCGGGGCGGGCGTAGATGTTTTCCTTGGGGTCGTTGAGCAGGGTCTGGAACGGCACCCGCACCGTGCGCGAGCCGCGCGTCAGTTCGACAAAGGTCTGGTAGGCTGGCGTCCTGATGCCGCCGGCATCGGCGATCACGTCGAGCAGCCGGTCGCCGCCGGCATGCAGGGGCACGCGTTGCGTGCCGGCCAGCGGGTCACCGCCGGCGACGAAGGTGCCCTTGGCCTGCACGCCCTCGCCGACCACGGTCACCGCGCTGGCGAGATTGCGCGACAGCGCCACCACTACCTGCGGCTCGATCGCCTTGCCGGTGAGCTTCTGGACGATATCGCGCTCGATGTCGTGAGTGTTGCGGCCGTCAACCGCGATGCGGCCGGCGTAGGGGACCGTGATCGCACCGTCGCGCTGCACGATCTGCTGGGGCAGGAGGATCGAATGCGAGCCGGTCGACTTGGCATCGGCCACGGGCTGCGAGAACAGGCCGCCGCCGGCCGCCTCGAACACCGTCACGGTGAGCGTGTCGCCGATGCCGACGATCTGCTCTTGCGCGCCGCGATAGTCGCCGAACTTGCCGTAAAGGCTTGGACCGGGAAAGCGCTGGAGCTTCTGGATGACGAAATCCGACAGCCGGATCAGAAGATAGGGTGGGACCTGCTTGGCTCCGGCATACACCACCGCCTCCCGGCTCGGGCCGGAGGAGGGCACGATGGAACAAGCCGACAGCGCGGTCGCGCCGAGCAGGGCGCAGATCGCACCTTTGAAAATGGCGGGCCATCGGCGAGACGACATCGAATTCCCTTCGGCGCGTCCGGAACGCCTTTATGATCGTTTCACCATATCCGCAAACGACGGATGGTTGAACGAGGGTGAACCGCAATCGTAAGCCCTGTGGCGCCGCGGCATCAGTTCTCCCGGCTTAGGGGCGATTTCCCGGTGGCAGCCTTCGCGGCACTCAGGCGGATCGCCGCCGCTCGTTGCCGTCACAAGAGCACCGGACCCGAAATCGGATCCGGTTCGATGCTCTAAGTCGCTGTGCCGCATCGGATTTGTCCGAAAACCGCTGCGCACTTTTCGGTCCGATGCTCTAGGGCGGCAGGGCCGCGGCGGCGGTGAGCTGCGCGGTGTAGGCGTGCCGCGGCTTGCCCAGGATTTCGCTCGCGGGTCCGGTTTCGACGATATGCCCCCGCTGCATCACGGCGAGGCGGGTCGCCAGCGAGCGCACCACAGCGAGGTCGTGGGTGATGAACAGGTAGCTCAGGCCGCGCTCGTCCTGCAGGCGCCGGAGCAGGGCGATGACGTCGGCCTGTACCGAGCGGTCGAGCGCGGAGGTCGGCTCGTCGAGAACCACCAGGCGAGGTGACAGGATCATCGCCCTGGCGATCGCAACCCTTTGCCGCTGCCCGCCCGACAGCTCGTGCGGCCGACGGGTGGCGAAGGCGGCCGGCAGGCCGACCTCCCTCAACGCGGCGATGGCGCGCTCGGCCCGTTCCCGCGCGCCGCAGGCCGGCTCGTGGATGCGCAGGCCCTCGCCGACGATGTCACCCAGCGCAAGGCGTGGCGACAGGCTGGAGAAGGGATCCTGGAAGACGATCTGCAGGTCGCGCCGCAGCGGGCGCAGCTCCGCCGCCGGCAGCGCTTGCAGGTCGCGGCCGGCATACCGCAGCGAGCCGGTCGCGGGTTCGAGCCGCAGCACGGCCCGTCCGAGGGTCGACTTGCCCGATCCCGACTCCCCGATCACGCCCAGCGTTTCGCCGCGATCGAGCTTGAGCGAGACGCCGTCGAGAGCGGTGAACCAGCGCGTCCGACCGGGCAGGATGCCGCCGCGCAGGCGGTAGCGGACGCGGAGATCGTCCGCCTGCAGCAGCGGGTCGCTCGATGCGGTCACGGGAGACCGCGGCGCGGCCGGCGGCAGCTTGTCGGCGGCGAGCAGCTTGATGGTATAGGGATCGCGCGGGTGCCGGGTCACGACACCGACCGGACCGCTCTCGACGAGGTGGCCGCGCTCCATCACGTGCACGGTATCGGCGACGCGGCGCACCAGGCCGAGGTCGTGGCTGATCAGGATCAGCGCCATCGCGTGGCGCGTCTTCAGTTCGGCGAGAAGGTCGAGGATGCGGGCCGCCACGGTGACGTCGAGTGCGGTGGTCGGCTCGTCGGCGATGAGGAGCCTGGGCTCGCAGGCCATCGCCATGGCGATGGCGACGCGCTGGCGCTGGCCGCCCGAAAGCTCATGGGGGTAGGCGCGCGCGCGCCGGGCCGGTTCGTCGAGCCCGGGCTCGGCGAGCAGCGCGCTCGCCCGCGCCATCGCCGCGCCACGTCCGAGTCCGCGACCGTTGCGCAGCACGGCGCCCACCTGCGAGCCGACGGTGAACAAGGGGTCGAGCGCCGACTGGGGTTCCTGGAAGACGATGGACAGGGTCTTGCCGCGGATGCGGTCGAGCCCGCGACGGTCGAGCTCGATCAACTCGCGGCCGGCGAAACGCACGCTGCCCGACACGGCGGCGGCGCCCGGCAGCAGCCCGAGGGCCGCCAGCATGGCGACGCTCTTGCCCGACCCGCTTTCGCCGACGATCGCCGCCGTTTCGCCCGACGCCACCGTCAGTGACAGGTCGCGCACGGCCTCGACCGCCTGGAAACGCACCGCGAGGCGGTCAAAGCGAAGCAGGGGCTCGTCTTCGCCGGCCGGCGCGGTAACCGTCATCCCCGGCCGGCATCGGTGGCGCGCAAGATCGCCTCGCCGAGCTGGTTGGCGGCGACAACCGTGATCGCCAGCGCCAGCGCGGGGAATACCAGCAGGTTGGTCGAGCCCTGGACGTGACGGGCGCCGTCCGCGATCAGGATGCCCCAGCTCGTCAGCGGCTCCTGCACGCCGAGCCCGAGGAACGACAGGAAGCTTTCGGCGAGGATCACGCGCGGCACGAGAAGGGCGAGGTAGGCGACGATCGGTCCGCTCATGTTGGGCACGATGTGGCGGGCGAGGATGCGCCCGCCGCGCTCCCCCAGCGCTTCCGCGGCGAGCACGAACTCGCGGCGCTTCAGGGTCAGCGTCTGGCCGCGTACGATGCGCGCCATGTCGAGCCATTCCACCGCGCCGATGGCGACGAAGATGAGCCACAGCGAGCGGCCGAACAGAACCAGCAGCACGATCACCAGGAACACGAAGGGCAGGGCGTAGATCACGTCGACGGTTCGCATCATCAAGGCGTCGGTGCGCCCGCCGACGTAGCCGGCGACGGCGCCGAAGGCGACGCCGATGCCGAGCGCCACCGCGGAGGCCAGCGCCCCCACCGCCAGCGAGATGCGGCCGGCGACGAGAATGCGGGTGAGCAGGTCGCGCCCGTTGGCATCGGTGCCGAACAGGAACACGTTGTGCCTGACGGTGACGGGCACGACGAGGCTGCGGCCGCCGTTCTCCGCAACCGGCTGACCGGCGAGGCGGAGCAGGTCGGAGCGTTCGAGGTAGCGCAGCACGCGGAGATCGATCGGCTGCGAATCGGTGAGGCGCAGCCTCGTCGCGCCGCCGCTCTCGTCCAGCGACGCCTTCAAGTGAGCCCGCGCGCCCAGCGCGGCGAGGCCGGCGTCGCGCTCGGCGGAGGACGGATGGGCGAGTGGCGAGGCCGGCGCCATCACGTAATCGGGGAACACCGCATCGTAGGGGTGGGGCGACCATGCCAGCGAGCCGAAGCAGAGCAGGGCCACCAGCAGCAGGGCGCCCAGGCTCGCGACCCCCGTCGGATCACGGCGGAAACCCGACCACACGCCGGCGTCAAACATGACAGGGGAACATCCGCCCATCCATGATGCTCACCCGTGCCTGACCCGGGGATCAACGAGGCCGTAGGCGATATCGACGGCGAGGTTGAGCACAACGATCATCGCCCCCACCACGATCACGGTCGCCATGGTCAGCGTGTAGTCGCGCGAAAGGGCGCTGTCGACGAAGTATCGGCCGATGCCGGGGATGCCGAAGATGGTCTCGACCACGATCGACCCGGTCAACAGCGCCGCCGCCGCCGGGCCGAGATAGGACAGCACGGGAAGCAGGGCGCCGCGCAACGCATGCAGGCCGATCGTGCGCCGGGGCAGGCCGAAGGCGCGCAGGGTGCGGATGTGCGGCGCCGCCAGCGCGTCGCGCACCGCCGCTTCCGTCAGCTTGGCGATGATGGCGACCTGCGGCAGGGCGAGCGTCAGCACCGGCAGAACCTGATGGGACCACCGTCCGTCGTCCCAGCCGCCGACCGGCAGCCAATGATGATCGAGGCCGAACCACACCTGCAGCAGCGGCGCGATCACGAAGGTGGGCACGGCGAGACCGAGAAGGGCGAGAACGGTCAACGCGCCGCCGCCGCGCCTCGCGCGCCGCCCGTCGCTTTCCCGCGATCCGGCCGCCGAACCCGCGACGAGGCCGAGCGACACGCCGATCGTCAAGGACAGGGCGAGCGCTTCCGCCCCGAGGCGGACGGAAATGGGCAGGGCGAGGGCGAACAGCTCGTTCACGGTGAAGTCGCGCCAATGCAGGCTTGGCCCGAGGTCGCCGTGGGCGAGGCTCCACAGGTAGAGGCCGAACTGTTCGACCAGCGGCTTGTCGAGGCCGTAGATGTGTTCGAGGTTGGCGCGGATCGCGGGGTCGAGCGCGCGCTCGGCATCGAAGGGACCGCCCGGCGCCAGCCGCATCAGGAAGAAGGCGAGGGCGATCACCGCCAACACCGTCGGGATGCCGGCCAGCAGGCGGATGACGATGAGCCGGATCATGGCGCCTTGGCGTTGGAAGCTGCCGGCCGAGATTAGGGCGGCGAGGCCGGCCGTGTCGAGCGGCGCGGGGACCGGCGCCGGCCGGAAGGGATGTTGACGGATGCCTGGACTTCTCCTGCCGGCTCTGCTGGCGATGGCCGCCGGCGTCAGCCTCGTGGTGCAGCAGGTGCTCAACGCCAACCTGCGCCAAGCCCTGAACTCGGCCGCCTGGTCGGGTTTCGTCAGCTACGCGGTCGGTGTCGCTTGCATGGCGATGCTCGCCGTGGCGTTGCGCGATCCCCTGCCGACGCCGGGCATGGCGGCGCGCCTGCCGTGGTGGGCATGGAGCGGCGGGATCTTCGGTGCCGTCTTCATCGGCCTCGCGATCCTGCTCGTGCCCAGGCTGGGCGCGGCGACCTTCATCGCGCTTCTTGTCGCCGGCCAGATGCTCGCGTCCGTCGCCTTCGACCAGTTCGGCTGGCTCGGCCTCGCGCAGCGGAGCGTCGACCTGCCGCGCCTGCTCGGGATGGCGCTGCTCGTCGCCGGCGTGGTGCTGGTCCGGCGGTAGAACATCCGCCCGCAGCGCTCAGGGCGTCCTTTCAGGGCGCCTTGGACACGTAGCGGCCGGGATGGTGGTCGATGATGTTGGCCGACCAGCCTCTGAGCTTGGGCGAGACGAGGTTGACCGCCTCGTAGGTGAGCAGGACGAGAAAGGGCTGCTTGGTCAGCAGCAGGCTTTCCGCCCGGTGCAGGATCGCCTCGCGCTTGTTGTCGTCGCGTTCGACCTCGGCTTGGCGCATCAGCTCGTCGAAGGCCGGATCGGAGAAGTGGGCGTAGTTCAGCCCCTTGTTGCCGCTTTCGGCGAGGAACAGGTAGTTCTGGGCGTCGGCGAAATCGGCGAACCAGCCGGAGCGGATCACCTCGAAAGGCTGGCCCGAGGCGAGGAAGGCGTAGTGCGTCGCCGCATCGGTGACGATGAAGCTCGTTTCGATGCCGAGCACCCGCCACATGTCGGCGACCGCGATCGCCGTTGCCCGGTGGTTCTCCGATTGATTGTAGCGAAAGGTCAGGCGCAGCGGGTTGCGCGGGCCGTAGCCGGCCTCGGCAAGGAGGCGGCGAGCCTCGTCCTCACGGGCGAAGGGGCTTTCGTTCCGCCACGTGACAGTCGAGGGTGCGCCGTAGGCGGGGATGCCCGGCGGCACGAAGGAGAAGCCGGGCCGCATGGTGCCGCCCCAAATCGTGCCGGCAAGGAAGTCCCGATCGATGACGAGGGCGAGGGCGGTGCGCACCCGTGCGTCGTCGAAGGGCTTCCGCCGGCAGTCGAAGGCGTAGAAGTAGCTGCCAAGGCTTGGTGCTTGGTGGAGGTCGGCGCCGAGCCTTTCGCGCGCGAAGCCGACCTCGTCGGAGGGGACCGAGGGGAAGGAGTCGATCTCGCCGGCGATGAAGCGGCGCAGCCCGGCGGAGGCGTCCTCCATCGGCAGGATGATCTCGGCCTCCAGCGCCACATCGGCCGCATCGTGGAAGAAGGGGTTCTTGGCCATCACGATGCGGTCGTTGGGAACGTAGGACCGCAGCAGGAAGGCGCCGTTGCCGATCATTCGCCCGGCGCGGGCGAAGCTGTCGCCGTACCGGTCGAGCTCGGCGCGGTGCAGCGGCATGGCCGTGAAATGGGTGAGTTGCGCCAGCAGATAGGTCGCGGGATGTTCCAGCTCGATGACGAAGGTGCGGTCGTCGGGCGCGCGCACGCCCAGGGCCTCGACCGGCAGGCCGCCGGTATTGACGCCGCGGGCGTTCTTCACGGAGTACAGGATGCTCGCATATTGGGCACCGGTCTTGGGATCCATCAGGCGGCGGAAGGCGTAGGCGAAGTCGCCCGACGTGACCGGGTCGCCGTTCGACCAGCGCGCGTCGGCACGCAGGTGGAAGGTGTAGGTGAGCTTGTCGGCGCTGACGTCCCAGTTCGCGGCGACGCCCGGCTGCAGGTTGCCTTCACCGTCGTAAACGGTGAGCCCCTCGTAAAGCTCGTCGAGGACGCGGGCTTCGGCGACCGTGGACACCTTGTGGGGGTCGAAGGAGGCCGGCTCCATCGTTTCGCCGCGGCGCCAGACCGCGTCGGCGCGGGCGCGGCCGACGGGACAGGCGGTGATCCAAGCGGCAAGGCTCAGCGAGCAGGCGAGGTGAGCGAGGAGCCGGCCGAAGCGAAACACGCCGCTACCTGATGCCGGCCGGCTGGTCGACGTCAATCCCGTTCGGGGCCGACGCGACCCGTCCGGCGAGTGTGTGCGTGTCGTTGGCTGCCCGCCCTGCAGCCCCAGCGATGCGGATGATCGAGCATAATGATTAACAATTGCTTGCATTTGCCGAACGTTTGACCAAACATTTGGCAAGCCTCCACACTGACCATGAGCCGTGCATGCCGGACAGCCCGCAACAACGTTACCGCTTGACCGTTGGAACTTGCCAGGTCGGGACGATCATCTGCATCGGTGCCGCTCGGGACGAGGACGCGATCAGCAAGGCGACCAGGATCGTGCGATCCCTCGAAGCGGGCGAGGGCGAGTTCCATCTCGAGCGGGCGAACGGATCCACCGTATCGCGGACCGGCCTCGCGGCGCTGCGTTCGGAGGACTGCGTCCCAAGCGACTGACCACGTCGGCCGGCAGTTGGCGGCTTTCACGTTCCGCCCGGTCCATCCGCATCCCTGCCGAGCACCATGTCGTCGCGATGGATCAGCTCGGCCCGGCCGGGCGCGCCCAGAACCTCCTCGATCGCGCTGGAATGCCGGCCGATGATGCGCTCGGCCATGGCTGCGGAATAGGCGACCAGCCCGCGCCCAATCTCACCCTCGTCCGTGCGGATCAGCACGCAGTCGCCGCGCCGGAAAAGTCCGTCGAGGCGGGTGACGCCGGCCGGCAGCAGCGAATTGCCGGCGGCCACCGCGCGGGCGGCGCCGCGATCGATCCAAAGGGTGCCGCGCGGCTCGACCTGCCCGGCGATCCACTTCTTGCGCGCCGTTACCGGATTGGACGGCGACAGGAACCAGGTGCAGGCCTCGCCGGCGGCGAGACGCTGGATCGGATGAGCGACGCGTCCGTCGGCGATGATCATGGCTGTTCCGCCCGTGGTGGCGAGCTTGGCCGCTTCGATCTTGCTGCGCATGCCGCCGCGCGACAGGGCCGAAGCAGGGCCGCCGGCCATCGCCTCGATCTCGGCGGTGATGCGCGCAACCACCGGGATCAGGGTCGCCCGCGGATTGGCCTGGGGCGGCGCGGTGTAAAGGCCGGCGACGTCGGACAGCAGGACGAGCAGGTCGGCCGAGGCCATGGTGGCGATGCGGGCGGCGAGGCGGTCGTTGTCGCCGTAGCGGATCTCGGCCGTGGCGACGCTGTCGTTCTCGTTGAGCACCGGCACCGCCTTCATCGCGAGCAGCCGGGCCACGGTGGCGCGGGCGTTGAGGTAGCGTCGGCGCTCCTCCGTGTCGCCGAAGGTCAGCAGGATCTGCCCGGCGACGAGCCCGTGGGCGCCGAGTGCTTCCGCCCAGGTGCGGGCCAGCGCGATCTGGCCGACGGAGGCGGCGGCCTGACTGTCCTCCAGTTTCAAGGGACCGGCGGGCAGGGCGAGGATGCGGCGACCCAGCGCGATGGAGCCGGACGACACCACCAGCACCTCCGCGCCCCGCGCCTGCAGGGTGGCAAGATCGGCGGCGAGCGCGTCGAGCCAGCTTCGGCGCACCCCCTCGGCCTCGACGAGCAGCGATGAGCCGACCTTGACGACGATGCGCCGGAAGTCGGCGAGGCGGGGTAGGTCCGGCCGTTCGTCGCGGGACGGAAAACTTTGCTGGAAAGCAGACACGAGGCGTGTCTAGCCGAGGTTCACGAAGGTGTCATCGCCGCGTGCCGCACGCTGCGTCGGCAATCAAGCCTTGGGCGACCCTTGAGGGCCGATGCTGCCGGGACCGGGCTCGACCGCAGCTACGGCTGCCATGCCTCGACGATCTCGCCAGCCCTGTCCTCCGCCGTGCCGGCGTCGATCACGCCGACCACGGCGCGCAAGGTCTGCGTGACGTTGGTGCGCGCGGCTGCCGACAGGCGCAGCGGCGTCTGCCCACAGGCCCGGCGCAGTCGCTCGGCCTGCCGGCGCAGGTGCTCGGGATCAACGGTTTCCACCTTGGACAAGGCGACGATCTCGCGCTTGTCGACGAGGCCGGCGCCGTAGGCGTCAAGCTCGCCGCGCACGGTCGCATAGTCGCGTCCGGCGTGCTCGCCGCCGGCATCGACGAGGTGGAGGATCACGCGGCAGCGCTCGATGTGGCCGAGGAAACGATCGCCGAGACCGACGCCGTCGTGGGCGCCGGCGATCAGTCCGGGGATGTCGGCGAGCACGAATTCGCGTTCATCCACGGCAACAACGCCGAGTTGCGGGTGCAGCGTGGTGAAAGGATAGGCAGCGATCTTCGGCTTGGCGGCGGAAACGGTGGCGAGGAAGGTCGATTTGCCGGCGTTGGGCAGGCCGACGAGGCCGGCGTCGGCGATCAACTTCAGGCGCAGCCACACCGTGCGCTCTTCGCCGTCCTCGCCGGGATTGGCGCGACGCGGTGCGCGATTGGTCGAGGTGGTGAAATAAGCGTTGCCGAAACCGCCGTTGCCGCCCCGGCACACGCGCACGCTTTGCCCGACCGCGGTGAAATCGGCGAAGGGCTCTTCCTCGTTCTCGTCGAGGAGCTGGGTCCCGACCGGCACCTTGAGCACGGCGTCGGCGCCCTTGCCGCCGGCGCGGTTGCGACCCATGCCGTGCATCCCGGTCTTGCCCTTGAAGTGCTGCTGGTAGCGGAAGTCGACCAGCGTGTTCAGGCCGCCGACGCACTCGACGATGACATCGCCGCCCTTGCCGCCATCGCCGCCATCGGGGCCGCCGAACTCGATGAACTTCTCGCGACGGAAGGACACGCAACCGGCCCCGCCGTCGCCGGAGCGGAGATAGACGCGGGCTTGGTCGAGGAACTGCATTTCAGCGATCGGGTGGACTGTGCGCGGGCGCGCGGTAGCCGGCATGTAGCGCGTTTGCGGCCCGTATTGAACCCTTCAAGGTCATAAGGAACGCAAAACGGGCAAGCCCTGATGAAGGCTCGCCCGTTGCGGTGCGATGGAGGGCGGCAGCAGGCAGGCCTGTCGCCGCCGAGATCGATCAATAGGCGGCGATGGAGCCGTCGGCGCCGACGCCCGGCGCGAGGTTGGGGCTGGTGGACAGAGCCTTGCCGCCCTTGCCGATCCACTTGCCGATCCAGAAGCGCGAGACGACCATCAATGCAGCCAGAACGGATGCAGCGATGCCAGCATAGATGACGAAGCCCATCGCGAACGAGCCGGTGTGCTCTTTCGAGAAGCCCATCACGTTCGGCAGGATCGCGCCGCCGAGTGCGCCGATCTCACCGATCATCGACCCAACCACCGCCGTCGAGAACGGCCAGCGCAGGGGCACGAGTTGGAACAACGCGCCGTTGCCCATGCCCAGGAATGCAAAGCAGACCATGAACAGGAGCACGGTGATCGTCAGTGACGGGGTCGCCGTCAGGCTGAGGAACATCGCGATGACGCCGAGGAACACGACCGAGAGGGTCACGATGCCGCCGATGCGATCGGCGACGAAGCCGCCGAGCACGCGGGTGGCACTGCCCATGAAGGTCGCCAGCGTGGTGTAGACGCCAGCCTGCACCTTTGTCATTCCGAAGGAATTGTAGAAGAACGTCGGCAGGAAGGCGGAAAGACCGATGAAGCCGCCGAAGGTGATGATGTAGACGAAGTTGAACATCCAGCCGTCGC
>CALMGA010000441.1:2754-5668 GCA_937863205.1 uncultured Beijerinckiaceae bacterium | reverse complement strand
CGCTCGCAGGCGACCTTCAACGGCAAGCCGGCGGTGCAGATCTACGTGCGCAAGCAGGCCAACGCCAACGTCATCCAGACGGTGGACCACATCAAGGCGCTGCTGCCGGAGATGGCTCGATTCCTGCCGGCCGGCATCGACATCTCGGTCCTGAACGACCGCACGGTGACGATCCGCGCTTCCATCGCCGACATGATGCTGACGCTCGGCGCCACGGTGGTGCTGGTGATGCTGGTGGTGTTCGTGTTCCTGCGCCGCCTGACGCCGACGGCGGCCGCCGGCGTCACCGTGCCGCTGGCTCTCGCCGGCACCTGCGCCTGCATGTACGCCGCGCATTTCTCGATCGACAACATCTCGCTGATGGCGCTGGCGACGAGCGTCGGCTTCGTCGTCGACGACGCCATCGTGATGATCGAGAACATCGACAAGCACCGCGAGGCGGGGATGGGGCCGCTCAGGGCGGCGCTCGTCGGCTCCAAGGAGATCGGCTTCACCGTGATCTCGATCTCGGTGTCGCTGATGGCGGCCTTCCTGCCTCTGCTGCTGCTCGGCGGCGCGGCGGGCCTGCTGTTCCGCGAGTTCTCGGTGACGCTGGCCTTCGCCATCCTCATCTCGACCGCGGCCTCGCTGACCGTGACCCCGATGATCGCCGCCAACTTCACGCGGCAGGCCTCGTCGGAGGGCTGGCCGCCGCGCCCCCCGAGCCGCTTCGACCGCCTGGTCGACGGCACGCTGGAGCGCGTCGTCGCCTTCTACGCGCGCACGCTGAAAGTCGTGCTGCGCCACCGCTTCCTGACCCTGCTGGTGATGGTCGGCACGATCGTGCTGACGGTGTTCATGTTCAAGGTCGTGCCCAAGGGCTTCTTCCCCGAGGACGAGACCGACCTGATCTCCGTGAACACCGAGGCCTCGGCGACGATCTCCTACCAGGCCCTGGTCCCGCTGCAGGGGCGCATCGCCGCGCTGGCGCTGGCCGACCCGGCGGTGGAGAACGTCGGCAGCTCGGTTGGCAGCTCCGGCAACGGCCCGCAGCAGCAGTCGGCGAACCAGGGCAAGATCTTCATCTCGCTGAAGCCGTTGGCGAGCCGCGGCAACGAGCCGGTGCGCAAGGTGATGGCGCGGCTGAAGCGCACCTTCCGCAAGGTCGAGGGCATCGACACCTTCCTGATCGCGATGCAGGACCTGCGCTTCGGCGGACGCGACAGCAAGGCGTCGCAATCCTTCACCGTGTCCAGCGGCGACCTCGGCGAACTCAATGCCAGCTACCCACGAGTGCTGGCGGCGCTGAAGGCGCTGCCGATCCTGTCCGACGTGACCACCGACCACGAGGCCGGCGGCCTGCAGGCCAACGTCACCGTCGACCGCCTCGCCGCCTCGCGCCTCGGCGTGACGATGGCCAACGTCGACAACACGCTGAACGACAACTTCGCGCAGCGCCAGATTTCGACGATCTACTCGCCGCGCAACCAGTACCGCGTGGTGCTGGAAAGCCCGGCGGCGCTGATCCGCGAGCCCAGCGACATTCTCAACACCTACGTGCCGGCCGGCGTCAGCCTGCAGAGCTCGACGGGGCTGGGCGGCGGCGGCGTCGAGACGGCGCTGAACTCGTCCGCCAACGACGCGCAGACCACGGCGACGAGCACCGCCTCGACGATGCCGTCGGCCACCGCCGCCTCGTCATCCTCGACCACCACGCCGACGGTCTCCGGGCGCACGGCGGGCGCGGTGTCGTCCTCCTCGGCCAACGCGCAATCCTCGACGCAATCGGCGACGCCGACGGGGCAGATCCAGCTGGCGGCGATGGCGAAGATCGACCTCGGCTTCGCGCCGCTGTCGGTGAACCACCAGGGCCAGTTTCCCGAGGTGACGATCTCCTACAACCTGAAGCCGGGCGTGGCGCAGGAGGACGCCAACGCCGCGGTGCTGAAGACCGTCGCCGCAATGCACCTGCCGGACACCGTGCACGCCGAGTTCACCGGCGACTCGAAGCTGTTCCAGGCGAGCGCGGGGAGCCAGGCGCTGCTGCTCTACGCCGCGCTGATCTCGGTCTACATCGTGCTCGGCGTGCTCTACGAGAGCTTCGCCCACCCCCTCACTATCATCTCGACGCTGCCTTCGGCGGGCCTGGGTGCGCTGCTGGCGCTCGAAGTGACGGGGACCGAGCTGTCGCTGATCGCCTTCATCGGCATCGTGCTGCTGATCGGCATCGTGAAGAAGAACGGCATCATGCTGGTCGACTTCGCCCTGCACGCCGAGCGCGACCGCGGCCTGGCGCCCGGGGACGCGATCTACGCCGCCTGCATCGAGCGCTTCCGGCCGATCCTGATGACGACGCTGGCCGCGCTGCTCGGCGCCCTGCCCCTCATCCTGGCGAGCGGCCCCGGCTCGGCGCTGCGCCGGCCGCTCGGCATCACCATCGCCGGCGGCCTGCTGGTGAGCCAGGCGCTGACGCTCTACACGACGCCGGTCATCTACCTCTACCTCGACCGGCTGCACGGGTTCTTCCGGCGGCTCGGCCAGGGGGGGCGGCGGCGGGCGGAAGGGCGGACGGCGCCGGCGGAATAGAAGCGGAGGTCGCGCATTGCTCCATCGGATCGCCCCGTTTGCACTTCTCATCATCTCTTCAGCCGCTGCGGATCAGGATGCAGCATTTCGATGCTCGGCCGGACGCATCCTCCATTACGAAGGGAGCGGAAGCTGCGCTGGACCTCGACATGGCCGAAGCCGGCGCCCCATTCCAAGAGGGCGACACCATCTCTCCCGGAGGCGCAGCACGTCCAAGAAACAGGTTTACCGTGGCGGAGACCCGAGGCTGCCTATGATCGTCGAGTATGAGCGCGGAGGACGCGGCCGGAGCATCGAGCACCGATCCATTCGACTCATCGGTGGTCGCTGGACGGCATCGGTCGAGTGA
>CALMGA010000441.1:2042-2726 GCA_937863205.1 uncultured Beijerinckiaceae bacterium | reverse complement strand
GCAACCCAGGGGCGGCCGAGCGACATCCTGCGAGATGACTGCTCGCGGCTCCTGGGTTGCTTCGCTGCGCTCGCAATGACGGCAACCGTCTGCCCCTATCTCACCAGCGCCAGCAGCGCCGGCTGCACCACCTCGTTGCCGCAGCACACCGAGCCGCGCGCCATCATCTCCGTGCCGCCCCCGCAATCGGTGAGGAAGCCGCCGGCTTCGCGCACCATCACCAACCCGGCCGCCATGTCCCAGGTCTTGATGTCGCGCTCCCAGTACCCGTCGGTGCGTCCGGCGGCGACGTCGCAGAGGTCGAGCGCGGCGGCGCCCATCCGGCGCAGGTTCGACACCTTGCCCATCACCCGGCGCGCCTCGTCGAGCCACTGGTCGTGGCCGCGCTTGCCGAGGTGCGGGATGCCGCAGCCGATCACGCAGTCGGAGATCTGGCGTCGCGCCGCGACGCGCAGGCGGCGGTTGTTGAGGTAGGCGCCCTGCCCCCGCTCGGCGACGAACATGTCGTCCACCGCGGGATTGTAGACCACGCCGGCGACGACCTGCCCTTCGCGCTCCAGCCCGACGGAGATGCCGAAGATCGGGATGCCGTGCAGGAAGTTCGTGGTGCCGTCGAGAGGGTCGACGTGCCAGGTGTGGCTCTTGTCGGCGCCCTCGACGGCACCGCCCTCCTCCATCACGAAG
>CALMGA010000441.1:0-2032 GCA_937863205.1 uncultured Beijerinckiaceae bacterium | reverse complement strand
CGAACAGCACCTTCTCCGCCCGCTTGTCGGCGGCGGTGACGAAGTCGCCGGGGCCCTTGACCGAGACCTGCAGGTTCTCGACTTCGCCGAAGTCGCGCTTCAGGCCGCGCCCGGCCTTGAGCACGGCGGCGGTCATCACGTTCATCAGGGCGGAGCGGATCATCGGGCTTCTCTGCGAGGCGGGCTGCGTGATGCACCCGCTCGCCCCACCGCGCAACCCGGAAGCGGCGCGATCCCGCCACCCGTCAAGACACGTCGATCGCGTGCGCCTTGAGGTCGGCCAAGCCACAGTGCGCCAGCGCTCCCTCGTGGGTCGCCGCCAGCTTGACGCGCGGCGCCACGCCGGCCTCGAAGGCCTCGCGCCAGCGCGGCGCGCACAGGCACCAGCGATCACCGTCCTTCAAGCCGGGAAAGCCCGGTTGCGGCGTGGAAAGATCGTTGCCGCGCGACTTCGAGAAGGCGAGGAACGCGTCGGTAAGCACCGCGCAGACCGTGTGGCTGCCGTGGTCCTCGCGGCCGGTGTTGCAGCACCCGTCGCGGAAGAAGCCGGTCATCGGCTGCGTCGAACAGCCCTGCAGCGGGTCGCCGAGCACGTTGCGCGCTTGCCGCGGCGCGCCTTCGCCCTTGCCTTCACTGCGGAACATGCTTGCCCTCCCCGTTTGCAGGAGCGTTAATCCGCCTGGGCGACACCAGCCAATCGTGGGGGGAGAGGGTGAAAGACGGTCGGCGACGACTGTGTCCGCAAGGACACAGACTTCGGACGACCGCGCTGCTATCACGGCTTCCAAGCGCTGCCGGCTGACGAAGCTTCTTCGGGGGAAAAAGCTTCCATGACCCGGCAGGGCCGCGAGGGGTAAAAGGCTCGGCGACGCCGCATGGCGATGCCGGGCCTTTTTGCCACCGTCATCCCGTGGTCGTTGCACCCCAACCGACACATCGCGGCGCCGAACATCGTCGACATGAAAAGGCCGCCGGTGACCCCGACGGCAATTGATGGCGCAGCACTCGGGACCAAAGCTAGAGCCCGACGGCTCAGAGTTTGCCCGCATAGGCCGGCGGTGCCGCCGTGCTGACAGCCGTAGCGTTGCCCTGCATGATCGGCAAATCGAAGCGAACCGCCATCCCGAGTGTCGCGGCGGCGAGGGCCAGCGCCACGACCAGCACCAGCGACAGGTTGAACTGACGGCGCGCGGCGCCGGCGTCGTAGTCGCGGACGCAGCGCGCGTCGGGTGCCTGCTCGAAATGGTCTGCGATCGACATGCTCAACTCCACCCTGCCTCGCGGCACCGGATCAGCTTCGCCGCCAAACCTCCAAGGACCCTTGCGATGTCCCCCGACGCCCGACGAAAAGCACAATGCGACAAATAGGAAACAGTTTCATCCTCTTCTAACCATTTCACGATAAATGGCCGGTGAACGCTTGATTGCGGCTTCGCCGCCATGGCGGGCGCGGTGCCGCCGGGCCTTTTCGATCTTGCCGCGCCGGCACGGCAAACTTAAGTTCTGCGCCGCGCTTCACCGGACCTCAAGGCTTGCCGGCACCTTCGCGCCTCGTTCCATCGCCAAGCGCGAAACGGCTCAGTTCAAGGAAGTCTCATGTCGATCGTGTCCGACGCGCTGCAGCGCGTGAAGCCTTCCGCCACGGTGGCCGCCACGCAGAAGGCGCGCGACCTCAAGGCGCAGGGTCGGACCATCATCCCCTTGACCATCGGCGAGCCGGACTTCGACACGCCCGACAACGTCAAGGAGGCGGCAATCGCGGCGATCCGGCGGGGCGAGACCAAGTACACCCCCGTCGCCGGCATCGAGCCGCTGCGCGCGGCGATCGTCGACAAGTTCCGCCGCGAGAACGGGCTCAGCTACAAGCCCGCCCAGGTGATCGTCGGGACCGGCGCCAAGCACATCCTGTTCAATGCCTTCCTCGCCACGGTGAACCCCGGCGACGAGGTGATCGTGCCGGCTCCCTTCTGGGTCTCCTACCCCGACATGGTGGCGATCGCCGACGGCAAGTGCGTCCAGGTGCCGACCCGCA
>CALMGA010000440.1 GCA_937863205.1 uncultured Beijerinckiaceae bacterium | reverse complement strand
GTCGTCGACGTGCTTGCCGAGCGCCTCGTCGCTCCCGCCGATCTCAGCGACTGGGCGATCTGACGGCGCCGGATCCGCCTCTCCCCCGCGATCAGGCCCGCATCGGTTCGGCGAAGGCGACCGGCTCCTCGCCCGGCATCACGCCCGCGCCGGGGCGGCCGGGGTGCAGGCCGCATTCCTTCCTCGACTCCCGCTCCCACCACCAGCGGCCGGCGCGCTCGTCCTCGCCGATCCGCACCGCGCGGGTGCAGGGCGCGCATCCGATCGAGGGGAAGCCGCGATCGTGCAGCGCGTTGTAGGGCACGGCGTTGTCGTGGACGAAGCTGTCGACCATGGCGCGCGTCCAGTCGGCGAGCGGATTGAGCTTGACAAGCCCTCTTTCCGCATCGGTTTCGGCAAGCGGCGTGGCGGCGCGCGCCGCCGACTGGCCGGCGCGCAAGCCCGTCAGCCAGCCCCTGGCGCCGGCGAGGGCACGCTCCAGCGGCTCCACCTTGCGCAGCCCGCAGCAGGCTTGTCGCGCCTCGATCGAATGCCGGAAGCCGTTGATCCCTTCGCGCGCGACGAAAGCCTCCACCGCCTCGCGCTCCGGCGCCACGGCGGCGATGCGCAAGCGGTAACTCTCCTCGGTCCGAGCCCAAACGTCGTAGGTTTCGGGGAACAGCCGGCCGGTGTCGAGCGTGACGATGACGATACCGGCTTCCGCTTGAGCAATGGCGTGGGTCAACGCCTGATCCTCGATGCCGAAGCTGGTGGTGAAGACGAGCCGGCCCGGCATCTCGCGCGCAACCAAGCGGATGCGCTCAACGAGCGGCAGCGGCGCCATTGCTGCGACGAGGTTTTCGGTCAATGCGGGGAAACCGACATGGGAGATGTTCCTTTTCGCTCGAGCATGGCTTCCCATTTAGCCATTGCGCTTCGTTTTGCGTACCCCGTCGCGCACCGTACCCGTCGAAGGCCCGGCGACAAGACCCAACGAGGTGGACGAACTCATCCGTAACGCGTTGGGCAAACCGAATGCCGAGCGCGGTCAGCATACGTTGGCTCTCCGCCAAAGGCCGCCTAGATCGAAGCCCCTTCGAAGCCACCGGCGGTGACGGTCTCGCCTATGAAAAATAGTCCGCTATGGAGAAACCACAGGCGGTTCGCCTGTTATACACAACGGTCGAAGCAGTTCGCGAGCCAAGCTATCGTGACATCAATTGTGCTGGTGACACGATAGCTGCAAATGAAGACGTGCTTGCGACTTCGCCGCCATTTTCTGGATGCTGTCGAGGCCGCCCTGGTAGATGCCGGAGATCGCCTGGTTGGCGGCGTCCTCCTTGCCCTTGTCGGGCGTGTAGGTGCTCGACCACTCGACCTGCGAGCCCTCGCCCTTCTTCGTCACCTTGAGGGTCGACTTGTAGCCGGTGATGGGCAGCGGGCTCTTCTGGATCTCGTAGCTGTACTCCATGCTGCTGGGCTTGTTGGCCGTCTGCTTCTCGACGAAGGTGCCGGCACCATCCTTGGTCACCAGCGTGCGCACGCCGTTGTGTTCCGTGCACTTGCCGATCGCCGGGTGCCAGTCCTTGATCGAACAGAACGGCCCGATCATCGCCCACACCTTTTCCGGGGGAGCGGCGACATCGATCATCTTATCGACGGAAGCGGCTGAGGCCGACCGTGCCGGCTGTCAAGGCCATACCGGCTAGAATGAGTTGCAGTCGCATGTTGGTCCTTTCCCTTCAGCCACCAGGGCCTTCCATCGTGCAGGAAAGGTTTGCGCGAGCAATCCAGCCTAGCTTTCGTTGAATTGTTCATCGGCGTAATACACGTGACCCTCCCTGTAACGGATGCAAGCCATTCAGATAGCAAGCGAATCCGCGGAACCGGTGGGGTCGCGACCGGCGTCGGTCGCGACC
>CALMGA010000439.1 GCA_937863205.1 uncultured Beijerinckiaceae bacterium | reverse complement strand
GTGGCGCCGCGCCGTGCTGACCTGTCGCCCGATGAGGCTGACGGGCGCGGCCCAGCCCAGGCCGGCGACGTACTGGCCGGACGACGCGCTCGATCTCGCCGAGGCGCTGCTCGCGACAGAAGCAGACGTGGAATGAAGAAGCTCGAGTGAGAAGGGCTGGCCACGCCACCGCCGAGCAGCACTTCCGACTCTCGACCATGTGCATCCGCCAGCACCGCTCCTGCGATGGCGCGCTGCTCGACGCCCTCACATCCGGCCTGATTCTCCGCATCGTGCAGCGCGCCGATACGCTCGTCTCCGGTGATCGCGAGCGCGAGCAGGTTGTTCAGGCCGCGGCGGCGACCAATGCCGCGACCTCGGCCGCGAAGGCCTCGGCCAAGCGGCCCGGCTGCACTTCCAGGAAGACGTCAGCGAGCGAGCGGTAGTACCACAGCGTGCCCTCGCGTTTGCCGGTGAAGCGTGGCCACAGCGCCTCGCCGAGCACGCGGTAGTCGCTCGCGATGGCGCTGATGTTGTGGGTCTTATCGGCGAGCGACACCAGCAGCGAGGCATCGGCCTTGCCCGGCAGCGCGGCGATGTAGGCCTCCTTGCGCTCGCGCCACGGCGGCTTCGGCTCGCCCCAGGCGTCGGTGCAGTCGGCGACGATGGTGGCGACCGCCTCGCCGTAGCGGGCGCGGATGACGTCGAGCGTCGCCCGGCCGCCCTGGTCCTCGGCGGCGTCGTGCAGCAGCGCGCCGATCGCAGCATCCTCGTCGCCGCCGTTTTCCAGCACCAGCGAGCAGACGGCGAGGAGGTGCGACACGTAGGGGATCGCCGTGCCCTTGCGGGTCTGCGCGCGGTGCAGCCGGGCGGCGAAGGCGAGGGCGTCATCGAAGCGGTCGGTCAGCATGCTCTTCCCTGTTCAGTGCGGCACATGGGACGGGCTGCGGTTGTACTATGCCAATCCCCGCCTACAAGATCCTGATGCGCTCCGTCCTGCTGCTGGCCGCAGAGGGTGTCCGGTGCCGTCGCGATGTGATGAGGCTTGAAGCGCGTGGACGGTGGCGCAGGCGTCACGGCGCGAAGCCGACGGGATGGCGGAAGCCCGTCTCATGCGACACGCCGGCCGCGAGCGCGACGGCGCGCAGCACGTCGTCGGGGGTGAGCGCGTCGCGTCCGGCCGCGGCGGCATAGCCGAGCGCCAGGGCGACGATGCGCTTCAGCCGCCGCGGGTGTGCCGGGCGAGCTGGTCGCGCACCGCGCTGTCGAGCACGGCCGCGAAGTGCTCGCCATGGCAGGCGCGCACCGCGGCGTAGATGCCGTGGACGATGCTCGCGAGCTGCGCCCGGGTGGGGTACCGAAGTAGAGGATCGAAGGCTCGATGGTGACGTGGGGATCGATCACAGGCTGCTCCTTGGCTGGGCAAGGACCTGCTTATGCCGCCGTGCAGAGCGGGGGATGAATTCCGCTTCTTGCTCCTGAAACGGCCAGTCCACAGCCCTTGTCGAATGTGCGCCTTTTCGCTCCGGTGCTCCGAAGGGGGTCGGCCGAAAACCACCCACGTCAGCCGTAGCCACGACGAACTGAAGGTCTTGTGTGGATGGCTCCCGCATTGCAAGGGGTCTGTGAGGGTCTGGCATGCTGGTCGGGGTGCCGTCTTGTAACCGGCCTGTTCGCGCGGTCACGGACCGCTGGCCCTGATAGTGTCCGCGGACGAGGTCCCATTCTGCTTCACGGGCTATGACGCCCTCGACATTCGGCGGGTTGTCCTCGTCCCCGGTCTGACCGGTTTGCCATCACACACAAAAGTCCTCGCAACCTCCTCGCGCGCTACCGCGCTGGTCGGTGGACTCCTGGTCAGGCCGCCGCGTGTCAGGCCGCCGCGTGTCAGGCCGCCGCGTGTCAGGCCGCCATGCCGGGTGCCGGCGCCCGGTAAACCTCGCCGCGGCTCATGATGGCCCAGATCGCCCGGGCCGTGCGGTTGGCCATCGCCACCGTGGCGAGCCGCAACGGCTTGCGAGCGAGCAGGACGTTGACGCGCGGGTCGGCGGAGCCGGGGTGGTGCTTGTTGCGCCGAACAAGCGACGTCATACCGGTGACCAGCAGCCGGCGCAGGTACTGGTCGCCCATCTTCAAGATGCGGCCGAGCCGCTCCTTGCCGCCGCTGCTATTGTTCAGCGGTGTCAGGCCCAGCCACGCCGCGAACTGCCGCCCGGAGCGGAACTGCGAGGGATCCGTGACGGTGGCCGCCATCGCCGTTGCACCAAGCAGGCCGACACCGGGCACGGTGGCGATGCGCCGGGCAAGCTCGCTGGCCCGGTACCAGGCCAGCAGGTCGCGCTCCAGCTGCCGGATCCGATTCTGAACGGCAACGGCCTGCTCGGCCAGGGCGCCGATCACCTTGGCGACCACGGCCGGCACGTCGGGCGCGTCACCGGCCGCCGCACGTCGTGCGAACGCCAGGGCGTGCGTGATGCCCTTCGGCATGTCGATGGCGAGCTCGGCCAACAGGCTCCGGATCATGTTGACCAGTTGCGTCCGCTGCCGGACGAGGAGGTCGCGGGTGCGGTGCAGCGCCAAGGCCGCCTGCTGCTCGACGGATTTGACTGGAACAAAGCGCATGGTCGGCCGGGTCACCGCCTCGCAGATCGCTTCCGCATCGGCGGCGTCGCTTTTGCCCCGCTTGACGTACGGCTTGACGTAGGCCGGCGGCATCAGCCGGACCGTGTGACCGAGGCCGGCTAGCTCGCGCGGCCAGTGATGGCTGATGCCGCGGGCTTCCATGCCGATCAGGCAGGGGGCAAGATTGCTGAAGAACGGCATCACCTGAGCCCGCCGCAGCGAGCGCCGCACGACTACGGCGCCCGTGGCAGTGATGGCGTGCACCTGGAAGACGTTCTTGGCCAAGTCCAGGCCAACGGTTGTGATCTCCATCGTGGTGGCTCCAAGCTTCTACTGCGCGATAGCACCATGATGGCGCCGCAACGCCGGGAGCGGGAGCCATCCACCCCATCTGCTTCGGAGCAGTTCATCGTGCACCTCGCACGACCGGAATGGGCGCAGTGCCGCCCATCCGTCCCGTCGCGAGCTGGCCGTGAACTGCCTGTCTGGTTCGGAGTGCGGCGTACAAGGAGTTGCCCATAGCCGAATCGGCAGCTCACGATCCGACCCGGACGTTGAGCATGTGCCTTTGTGACCGATCAGGCTGGCCGCTCTTGGTCTGTCCGCTTACCGAAAAAATCTGATGAGCAGGCACCAACAATTGTCGGAAGGCTTTCAAGATCAATCGACGGTTCAGCAGGGTGTAGATCCACCCTCTCGCCGACACCCATCAGCGCCCGAGCCCCTGCCGTGTAGGAAGGAGAAGCCTTAAGACTCCATAATGGGTGCTGCATTGCGCGACCTTGTTTTCGCCGACCACGACGCTTGTCACATCCGCCAGCGGGTAGATCTCGTTCCGTCCCCGAGTTTATCAGGCCAACTTACTCCAGAAGTCCCCATACTCGAGATGGCCTAGATCTGAAGCGCGATAGTAGGTTCGATCACTCTGCGGAACGATCAAGCTGCTTTTGTTCGGGTGATTTATCCGTGGCAAGATCGTTGCGATACCGCTAGTTCCTGGCGCATCTGTTATTTGTACCTGCGCGCTTTTCAGTGTGACGCCAGGACCATAGGTCTTTGAAAGGTTCGATGGATCTACTCGACGTGCGGATCTGGGATCGTCGAGCGACAAGAACCGAACCGCAAACCCAAGCTGTTCACTGGCAATCGAACCGACAGGCTTCATCTTGTTCAACAATCGGAAATAGGACCTGATCGCGAGAGACCCGCTGGGATCACCACGCCCCTCCCTTTGAGATTTCTCCAGCAGTTCTGGAAAGGCGGCCGAAGCATATCCATGAAGAGATCGGCTTTCCTTCCGATCTCAGTCCGCTCTGAGCAGGATGAACATCAACCCGTAGTGACCCAGATCTATGACTGTCGCTTGGCCTTCTAGAACTGTGGCGAGCCCATTTCCCAAAATGCTCTGAGAACGGTCATGGACTTTTGATATGTAACGCGTGATATTCGTTGCGGTCGTCAAGCCATCCGAGGTAGCAACTTCAATTCTCAGCTGTTGTTAAAACGACAGTACTTCGCTTACGAAGCCGGTCAAGCCAGCCATAGAACCGAAAGCTAGCGCATTCCGTCTCGTCAATACCATCTGCAATATACTTTCTGACGTAAGATTATATTGTATTCCAATTGATGGGAAGTCCCGCCGATCTCCCGTAACGGCCAAGCTAGACTTTGGCCATTCAAGCGGGGGGCGAAGTGGGCTGAGGTGTCGATCGGCGTCGAAAGTATGACCCCGGCCATACATGATGTAAGCACCTTGATCGGCCCCCATCGGGTGGTCCGGTTTGAATGTTAGGTGTTTGATCCCGGGGTTTGATGGTGCAATCTTCTCGCCGGAATGGAAGGATGCGCTATGGGCCAAGTTCTCCACGGGAGCGCCACAACGACAACGGCGATCCGTCGAGCGATGCAGCATCGTGAAGAGAGCCTGAGGGCGCTGGCCAAGCGCTACGGCATCAACCAGAAGACGGTCGC
>CALMGA010000438.1 GCA_937863205.1 uncultured Beijerinckiaceae bacterium | reverse complement strand
TCGGCAAGCTGAATGTCGAGCGGAACCAGCATGCGTTGGGTACTCCGCCAAAGGCAGCTTAGAGACCCTCGCCGATGCCGGCGAGCCCTTCCACCAAGGCATCGAAGGCGACGCGGCAGCGGCGGCTGCGCTTGAGGTCCTCGTGCATCACGATCCACACATCCAGCGCCAGGTCGACGATGTCGGTCAGCACGCGGACGAGGGCCGGGTCACGTCGGGCGATCGGTACTTGGCAGACGCCGATGCCCAGTCCGGCACGGATCGCGGCGAGCTGGGCAAAGTCACTGTCCGTTGCCAAAGCGAGCGCCGATCGCGACAGAAATGGGTAGCGCTCAACGAAGGCGCGAAGCGCGGGCGTTTCCTTGTCGAAGCCGATGAGGTCGTGCTCGTGCATGTCTTCGACCTTGAACGGCGTTCCGCGGCGGGCGAGGTAGTCGGCATGCGCGTAGAGGCCCAACGGAACGGATGGGAGCCGCTTGGTGACGAGGACCTCCTGCTCGGGCGCGAACATGCGGACCGCGATGTCGGCGTCGCGCCGGAGCAGGTCGTCGGCGGCGTTCGACAGGACCAGTTCGATGGCCAGGCGGGGATGATCCCGGCGTAAGCCCACGAGGATGGGCGGAAGGTGGGCAAGGCCAACCATCTCGCTGGCACTGATGCGGACGATGCCGACGACATCCTCCGTGCCGGCCCGCGCCGAGCGGAGCAAGGCGGCTGCGGTTGCCGCCAACGTTTCCGCCAGCGGTTTCAGGTCCAGGGCCTTGTCGGTCGGTACCAGTCCGAGCCGCGAGCGCAGGAACAGCTCGACGCCCAAAGCGGCCTCGAGCGCCTCGATGTGGCGCGCCACCGTGGGCTGCGTCAGTCCGAGCCGCCGCGCGGCGCCGGACAGCGATCCGTCGCCGAGTACGGCGAGGAAGGTGCGGTAAAGGTCCCAGTCCGGCTTGTTCATCGATTTCCGTGGGGTGACCCTACTGTCTTAGCCGATTTTCTTGCCCGTACCCGCCTGCCAATCTGCGTGCCGAAGCCGCCAAGCGGCCCGCACGAGGAGGATGTGATGGACGGATCGATCGTGATCATCGGGTACGGTGCAGTGGGACGAGCCACGGCGCGCGCCCTGGCCGAGCGCGGCAGCAGCGTCCGCGTGGCGCAAAGGAACCGACCCGCAGACCTGCCCGCGGGTTCGACCTTTGTGTCCTGCGACGTGCTGGACGCCGGGACCGTCGCGCGCGCCGTTGAGGGCGCGAGCCAAGTCGTGATGGCGGTCGGCTTTCCTTATGACCGCCGGGTGTGGCGCGAGGCTTGGCCGAGGGCGATGGCCAATGTGCTTGCGGCCTGCGAAGCGGCCGGCGCCCGCATGGTGTTCGTGGATGACCTGTACATGCTCGGACCCCAGGACGCGCCGTTGCGCGAGGACATGCCGCTGACCAGCAAGGGCGCCAAGCCGGCCATCCGCGCCGCCGTCACGCGGCTCTGGCTCGCGGCGACGGGGAGGGTCCGTGTGGCCGCCCTGCGCATACCCGACTTCTACGGACCCGGTGTCGGGGTCTCGCACATCGGCGACACCGGCTTCGGGCGTCTTGCGCGGGGCAAGGCGGCGCTGTTGCTGGCCCCGCCCGACACGCCGCACGATTTCGCCTTCGTGCCCGACGTCGCGAGGGCGGTGGTGACGCTGCTTGAGGCGCCCGACGACGCCTATGGCCAAGCGTGGAACATGCCGTGCGCGCCGACGCGGACACCACGCGAGATCCTCGCCCTCGGCGCTGCCGCCCTCGGCGTCCAGCCCAGGGTGACGGCGATTCCTCTTCGCAGCTTGCCGCTGCTCGGACTGGTCGCGCCGTTCCTGCGCGAGGTCGCCGACGTCGGGTTCTGCTGGGATCGCCCTTACCGGGTCGACGCCAGCAAGTTCACCCGCCGGTTCTGGTCGGATGCGACACCTTTCGAGCTCGGCGCACCTCAGGCCGCGCTGTCCTTTGCGGGATGAGAGAAGCATCCGCTGTCGAGCTCGGCATCTGATTCCACGAGTGACTGGGTTGGGCGCGTTCCAGCCTGACCTGCGCCGTTGATGTTTCGCGAGCTTCCGAGCCCACAACACCTGGCGCCGCTACGCCCACCGAAGGCGCTTGAACAACAAGTATGCCGGCCCCGATCAGGCTTGGTCAGCGCCGGATCAGCATGAGGCCGTTGACGAGCAGCAGGACGCCGAGCAGGCGCGGCAGGTCGACTGAGCGCTGCCCCACCCCGAGCCAGCCCACGTGATCGATCAGCACGGAGGCGACCATCTGGCCCGCCACGAGCAGGGCGATGAAGGCCTTGCTTACCTCGCGCACGCCGCCCGGCAGATCCGGGAGCGCGGCATTGGCGCGCTGCGTGTCGCCTGCCAGCCCTCGCTGGCGGCGCGCCTGCCGCCCCGTGCCGTCCGGCGCCTCGCGGCGGCGTGGCCCGGCGCAAGCATGGCGGCGCACGTGAACGGCCCCTTCGCCGACATCGTCGACCATCTCGAGCCGGAACTGCAGCGGCGCGGCCGCTACAAGCGCAGCTACACCGACGGCACGCTGCGCGAGAAACTGTTCGGCGCAGGGGCAGAGCGCCGGTGACGTCCTTCTATGCCGCGATGCCGGCCTTCTGCCGGCGGCGCGCGATACCGGCGCGGGTCAGCGGGATCAACGCACGGCCGTAGTCGAGGGCATCCTCCAACGGATCGAAGCCGCGGACCAGAAAGGTGGTGACGCCGAGGTCGTAGTATTGCAGCAATGCGTCGGTGACCTGCTCCGGCGTGCCGACCAGCGCGGTGGAGTTCCAACGACCGCCGCTCAGCGCCGCCATCTTGGTCCACAGCCGCGCATCGAGGCGCTCGCCTTGCCGCACCGCCGCCATCAGGCGATGGGCGCCGGTGTTCTCCGCCGGGCCGGCGTCGCGCCCCGATGCCACCAGCAGCGCCCGCGCCCGCTCGTAGATGTCATGCGCTCGCGCCCACGCCTTCTCCTCGGTGTCGGCGAGGATCGGGCGGAACGACAGGCTGAAGCGCAAGGATCGCCCGTGCGCGCCCGCCGCGGCGCGCAGCTCGGCCGTGATCTCGCGCACCTGCGCCAGCGTCTCGCCCCATAGCGCGTAGACGTCGGCGTGCTTCGCCGCCACGGCGAGCGCCGCCGGCGACGCGCCGCCGAAGTAGATCGGGATGTGCGGCCGCTGCGCGCAACGCACGGCGGATTGGGCGCCGCCGACGCGGTAGAAGCGGCCCTCGTGGTCGAAGGGCACGTCGCTCGTCCACTCCCGCTTCATCACGTCGAGGTACTCGTCGGTGCGGGCGTAGCGCTCCTCCTTGGTGAGGAAGTCGCCGTCCTGGCGCTGCTCGGCATCGTTGCCGCCGGTGATGACGTGGATGGCGACGCGCCCGCCGCTGAACTGGTCCAGCGTCGCGAACTGCCGGGCGGCGACGGTGGGCGCGGTAAAGCCGGGCCGGTGCGCGATCATCAGGTGGAGGCGCCGCGTCGCCGCCAGCGCGTGGGACGCGACGAGGAGGCTGTCGGGCGCGGTCGAATGGAAGGCGACGAGCGCGCGGTCGAAGCCGGCCGCCTCGTGGGCGTTGGCGACGGCGGCGACGTAGGCCGGGTCGACTTTGGGAACGGCGGCCGGCTTGATCTCGGAGCTCTCGTGGGTCGCGACGTAGCCGATGAACTCCGGGGCGGGAGCGTTCATGGGATCTCCTTCCAATCGTCAGGCGAGGGCGGCTGTCCCCAGGATCATCCGCACCGCGTCGTCCTGCGGCGTGTGCACCCGCCCGCACAGGGCGTCGCGGTAGTGCCGCTCCAGGGGGTTGCGGCGGCTCAGGCCGTGGTTGCCGGTGAGCGACAGCGCGATCTCGATCGCCGCGACGGCGTCGTTGGTAACGGTGGACTTGACGACGTAGGCGTCGGGGGCGGCAGGGCTGCCGCCCCCATCGATTTCAGCGGCGAGGCCGCTGATCAGCCGCGCGCCGGCGCGCAGCTTGCCGTCGATGGCGCCGACCGCCTCGCGCACCCGCGGCAGCTCGGCCAAGGGATGGCCAAGGTTGCTCGGGGCGCGCTCCTTCAGGAAGCCGACGAGCCAGTCGCGGGCGGCGGAGGCGATGCCGTGGTACATCGCGGCGAGCAGCACGCCGTTCTCGACGTGCTGCGCCAGCACGTCCGCCGGCCGCCACTCGTGAGGGCGGCGGATGTCGACGGCGTGGTCAAGGGGGATCGCGACATCCGTGAAGTGCACATCATGGCTGCCGCTGGCGCGCAGGCCGAGGTGGTCCCAGGTCTCCGCGATACGAAGGCCGGGCAGCCCGGCCGGCACCAGGAAGGTGCCGATGCGAGGGCTCGCCTCGTCGGTCTTCGCCCACACCGCGTACCACGACAGGATCGGCGCGCCGGTGGAGTAGATCTTGTGGCCTGAGATGAGCCAGCGGTCGCCGCTGCGAACGGCGACGGTGGCCGGCAGGCCGCCGCGCGCCGGAGTGCCGAGGTCAGGCTCGACGCGCAGCGCGTTGATCAGCGACA
>CALMGA010000437.1 GCA_937863205.1 uncultured Beijerinckiaceae bacterium | reverse complement strand
GCCGTAATCGCCGCCCGGCCGGATCAGAAGCAGCTCCTCGGCCGGCAGCTCGGTGGCGTGCTTCAGGTCGGTGTAGGACTCCGGCCAGTTGGCGGGCAGCTGGTCGCGGCCGTGTTGGGTGTCGTAGAGGCGTCCGGCCGCGTCGAACGACAGGCCCTCGCCGTTGCGGATGCCAGCGGCGTAGCGCCCCTTGGCCGAGAAGGCCTGGCCGAGCTTGCCGGCCTCGTACCGCCACAGGCCGCCGCGAGTCTCCGCCTCGACGCAAGGCGTCTGGCCGGGCACGTGCAGCTTACGGTTCTGCGCCTGGCAGGCATTTGTGGCCGAGCCCATGTCGACGAAGAGTTCGCCCTTGAAGCCCGAGGTGGTGTTGAGCGGCATGCCGCTCAACACCACCTCGGGCTTCACGTTATGGACGAGGCCGTCCTTGCCCAGCGCATAGCGGATGATCTTATCGTTAAGCTCGGCGTAGACGTAGCCCTGGTAGACCGCGACGCCGCTGCCGCCAGCCACGCCGTCGGAGGGGCCTTGTCCGAAGCGGATCACCTGGTCCGCCGAGCCTGAGTGCTTGGTGTCGCGCAGAGCGACCATGAAAGGTGCGGCCGGCGGCGGGCTGTGCGGAAAGTAGTGGCCGCTCCAGGTGTTGGCGAACAGCGTCCCGTCGGGGGCGAAGGCCATGTGGCGGACGTGGCCGAGGTTGTCGGCGAAGACGGTGGCGCAGAAGCCGGGCGGCAAGGATAGTCCCGCCGTGTCGCAGGCCGGACCCGAAGCCCTGACGGAAGCCCCCGCAGGCGCGCTTCCGGTCGGCGACGCCAGCAGGGCCGCCACCGCGACAGCCGCAGCGGCGACGGCCGTCAGGCCGCGCTTCAGTCCCGCTGAGGCCATCGCGTTCCCCACCTTAGCTTTTGAAACGCTATTGAACGCCTTCGGCACGCCTATCAATCGTGAAATCTTGACGATCGTCAAGATAGTGGCGCGGTGCAGAGCGGGGCTTTTCCGCAGGATAGGCGTCGATGACCGGACCGAGGGCCTCCACGAGCGGCCCGAGCCACGTCTTGAAGTGCCGCCAATGATCGACCGCGTCGGTGAAGATCGGCTGGCGCACCTGCTCCGAACTCGCGGTGCGCACCGCGCGGGTGTTTTGCCAGAAGGCCAGACAGCCTTCCTCAAAGGGCAAACCGAGGTAGGCGAGCAGTCGTTCGACCTCTCCGCGGGTGTCTGTGACGATCCGCTCGTAGATCACGCGATGCACCGCCCCTGGCGCCGCGGCGTCGTAAGCGTCCATCAACCCGACGTAGTCGCGGTAATACCGACCGATATCGGTGAGATCGTAAGTAAACGCCTGACCTCTGGCGAAATGTTGCTTCCAGCCCGAAAAGCAGCATGACAGAGGGTGGCGGCGCGCGTCGACGATCTTCGCATTCGGGAGGATCAGCTGGATCAGCCCGATGTGCTGCCAATTGTTGGGCGTCTTGTCGATGAACAACGGCCGGCCGGTCTGACGATGCACACGGGTCTTCTCGATGTATTCCTCGCCCAACCGCCGCCGATCGACGGCGGAGAGGGACGCGACCATCGCCTGGAAGTCGTTGAACTCGCCTTGGTCCACCCGCGACTGCAGGCGGCCGGCGATGATCATCATCTCCGGAAGCTCCATGGTCCCTTCCACCTGGCTGTGGCTGGCCAGGATCTGCTCCACCAGGGTTGAGCCGGAGCGTGGCAGGCCCACGACGAAGATCGGGTCCGGCGCCGGGCAGCCGCCGGCCTCCCGCTGCGCGATGAAGGCGCTGGTGAAGGCGTCCGCCGCGGCTGCGACCTCGGCGGAAAAGTCGTCGGCGTCGTGCTGCACCATGGTGCGGCGCAGTCGGTTGCCCCGATCATAGTGGCGGAAGGCGCCTTGATAGTCCTCGGCGTCCTCCAGGGCCTTCGCGAGCGAGAAATGGAGATGGAAGACGTCCTCCTTCCTCTCCTCCTTGTCGGCCTCCAGGGTTTCGAGCGCCTGCGTCATCACCGCGATGTCGTCAGGGCCGAGCCTCACGGTTTTCAGGTTGGCTAAGCTCCACCACGACTCGCCCAGAGTCGTCTGATAGTTCGCCGCTTGGCGGTAGGCGTGCACGGCCTCGCTCTGCGCGCCGATCGTCTTCAACACGTGGCCGAGGTTCTGCCAGAGCTGAGGTTGGTCGGGCCGCACGGCCAAGAGGCGCTCGTAGATCACCCTCGCACGCTGCTGATCACCCAGCCGCACCAGCACCGAGGCCATGATCAGGTCGTTCCCGGGGTTGCCGACCGGCGAGGCGCCCAGCACCTCGGCATGCGCCAGGGCTTCGGGCAGGCGGTTCACCTGGAGTAGCAGGCGGATGAGGAAGTCCCGCGCCAGATCAAAGCCAGGGGCAAGGTCGACCGCCCGTTCAACCCAGGTCACGGCTTCGGTCATGTCGCCCTTCCGCCAGTGGATCTCGCCATAGAGGCGGATCGCCGGTGGGTCGTCGGGCGACCTTTGCAGCCGCGCCTGCAG
>CALMGA010000436.1:10966-11497 GCA_937863205.1 uncultured Beijerinckiaceae bacterium | reverse complement strand
ACCCTGTCACCGTTCTTCAAGCCGCCGCCGATCAGCGCGCGGTTGTTCTCGGTTTGCAGCACGGAGAGCGGACGCAGCGACACGGTGCCGTTCGCCTCGATCGCGTAGGTGAAGGCCCCCTTCGGCCCGGTCAGCACGGCATCGGCCGGGATGGTGACACCGTTCCTCACCACCGACAGCACGGCGTGGACGCTGACGAACTGCCCCGGCCAGAGCGCGGAGTCCTTGTTGGCGAACTCGGCCTTCAGCTTGACCGTGCCGGTGCTCTGGTCGACCGTATTGTCGATCAGGTTCAGCTTGCCTTCGGCGAGCTTGCGCTTGTCATCGGCGGCAAAGGCCTGAATGGCGAGGGTGCCCTTGCCCATCGCGTCGCGCACGCGGTCGATGTCGGCTTCGGGCAGGGTGAAGATCACGTAGATCGGCTGGATCTGGGTGATGGTGACGAGGTTCTGGCCGCCGTTGCCCTGGATCAGATTGCCGATGTCGACTTGGCGGATGCCGGTGACGCCATCGATGGGAGAGCGCAGCGCC
>CALMGA010000436.1:9660-10956 GCA_937863205.1 uncultured Beijerinckiaceae bacterium | reverse complement strand
TGCGGGCGGTCGGCGTCGAGCAGGGCCGCGAGGACGTCGAGCGCCGCCGCCTGGATTGCCGCCTGGTCGCTCTGCGTCGCCGCCTCGCTCTGCGCCACCGTGGTCTTCTGCGTGGCGACCTGCTGCTCCGGCGTGAACGAGCGCTTGAGCAGCTCGGAATAGCGGCCGAGGTCGACCCTGGCGTTGCTCAGTGCCGCCTCGTCGCGGGTGAGGTTGGCCTTCGCCTGGTCGAGCGCCGCTTGGTAGGGCCGCGCGTCGAGCTGGATCAAGAGGTCGCCCGCATGCACGACCTGCCCCTCGCGGAAGTTCACCTGCGTGATGTTGCCCTCCACGCGGGAGCGCAACGCCACCGTGTTGAAGGCGGTCACCTGCCCCAGGCCGCGCAGGATGACCGGCTCGTCGCGCGCTTGCGCAACCGCCGCCAGCACCGGCACCGGCTTCGGTGCGGGCTTGGCCTCGACGGAACGGTCGCCGAGGCTCTTGCCAAACGGCACCCTGGTGGATCTGACGAGGCTTCCCCCGATGACGGCCGCCGTCGCGAGCACCGCCAGCGTCACCCACTTCGGCAGCGATGACCGCAGGTTATGATCTGTCATGTCCCATATCTAGAACTACGAGGCACGATATGTCCGGCATCTCGCAGGTTCGTGAAACGGGATCACGCGTTTGTTAAAGCGAGTTGGCGAGCCCTTCCCTTCTCGGCCAGGAAGGCAGTTAATGCCATGATCGACTGCGAGGACAGCAGCGCCTGCGGGCCGACGGAGTAGGCGAATGCGCAAGCCCGAAGTCTCGAAGGTGACGACGCAGTCGGCAGCCAGTTCCGATATGTAAAGGATCGGCCCCGAGGTTCTTCCGCACTGTGCGTGGTATCGACGACAAGCGCTCAAGAAGCTCCCGGCACCTGCAACGTGCAGGACGCGCTTGATCCTTCCTTCGAGGTCCTTCGACGCCCGGTTCCGGGACGAACCGCTCGACGGAGAGATCTTCACTTCGCGAAGCGCAGCTCGTCATCGAGAGCTGGCGCAAGCACTGCAACACCGTGCGCCCGCACGACTCGATCGCTACAAGCCTCCAGCGCCAGAAGTCCACCTGTCCGGCATCAGAGCGGGGCTGGCTGCGCAACCCCGACCAGCTCCGCCAACCCTGCTCACGATAGCGTCGAGGCCGGTCATGACCTAACATCCAACCCGGACCACCCAGCGGGGACCGATCAATCAAAGGCAGCAAGCGGCGGCAAGCAGAGGAAATCGGCAGCGATGTCAGCTTACCTCAGATCACAGTTGCCATGACAATGCG
>CALMGA010000436.1:8933-9650 GCA_937863205.1 uncultured Beijerinckiaceae bacterium | reverse complement strand
CTGGCCTCCACCGTTCGCTCGCCTGATCCGCCGGCCGGCTTCGACGCCTGCAAGGGTGATCCGCGCCAAAACCGGCGGCTTCCTGGCACAATTCTTGTTGAGAAACAAATCTGAGTGTCAGGAAAATGACCCTCCGGAGTCGGCCGCAGCCGGCGCGGGTGGAGCACCGACCATGGTCGAACTCAAGCGCGACAGCCTTTCTTTTCTTGAAACGCTCGGCCAATCCGTGGCGAACGTGTCGCCGACCCTGACACCCGCGCTCGCCATCGCTGTCGTCGCCGGCCTAGCCGGGACGGCGTCCTGGCTTGTCTATGTCGTCGCCACCATCGCCTTACTGATCGTCGGCGTGAACGTCGGCACGCTCGCCAAACGCATTCCCGCAACTGGCTCCTTCTTCATCTACGTGTCGCGTTCGCTTGGACCGAGCTGCGGTCTGCTCGCGGGGTGGGCCATACTCGCCGCCTATCTTGCGACGGCGATGGCGCTGACCGTCGCGACATCCATTTTCATCAGGACGCTGTTGACGGCCCTGAACATTGCTTGGGTGCCAAACAGCGTCGCGCTCTACGCCGTCGTGTCGGTTTTGGCATTCTTGTTGTCCGTTCGCGACATCCGCCTGTCCTCGCGGGTCGGTCTGGCGCTGGAGGTCATCTCCGTCGTCATCATCCTTGTCGTCAGCATCGCGGCCCTTGCGACGTTCGGCTTCAAGCTCGATGC
>CALMGA010000436.1:0-8923 GCA_937863205.1 uncultured Beijerinckiaceae bacterium | reverse complement strand
GGCTTCGAGAGTGCGGCGACGCTGGGCAATGAGGCCAGAAACCCGAGCGTGGCGATCCCGCGCGCCATTCAGCTCACGGCGCTGATTTCCGGCCTGTTCTTCGTGTTCACAACCTACGTCATCACCCAGGGCTTCGCGGATGATGCGGCCAAGCTCGGCGCCAGCGGCGCGCCACTCGGCGACATCCTGGCGGGCCGCAGCCTGCTGGTCGCACTCGTCTATATCGGCGCCACCGTCAGCAGCTTCGCCTGCGCCCTCGCCTCGCTCAACGCCTTTGGGCGTATGATGTACTCGCTTGGCCGTTATCGTGTTTTGCATCAGCTTGTGGGTCGAGTGCACGACAAGCACCAGACGCCGCACCTCGCTCTTGCTCTTGGCGCAATCCTGAATTTCCTGCTCTGCGCTGTCTTCAGCCGCAACGCCGAGATTGATGCGTTCGGCTGGTATGGGACGCTCGCCTCCTACGGCTTCATCATCGTTTATTTCTTATGCTCGGTCGCAGCGCCGGTCTATCTTCGCCGAACGGGCGAACTCACAGCCAACACCATCGCGTTCGGGACGACTGGTGCTACTCTGATGATTCTGGCGCTGATCGGCAGCCTCTACCCAGTACCGGCCTACCCCCTCGACATTCTTCCCTATCTGTTCCTGGCTTACATGGGCGTCGGCACGGCTTGGTACTTCGTGCTCCGCGCCAAGGCGCCGATAGCGCTCCTCTCAATCGAACAAGATCTCGAAACCAGCGAGATCCCCCTGGGCGCCAAGGTTCTTTGAAAGGATGAAATGCTGAGCGTCGTGCCGCTGCTCGTCGGTCTTGCCATCCTGACCGGCACCGGCAAGACGATCGAGGCAAAGCTGGTCGCCGCAAGTCCAAGCCGGCCCACCAATGCGACGACGCGGTTCCAGGTAATCGTCTCGATAAAGGCGAGTTGGTGCAATCCGAAGCGACGGACGTCATGGCGCTCAACGCTGGCGACCTATGCCGGATCGCTCAAGCCATGCCGGTCGATATGGTCGCGACTACGAATGTGCTCGCAGTCCGCAAGCCGACTCGGTCGGCGAAGCCGAAAACAGCATTTCAGGGGGCGGGCGTGTCGAAACCGTGCTGGACGCTGCGGGGACCGCCGGCCTGCATCCGTGCGGTCATCCCGCTGCTTGGCGCGGTCACCTCGGCAAACTCTCGCCCGCCCGTTCCGTCTGTCTTGCGGCGATCATGCCGCAATCGCGATCGACGCGGGGCTTGTCTGGCGAAGCCCCGCGGGGCGATCAGCATATCGGCATCGGCGCTGGTGTTCACGATTCTGATGGACGGCACGCCCGGGCGAAATGCCTGCCCATCGTCGTAGCCGAGGCACCGCGCGGCCCGACGCGCCGAGTCCGATCCCAACAGTCAGGCGAGGCGAGGAATAGGCTGCCGAAGCCGACGGCCAAGCCGACCAACACCTCGCCCGCGGTCACGACGAGGTGATCGTACGGAGGCGCTCGGCGATGAGCGGCTGCAACCGCTCGCACGTGTAGTTCTCCTCGATGCGGGCGCGGGCGGCTGCCGACATCCGCGCGTAGACAGGTTGCGAAAGGCTTACCGCCGCGTCGAGGGCGCTCGCGACCTGTTTGGCTGAGCACAGCTCGACTTCGTAGGGCTTTCCCGCGATGTTGCCGGCGAGGTGTTCGCAGCTGTTCCAGCAGCGCTCGGTTGCGATGACAACCGAATTATTCCGATCGACATAGTCGAGCATCGCCGTATTCAACGTCGTGACCGGCACGACGCCGCGGATCATGGCTTCTTGAAGAGGCAGGTTCTGACCCTCGGCGAGGGAGGTGCAGAGATAGAAATCGGCGAGATCGTAAAGCCATGTCATCTCGTCGTTGCTGAGCAGGTCGTTGAAGACGAGAATGTTTTCGTTCTCGATGGCAGACCCCGGCGCCAGCTTGTTGAGCATCACGTCGCGCACGACCTGCTCGACGTTGAACCTGTCGACCGAGGTCACGGCCTTGATGAGCAGCACGTCGTCGCGCCCGCTCCGCTGAAGGAAGTAGTCGAAGCCGCGCACCAGCGCATCGAGGTTCTTGCGGAAGTCTTCGGGATTGAAGATCGACAGGAACACCTTGCGCGATGCCGCCGGGCGGGCGGTCAGGGCCGCGAAAAGCGGCACGCTACCGTCACCGCGCCCGGTTGAACCGCTTCCAAGGAAGTTGACCATGAACGGCTTGGTCCCGATGTGGCCGAGTCGCATCAGGATGTCGGCGCGCGGCAGCTTCGTTTGCTGCGGTGCTGTGATCGCTGCGGGGATCCGGTGGACGTTCGTCAAGCCGTGCGCGACGAGCACACTCTCCGTGTACCCGCAAGGCACCCAAATCTCCTCGCACAGCGACAGCATGCGCTTCTGGTTAAGGAAGGGGTGTTCGCCGACTTCGGTCGTGTCCTTGATGTAGGGGAACTCCCAGGCGTAACAGACAATATTGTAGCCGTTCTTGATGATGCGGATATCTTCCGTCGAACGGAAGATGAGGTGGATCAAGCGTTCTTTGTAGGTGGGAAGATCGAGGTAGGAGATGGGAGCGCTGTAGTACTCGGGCATGGCGACGAAATGCGCGGCGACGTCCATCGTCGAGAGGCATTTCAGGAAGCTCTGCTCCGCGAAGCGATAGGAATAGTGCGGCGTGCCGAGACGATGCGGGAGGTTCCTGCTCGCCGCTCCCGAGTAGCAGACGATGCGCTGGCCGCTCACGTCGCCTCCTTGTAGACGATAACCACGCGAGCGACGCTGAAGGACAGGACGCGCGAGTCGTAGCTTCCGTCGTGGCGCAAGGGGCTGGTGGCTTCGTCGGCAACCAGGACCACGGAAGCCATCCTCTCCCCCGTCTCGCCGCCGGCAATGGACAGCACGCAAGGTCCGCCCGCCGGCTGGTGTCTAGAAACGGCGAGCCGGCCCCGCTCGGAGGCGGCGAACACCGCGTGGCTTGTCACGCCATACCAGCCATTGACCGTGACGTCGATGCGCGCGACGCGCCTATGCGGGTGGGGATTGAGCACCACGCCGACCTGCTTCATCCAGCGGTACGGGCCATCGCCGCCGTTCTCCACGCGGTTCCACCCCAGAACGAACGAGGCCGATGCCAGCGGGAGTTCGACGGCGAGGTCGCCCCCGGGCGCGGCCTGAACGGTTGGCATTGCCTCGGGAAGGTCGGGCAGGATCAGCGCAGGCTGGTCTGACAGGTAGCCGAGCGCGCGGCAGAACACTTCGCGCGCCGGCAGGCCACGCGCCGCCGCCGCCGCCAAACGCGCCAGCAGGGGCTGGCGGGTGAGCAGGCCGGGGAAGAAGTGCACCAACCGCTCCGTCATGGGTGCGGGTGAGCGCTGGAAGGCGGCGGCGTGGCGCTCGAACTGGCGCCGCTGCGTTGACGAGCGAATCACCAGCGGGTTGTTGAAGATCCTTCCGGGAGCGCCCGCCTTCGCGAGCCTCAGCCTCTTGTACTCGCCCGACATCAGCAGATTCGTCCGTAAGCCGTCGAACGTCAGCTTGCCGCCCTCAAGAAGCGCCAGATTGTGAGTCATACCGCTGCGATCGGCGGGACGTTGCAGGATATCGAGGTAGAACAGGTCAATGATATCCGCGAACGTCGCGCCGCGCGCTAGGAAATCCCTGTAGGTCACGGCCGCTGTTTGCGCCCCTGCCTCGCCGAGCGCAGCCTTTTCGGACGCAGCCATGGTTTGCTTGACCGGCGGCTCGAGCACCTCCCCGCTTTCTCCGATCAGCACGCTCAGCTCGTCGCTGCGCTCCAGCGCCTCGTCGGGGAGGTCCAGCACGAACCATGCATCAAGGGCCTCCTCGCGCGCCTCCTCCTCATCATCGCATGCCAAGTCGGCGATCGCGGAGGCGCACACCACCTCGTCGATCAACAGGTGGACGACAACGGGGTAGGCGGGATGATCGGGAAGCCTGGCCCAACCCCGGCAGCCCCGTTGGTCAATGGACCTTATCTTGCCTGCCATCACGGTCCATCCGCACCCTGATCGCCGCCATCAGGCGCGCGTAGGAAGCCTTCCAGGAAAATGCGGCGGCCTGCATTCGGCACCGCTCGCCGAGGCCTGCCGCGTCGCGTGCGATCTCCATCTGCGCGGCGATGAAGGACGACCGCAGGCCGTCGGGTTCGAAGGGATCGAAGTAGAAGCAAACGTCACCGCCGACCTCGGGCATGCTCGACGAGCGCGTGGTCAGGCAGGGCGTGCCCTGACTCAGCGCTTCAAGGACGGGCAAGCCGAACCCTTCGAGAAGCGAGGGATAGATGACCAGGGTCGCCGAGCCTACGAGCGCGTTCTTCTCGCTTTCCCCGACAAAGCCGGGAAAGCGCAGCGAACCACGATCGAGGAGCGCCGATAGCTCGTAGGTGTCGACGAGTTCGGCGATCGATGCTCCCCAGCCCTGGCGACCGAGGAAGATGAAGTCGTAAAGGTCGGCAAGGGACGGGCTCCCCTTGAGAAGCGTCAGGACCTGACCGACATTCTTGCGCGGCTCGATCGTGCCGATGATCAGGATGTGCGGCTTGCCCTTGCGAACGGCAAACGGCGCCTCCGCCCCCGAATTCAGCCTTGCCGCATTGTGCACCGTGACAACCCTGGCAGGATCAAGCGGGCCGAGGTAGCGCAGCACGTCCGTGCGGGTCGCCTCCGAGACGCACACCGTCAGGCTGTTGCTGTTGATGTCGTCGAGCATCGACGTCGCATGGAAATCGATCGTGGACTTGGTGTGGAACTGCGGGGTCAGCAGGGTGCTGAGGTCGTGAATGATCTGCACCTCGTGATCGAACACCCCACGGCAGCTTTTCCTGTTGGGAAAGATACCGACGTGCAGGCCCGGGCAGCCTAGCGGCACCGGGCGACCCATGGTTCGCATGATGTGCCATTCCAGGAACTCGCCGCTGCGCTCCCGGAGCAGATCGCCGACCACCACGTCGTCGACGAGCGCCTGGCCGAAGAAGAACATCGGTTCGATGGACCGGTCGCCGAGCATTTCCTCGGCGATAGCTGCGGTGACTTGCGCTATTCCGGTGAACTGCCGCTCCTTCAGGGGTCCGATTTCCAAGTAGCAGTGAATGCGAACCTCCAACCAAGGCACCTGCACCGACGCAATCTCGGCAACCGTGAACGCAGGCGGCTCTGCGACGGGCAGGGGCTCTCTCGCGGAGGTCTCCTATCGCGCCCGCACGACCAAGACCAGAGCTTTCTTGGGAACGGCAGTGGGGCCGGGATCCGGCGGCGGGCAAGCGGGCTGTGCGCACGAGTGTTGGGCAGGTGGCGGCGCGACGCGCGCTGTCGAACTTATCGGGTGTCCCGCTTCGACGCAGTTCATCAAAGGAGACTCCCGCGTCCAAACGGTGTACCTCGCTCATGCTCGATATCATCGAATTCGCAGGATCCAAGTTTGACCAAGATCTGCCTCTGCGTCCTGATGAACCATCCGTTTCCCGGAAACATACCCCTACTCAGGAAGATCTACCAGGATCGCTTCTCCGCGATACGCTTCTTCATCCCTTTCGAGCGCGTGGATGATGAGGACGTATGGACCGTTTATCGCGGCTCCTACACGCATGCGGCCTACCTGACGGATCATCTGGATAAGCTGGCGACCATCGATTGCGATTACTTCCTGGTCCTCCACGACGACGTGCTTCTCAACCCGTACCTGTCCGACGTGACCTTCCGTGAACTGTTCCCGATCGGTCCCGACGATGGCTTCATAGCCGGGCTGCACGCCCCCGGCCACGGCCTTGCGCACTGGATCTGGTTCTTCGGTTTCATACCGAAGCTTCTTTATCCCAAATCGATCCTTTTCGGCACCGGCATCGAGGTCGAGACCCTCCGCAAGTACCTGCCGCCGGCCGACATGCTTTCGGCGAAGTTCAAGGCCGCCAAGGTCAAGGCGCAGCGCTACGTGCGCCTCGGCTTGCGGCGCGGCGCCGACGTGAAGCGCCAGCCGTCACGAACCCTCTTCCACGGCTTGGCGGAGCGGCTGACCATCGACGCAGCGCAGGCGAAGGTGGATGCCGCCTGCTGGACCGCGGCCGTGGCCCTCACCTCCGCCCTCACCGCCACGACGGACATGGACCGCTCGCGCAAGGCGCTGCTCAACCGGAAGAGCAAACGCATCGAGTTGCCCTTCCCGCTGGTGACCGCAGCCAACTATTCCGATCTCTACATCATCCCCCGCTCGCGACTCGCCGCCTACGCGCACTACATCGGGGTCACCGCTGCGGCGAACCTCTTCGTGGAACTGGTGGTCGCGACAATGCTCGTCGCCGTCTGCGAGAAGGGATGGACCGCCGCCGATCTCGAACTCGACGCCGCCGGTCTGCAGGTGCCGAGGGAGTTGTCCTCCCTGGAGGATCGACGCTGCTTGGCAATGCACCCGGTCAAGCTGTCGACCTACTCGACGCAGGACGAACAAGCGCGCTTCGTCGGCAAGCTGGAGGCCATGCGGAGAGGCAGGCCATACGCCGGCGTCCTTGCAGAAGTCGGTGACGTCCTGCCGTCACGCTACCTTCTGAACGGCTGGCATGGCGAGGAAGGATGGGGCAACTGGTCGAGCGCCAGGACAGCGACCCTGGTCTTCAGCAAGGACGATACGGCGTCGATCGACCGCCTCGTTCTCTCCTTCATGGCACCGGTGTCGGAACGCTTCCCGCGTCTGGTCGCACGCATCCGGATGAATGGACGCGAACTCGGCACGACGGTGGCCACGGTGGGCGCGCCGAAGACGACGTTCGTGATCACCGGCGCTTCGATCGATGAAGGACGCAACCTGATCGAGATCCTCAACGAGAGAACCATCCGCCCCAGCGATTGCGACCCCGCGAACCACGATCGTCGCACGCTCGGCTTCGGCTTGACCGGTTTGCGCTTCGAGGCGGGAGCCGCGCTGACGTAACCAGAGACGCTACGCCGCCAGGCTGGCCGAGGCGACGTTGTCGAGGAACCAGCTGTAGGTCATGGCGATGCCCTCGGCGAGTTCGATGGTCGGCTTCCATCCGAGCGCGCGGATCTTGGACGAGTCCATCAGCTTGCGTTGCGTGCCGTCGGGCTTGCTGGCATCCATGACGATGTCGCCGTTGAAGCCGACCGCCTCCTTGACGAGCCGCGCCAATTCGGCGATCGACACGTCCGTTCCGGCGCCGCAGTTGATGTGCTCGTAGCCGTCGTAATGATTCATGCAGAAAACCACGCCGCGCGCTAGGTCGTCGACGTGAAGGAACTCGCGCAACGGCGTGCCCGACCCCCATACCGTGACGCTGGACGCGCCCGACACCTTGGCTTCGTGAAACTTGCGCATCAGCGCTGGCATGACGTGGCTCAACAGCAGGTCGAAGTTGTCACGCTCGCCATAAAGATTACATGGCATCACCGAAATGTAACGGCGCCCATGCTGCTTGCGGTACGCTTGGCACAGCTTGATGCCGGCGATCTTGGCGATGGCATACCACTCGTTTGTCGGCTCCAGCGGGCCCGTCAGCAGCGCATCCTCACGGATCGGCTGCGGCGCGAACTTCGGGTAGATGCAGGACGAACCAAGGAACACGAGGCGGTCGACGCCGGCGATGTGGGCACCGTGGATGACGTTGGTTTCGAGCGCCATGTTGTCGTAAAGGAAGTCGGCCGGCAGCGTGTCGTTGGCGTGGATGCCGCCTACCTTCGCGGCAGCGAAGATGATGGCGTCGGGCTTGTTGCGCAGGACCCAGCTCGTCACCGCCGACTGGTCGCGCAGGTCGAGGTCGGCGCGCGAGACCTTCAGGACGGTCTCGCCGCAGGCTTCGAGGTGGCGGGTGATCGCCGACCCCACCATCCCTCGATGGCCTGCAACCCAGATCCGTCTTGCCATATCCACCGATACCCTACACCAGATAGGTTCAAAGGCCTACCATGGGCAGCGATGCAGGCGCAATCGCCCGGGCTGCCGCCCGAGCTGCGCGCCCGTACTTGCACGAGCCTTTCCCCGCACAGGCTTCGACCGGAATGTTGACGAGATCCGGGCCGCCGTTGGCAAGGAACCGCGGCAGGCTCATGACCCGCGGCCACGTTTTGTCGGCATGAATGCCGCCGCCGTTGCGCGTCACCAGCGTCGCCGGCGACACCGACAGATAGGCGCTGACGTCTTCCGTGAAGATGGCGGCGCGGGGATGGAACTGCAGGTAGGGCGAGTGCACCAGCACGTAGCCGCCGGAATAGTGCTTGATGTGGATGCCATGACCGCTGTCGGGCGGCGGCGGCGCGCCGGCGTGCGAACCCGAAGCGATTCCGGCCGCGTTCTCGCTGTGCACGATCGGCCCGGCAAAGGTCGCGCTGCAGTAGATCCGCTGCTCGCACAGAGCGTCATCGATGAGGACGCTGTCCCAGCTCGCGAAATCGGCGAAGAACTGCGCCCCGAAGTTCACCTCCTGGTTGGGATGAGGAGAGAGCGAGGTGTCGACCACCACGTCGTAGTCGTTGGCGGTATCCATGACGTGGTCGAAGAAGGCACCATCGAAGCCGCCGCCGACGTGGACGCCGATGTGGCATCCCGAGATCTTGCCGTTGTCGATCCAAAGGTCATATTGCGGCCCGGTCGCGGGGTGCCCCTCGGCACCGTGCCCCGACACCGCCAGGCAATCGTCCTGCGCGGTGATGAAGAACTGGTCGACGTGGGTATAGTCGATCTGATCGAAGTAGAAGCCGCCCCAGAGGTTGACCGGATCCTGCTGCCGCCCGAGCGCGATGTTCTGAAACAGGATGAACTGCGTGCCCATTTCATGGACGGCGAAGCCGCCGGTCATCTTGGTGGCGCTCTCGACGGTGAAGTCGCGCAGCACGCTGTAGCCGGTCGAGGTCAGGCCGGTCGGCGCGGTGGCGCCGCTGCCGCTGACCAGGGCGGCGAGCTCGAAGCGGGGATCG
>CALMGA010000435.1:488-4926 GCA_937863205.1 uncultured Beijerinckiaceae bacterium | reverse complement strand
CTCCCACGAGACTTAAAAGATTGCCCTGTACGAGCAGCCTCGTTGTGGGGATCCGTTCGGCAATCCGGCTCGCAGCCAAGCTGCCAAGCCAAAGTCCGACGACGTTGAGCGCCAGATACAATCCGACCTCGGTCTCCGGTCGATGAAGTTGATCGACGAAGATGAACGGAGCGGCGGCTATGAAGGCATACGACGACGTGGTCGCGCACCCGCCTCCGACCGCGAAACCGAGGAAGGCAGGGGACCCGACGAGATGCCGGTAGGTCCAGAGCACCGATCGCCTGTCGTGCGCTCCGCCGCCTCCCGTCTCCGCCAGCAGACGCCAGGTCAGCAACAGGTTGGTCACGCCGAACGCCGCGAGCGCGACGAAGATCGCTCGCCAGCCCAGCGCGACGACCAGGGTCGAGCCGATAAGAGGCGCGATGCCCGATCCGATGACGATCATCAGGCTCATAAGGGCAAGCCGCTTCGTTGCGTCCGACTTCACGGCCGCATCGCGCACGATCGCACGCCCGAGGACCAGACCGGCGGAACCGCCGAACGCTTGGACCAGCCTGATGGCGATGAGGACGTGAACATTCGTACCGAGGGCCGCTGCGAGGCTTGCCGCAGTGAAGATGATCAGTCCGACGATAAGCACGGATCGACGTCCGAAACGATCCGACATGGGCCCATGGACGAGTTGCCCGATCGCGAGACCGAGCATGTAGAAACTGATCGTGAGCCGCATGGAGCCCGGACCCGCCCTGAGGTTGGTCGCAGCGTCCGGCAAGGCCGGCACGAAGATGTGCAGGGCCAAGGTGCCGTTGAAGGTGAGAAGCGCCAGCAACCAGAGCGGTGCGCGAGGCGCTGACGCGCGGATATCGGTTATCTGTGATCCTGTCACCGATCATACATCTTCGAGTGGCGGGTCCATGGCCGCTTCGGCAAACATGATCGCATTCCCGACTGGCGGAAAGTGAATGACGACATCGGCGACTGACAATGTTGAGGAAACATCGTTCAGGTTAAGGCACGCGTTATCGATGCGTTGCATCATTGTAACGCACCAAGTCACCCGAAATTTTCGACAAATGCCTACGTTCGGAACTGTCGAACCATGCTCGCTATGACGTTAATGACGCGCGGATCGGAGAGGCTGAGCGCGTGCAGATCCTTGACCTGCTCGAAACGTGTCCGCTGAGCGTCGAAGTACCGGTCCATCGCTCCGGACGCGAGCGCCGGGTTTCTCGATCGGAGACCGTCGAGAATGGCAAGCCTGTGAGGTTGGAAGGCCATGGCCCGCGCGCGCCAGAAGCGGATGCCTCGGCCACCCAGAGACTTAACCTGCACCTCATGCAGGAGAGCCAGCAGGAACGCCTCAAGCGATTGAAGGAGAGGACTACGAGCGGCGGATGACACGGCGCGTTGAAAGCTGACGACCTGGGCGATGACCTCGTCAACCTCCTTCACGTCGCCCAATCGTTCGAAGCTGTCGCAGATCGCGGCGATCTCGGCGATGTCCCTGTCCGTCGCGTTGGTCGCCGCCATCGCGATAGACTGTCGCCCCAGCACCTGACGGATCTGGAGGGCCTCCATCACGCTGACGCTTTGAAGCTGAAGGAACGTCTGTAACGCAGATGCCAGCGCGAAGTCGCCCTGACTTCTGACGAAGGACCCATTCCCGTGCAGGACTTCGACGAGCCCGAGTGTTTCGAGCGCTCGAATGGCTTCTCGAATCGTGGATTGCCCGCAACCGAAGCGGTCGGAAAGCTCTTTTTCGGTTGGCAGACGCTCGCCATCGGAGCGCCGACGCGTGACGATGTCCTGCCGCAACGTTTCAATGATCTCATCGACCAGTTTGACCCGACGGCTGAGCAACCTAGGCGCTTTCGGGTTTTCCGCCGTGCTATCCTCTCTGGTCTTCATGTCCGCTGTCCGCCCCGCCACGAACCTTTCTTGTCGGGTTACAAGGAAGCCCGCAAGGCAGGCGGCGCGCAGGAGGTCACGCGCCTTGCTCGAAACCGATCGATCTCGAGGACCCTGCGCCAGCAGTTTCGACACGCTTGCCGGTGAGCTGCAATGGAGCGGGTCCAAGGCCGGTGCCGAACGAACCATCGGATTGCCGCATGCCACGGGATAGCATGCATGCCGCGCCGACCTTCACGACTCGGGTCGAGTTGGCGTCCTTGCAGTTGTAGGGACGACGGCGCCGCCATCAAATGGCGGCGCCGCACGAGGCTATCTGACGACAACCAACCAAGTATCGGGCACTTGGCTACATCTTCATCCCGGCGACACCCGCGACCGGCCCCGCTTTCTCACGGCACGTCTACTCCGATACGGCAACCGAGACGATTGTTCGAACACGCGGCCAAGCTTTCCTGCCACTTGCCCGCTTTGACATCGCATTCGCAGTGCTCGACAATCTCCTAGGCCGCCTTCTTGGGCTCTTCCGCAGAGAACCGGTTGAGGGTGGTGATCCCCGCGAAATTATGCGGCTGGAGCCCGGCCATCAGCCGCCCGTAGTTCTCGGACAAGGCCTCGAGGTTGAGCGCGCCGTGGAGCGTGATCACGCGTGCGTCGCGCCAAGCCCGCTGGATCCACTCGCTCTCCATGATCGCGGTCGACCCGGAGTTGCGCTGGAGAAGCTCGATCGCCTCCGCGCACCACTTGGCGCAGTACGCCGTCTCGACGAGCACTCTCGCGCTGAACTTCTGCATGTAGTCCGGTGCGGCGGGCGTGCCGGCGGCCGCGAGCGCGCCGAGCCGGTCGGTCTCCTCGGCGTGCTCGCGCGCCATCAACGTCGCCGACTGGATCTTGGAATGGACCTCCGCGAGCATCAGGTGCGTGAGCGGCGCTTCCACCTGGTTCTTGTACGCCGTGCCGCGGATGGGCCGGCCCACCGAGCGCTCGAGGAAGCGATCCAGCGCGCCCTGCGCGAGGCCGATCGACATGCCGGCCATCAGGCTGAACGCCCAGCCGAGCGAGGGGGTTTTCCACAGGCTTCCCTTGAGGCCGCTCGCGATCTTCGCGCCGGTGACGTTGCGGAAGTCGGTGACGCGGTGGTCCGGAACGAAGAGTTCGTCCGTCGCGAGCGTGATGGACACGCTGCCGGTGGCGCGCATGCCGGCGACCTGCCAATCGTCGAGGAAACGCAGTTCGCTCAGCGGAACCTGCACGCCGACGAGGTAGGATCCCGCGCCATCATCGGCGAGGCACCCGAGGTTGGTGTAGGGCGCCCAGAGGGAGTCGCTGCCGAAGGTCCATGGGCCTCCGGAAATCACCCAGCCGCCGTCGGCCCGCTTCGCCCGCCCCTTGGAAGCGGGCAAGTGGCTCGAGGCGGCGACCCGTGGCCCGACCCACTTGGTCCCGTAAACCTCTTCGATGACCCGGGGACCCGAGCCGGCGGGGATCCAGTTCGTCGAAGCGCCGACCCACGTCGTCCAGGCGCAGGAGCCATCCCATTTCGCCACCTCGATGATGACGTCGAGCTGCTGGCGAACGGACAGTTCGTCGCCGCCGAATTCAGCGGGACTGCCGATGTTGAAGACGCCGGCCGCGTCCAGATCGGCGATGGTCTCGTCCGAATGACGGCCTGCGCGCTCGGCCGCGAGGGCGCGCTCGCGCAGGGACGGCCCGATCGCGCGGACGTTGTCGACGATCTGCGTGACCCGCGCGGACATATCATGAGCCGTGTTCGTCATCATAAATCTCCTCCGTCGTCCTTCGGAACAGGTAAGAATTGACGGTCCGGCGTTCGCCGGCCCGCGTCACCTGGCCGCGATCAGCCCGCCTTCGCGGGCACGATCGGCAGTTGCACGTAGCTGGGATGATCCGGGCCCGTGAAGATCGTGTTGGTCGCGCCCTGGTGATAGCTGGCGTCGTAGGCACGCACGGGCATGCCGGCCGGCGCGTAAGGTTGAATATCGACCCGCAGTCGGCACCCTTTGCGGATCAACGCGCTGCTCGGGTTGAGGCCGATCTCGATGGCGACGACTTCCTCGTTCCTGAGTGGCGCAAAGTCCGCTTCGGCATGCGTGTGCACCGGCCAATATTCCGTCGACCGCGTTTCATCGAGCTTGCGATGCGACACCTTCAGCAAGCCGTGCCCGACCGGATGGGGGTGCACGGGATCAGCCGGCATGACGACCGTCTCGTAGCGGATCTCCCGATCCTGTTCGTCGATCACGCGCAGGGACGCGAAGACATCCATGTCGGCGCTTGTCGAAGAGACCCATAAGCCGCCCTTCATGTAGCCCACCATCACCCCATCCTGGGGCAGCGGATCGCTCACAAATGAGACGCCGGTCGCCAGCGGGGTGTGCCGTCATTCAATCCCACGGGTACGAACGTGGGCTTGCCGATGTCGAGGTGGGCATCGTAGCGCTCGCTACTCTCGGCCGCCGGAACACTGTCGCTGATGCGCATGAGATCGGTGCGACGGTCATCCCCCTGC
>CALMGA010000435.1:0-478 GCA_937863205.1 uncultured Beijerinckiaceae bacterium | reverse complement strand
GACCCGAACCGGCGGCCCATCCATCGCGCCGTTGTCGATGCCCTTCAACCAATAGTCGAAGTAGCGGATGTGCTCGGCCGCGGTCGCATCCTTGTAGCAATCGGGGAACCAAGCATCGACGAAATCGAACTTCCTCGACTTCGCCCCCGTCGAATGGATGAACGTTTCACTGCTGCCGAGCTGGTGGATGATCGCGCCCGTCTGCGGCCCGACGATCCACACCGGCGACGTCGCCTTCTCGATCTCCGGGATCATGAAGATCGACCCGCGCGGCCCGTAGGCGCTCGGATCGTTGAACGGCGTCGCGAGCGCACGGGCCATCCAGTCAGTTTCGCGCCGCTCGCCGCAGAAGTTCTTACCCGACCATATCTTCCACCACCAGTTCCAGAAACCGGATCCGAAGATGCCGCCGCCGTATAGGGCTTCGTTGTAGATGTCGGCGTCGGTGCCCTGGGCGATCATCGCCTTGAGGTGCGGC
>CALMGA010000434.1:1024-5345 GCA_937863205.1 uncultured Beijerinckiaceae bacterium | reverse complement strand
GTGCCGCATCACGGTGTCACCGTCGGATAGCGTTCGTCGGCAAGCAGTCGGCCGCCCCCACTCCAGCAGGCAGTTCTTCCTTGGCAACTTTCTTGGACGCAGCGTCAGCGCTGTCGGTACCGCGGAGTGTTCATGCGATGGCGCGCCTGTCGTGGAGCGGAAGCCCAAGAAACTGAGCCTGACACTATACCTCAGCGCAGCAATCACACTCTCGTTGAGGTCAGCGTGGCAGAGTGGTCGGAGTGACCGTCATCGTCCATCACCAGCACCGTAAAACGCCGGCCGCCGCTGTATCAAGGATCTAATCGGCTGCGATCCGCGGCATCACACTCACCTCTCCTTTACCGCACGGCCGTTATATTAGGCAGCACGGTACTCATTCGTCATGCGTGCGAAGGTCATCGTCGAACGAATCGCTCTATCCTGAGCTCGAACGACCATGGACCACGTCTCACCCAGCGATGATGCCGCCCTGTCGCGCAGCATCTCATCTGGCGTACATACGGCCTGCAGGCGCGCGGCATGGAGATCGGCGCATTGGCTCCCCGCCCTGTCCAAGCTAATGACGCCATCGAAATACAAGAGGGACTTCGCGCTCTATCCCTTGTATGCGGAAGCACGAGAGATCTGTCAGCCACCTGCGCCTGAAGCGACGAGCGGGCGATGCGGTTGCCGTAGCGAAGACAACGGCAGATCTCGCCGGCTATGTCAGCAAACTCCGCCCAGCTTGGCTTGTTGCGCATCTGCTCGCACGCCAACTGATCCTCCACGACAGCGTGGAAGGCGACATGCAACGCGGATCGGCGGCGGGAACGCAAGCCGATCCGTCCTGGAGACGCCGTGGGCGTAAAGTCAGGACAGCTTGCAAGTGGTCCGCGCGAGTTGCTGGCCACCCAACCACAAGGGCCACTCGTGAGCGGTATCCCGTTGTCGGCGAGCAAAGCCCGCCGCCGTCCGGGTCCACCTTCGGCCACGTCGCCCATGAGAAGCAAGGACGACCGAAGGTTCGGGTCCGGCCGGGGGGCGAAGCAGGCCACCGTGGAACGTCGGTGCGCGTACGGCGCCAAGCGTGCGCCTATGCTGAAGCAGGTCTGGGGCATTCGGCTCGGTTAACTGCCGCACCGACCCCTGCGTCCTGCACAGCGGCGCGCCGCCCCGGTGTATAGGCCCTGCCGCCAGCGTTCGCCAACAGAGCGATGACATGGTCGACTCCGATCGCTCCACTGCCGACCATTGCCCAACCATCGTCATCGCCGTTCCCGTGCGCGACGAGGAGAAGCGGATCGCGCGCTGCCTCCAGGCCTTTGCGGCACAGGAAGGGGTCGACCTCGCGACCTTGGGCGTGGTGCTGTTCATCAACAACAGCACCGACCGCACGACAGCCGTCGTGACGTCCGAGCGCGATGCCCTTCCTTTTACCACACGCGTTGTGGTGCGCGACGATCCCATGGCCTCCGCTGGCTGGGCGCGCCGCAAGGCGATGGAGCTCGCGGCGGAGTGGCTCGACGAGGGCCGCGCGCCACGCGGCGTGCTCCTCACAAAGGACGCCGACAGTTGCGTGCCGCCTGAATGGCTGCACCGCAATCTTGCCGCGCTGGCCGCCGGCGCCGACGCCGTCGCCGGAAGCCTCGCGCTTGACCCCGAGGATGCCGCCCGCCTGCCGCCCTCGCTGCATGCGCGCGGTCGGCTGGAGGCGCGGTACGAGGCGCTGCTGACCGAGATCGTGGCGCGGATCGACTCGGAGCCCGGCAATCCCTGGTCGACGCACTGGTGTACGTCGGGCGCGAGCATCGCGGTGACGCTGGCCGCGTACGAGGCTGTGGGCGGGATGCCGCCCGTGCCGTGTGGAGAAGATCGCTTCTTCGTCGACCAGCTCAAACGCGCGGGGCTCGTTGTGCGCCACAATCCCGCCATCGTGGTGGAAACCTCTGCGCGGGCGCGCCAGCGGCGGCGTCGCCGACACATTGCGCCGGCGCTGCGACGAGCCCGACAGTTTCTGCGACGATCGATTGGTGCGCGTCGATCGTGCGGTGGTGCGCGCCCTCGCGAGCGCGGGGGCGCGGCGGCATGGACGGACGATGACGGAACGTGCCTACCGGCCGCTGCGCCCTTCCCAGCTCCGCTTGCAGATCGCGGTCGCGGTGCTTGCCGTCCATGGCCTGCGGACGGTCGCGCGCCTATCGGCCAGCTTTCATCGAAATGGCAGGAATACAGCGTCGCCGCTCGTCGGCGAGGCCAAAGCGGACCCATTTACAGAAGCGTTGGGACGTTGAGCATGGGTCGGCGCACCATCGTCTCGAGCGTGCCCCATCGCGATCGCCCGACCATGAAGGACAGGTGATGAGCGCGCACGTTGATGGAGTGGTCGACCGGGCGATAGGTCATGGTCGCGCGCAGGAGCCGGCCGATCTCGGCGACGGACGCTCGATCTCCTACGCCCAAGCCGGCGAGGGGCCGGACCTCCTCGGCATCCACGGCGCGCTGATGACGCTGGACGAGATATGGCTCGGCCCGGTTGCGCCCATGCTGCGCCACTTCGCGGTGGACGAGGTGGTGGCGGCGGTCCTGGACGTAACGGCCTCAGACATGGCGGCCCTGGTCGTGGCGGCGCCCCGCGAGGCGGGCGCGTCAGCTGGCGTGCCTTCGGGCCGTCATGTCGAGCGCGTCAGCAGCGAGCGGCCGCTGACACTGGCTCAGAAGCGGTTCGCGTTGCCCTTGGGACCGCGCCGGAGCACGCCGGTCCAGGCGACAGCCATGAGCAGGGCCGCGGTGACCGCCGCCGTCTTGCCCGGGTTCAGCACGGCCCGCGTGTACAGGCTCGTGCGCATGACGTAGCCCGGCTGCTCGCCCCGCTCGACGCCGCTGCGCTGCGGAGCGTGCAGGGCGCCCTCCGGGTTGCGTGGGGCCACGCCGCGTCGCTCGAAGAAGGTGATCGCCGGGCCGATCCGATCGTAGAGGCTCGGGAACAGGCGGCGGAAGAGGATCAGCGGCACGCCGCCGCCGCCGACTACCAGCTCCCTGCAGGGTCGCACAGCGCAGGCCGCGACCGCATAGGCAACCTCGTCGGGCGGGTAGACCGGGGGCGGCAGCATCGGCTCCCGGTCCATGTAGTTCCGCGCCCGGTTCGGCAGCGGCGTATCGATCGAGTTCGGCTTGAGCAGGGTCACCGTGATCGGCGCACCCTCCTCGATCAGCTCCATGCGCAGCGCATCGGTGAAACCTTTCACTGCGTGCTTGCTGGCGACGTACATGCCCTGCCGGGTAAAGGCGAGATCGGAGGCGACGCTGCCCGTATTGATGATGGTGCCGCCCCCATGCGAGCGGAAGTGCTCCGCCGCGATCAGCGAGCCGTGCACCGTTCCCCAAAGGTTGGTCTCCACCAGCCGACGATTGTCCGCTTCGGACACCTCGCGCAAGGTGCCGTAGATGGTCAGGCCGGCGACGTTGACCCAGGTGTCAAAGCCTCCAAAGGTCTTGACGGCGTAGTCGGCCGCGGCCTGGACCGCTTCGCGCGAGCCGACGTCCGCGACGGCATAGCTGGCTTCGCCACCTGCCGCAACGATTTCGCCGCAGACTTGACGCAGGTCGGCTTCGCCGCGCGCCACCAGCACGACTTTGGCACCGCCTCTGGCCAGCGCGCGCGCGGTCGCGAGCCCGATGCCGCTCGTCGCCCCTGTCACGACCGCCACCTGTTCGCTAAGGGGCTTGCGTTTGGCCATGACATCTCTCCAAGCCAAAACAGCTTGGTGATGCAACCGGTTCAGCGATGCTCAGTCCCACCTCTCGACGATTTGCCGCGGCAGGCCTTACGCCAATGGGATTTCTCATGATCCATGGCCGCTGAGCAAGAAACGTCCGCTCTTCGACTTCGCCTGTTCCGAAGCGGACAGGCAGTTCACGGCAAGATCCGGCCGAAGAGCGGTCGGACGGCTGAGCGCCGTTTGCGGCTCATCTCCTTTGGAGCGCGGGAACTAGAAGAGCGGACGTAGCCGGCCCGGTAGCTTCCGACCCAACCCTGCCATCAGATGCTGGCTGTGCCATCCCCGATAGCGGCCATTCGTGAAGCGTCGGCGCCCCTCAAATTGAGGACATCGGCAGTGAACGACGCCTTTGTAGTTTGTGGCGCGGCTTCCCGATGGACCGCGCGCAGATGTTCAAAGCGATCATGTACACACATGGTCTACCACTAGCTTTTGATCTGCTGGAGGGACGGTGGACGAGGAACTACGGCGATCCGAAGAGCGGCGGGCGGGCCCCGCTTGGCTGCTCGTCACCGGAGCGCCGAGGAGTGGCACGGCGCTTCTTCGGACCCTGCTTGGCG
>CALMGA010000434.1:0-1014 GCA_937863205.1 uncultured Beijerinckiaceae bacterium | reverse complement strand
CCCTCCTGCAGGAGTACGGCCTGACCACCCTTGTCGATCGACTGGATGCGGTAGTGTCACGCCCGCCGCCGACGACCGAAGCTTGGGACCGGGACGTCGGCGCCGAGGATGATGCGTTCGGTCGGGCGCAGGCATTCTACCGCGCCCGCCCCGGTCGCGACAGGACGCGAGGGGGTGCGCGAGGTGCCCGGCATCGGCGAGCACCGGGCTGGACGCATCGCGGCGGGCTGGGCCGAGCAGAAGGCCGTGCGCGACATCATGGTGTTCCTGCACGGCCACGGGGTGAGCACGTCAAGGGCGGTGCGCATCTTCAAGGCTTACAGTCACGACGCGATCGCGGTGATGACCGACGACCCCTACCGGCTCGCGCGCGACATCCGCGGCATCGGCTTCAAGAGCGCCGACGCCATCGCCATGCGGCTCGGGCTGACGAAGGAGGCGCCGCAGCGGCTGCGCGCCGGGGTCAGCTACGCCCTGCAGACCGCCACCGACGAGGGGCACTGCGCACTGCCGGTGGACGACCTCGTCAAGCTGGCCACCGGGCTGCTCGAAGTACCCGAGGCGCCGATCCGGGCGGCGGTGGAAGCCGAGCTTGCCCGCGGCGACGTCGTGCGGGACACCATCGAGGATCAGCCCTGCCTGTTCCTGCGTGGTCTGCACGCGGCCGAGCGCGACATCGCGGGACGGCTGCTCGCCCTGGCCCACGGCGACCCGCCCTGGCCGGAGATCGACGTCGAGCGCGCCCTTGCCGGGACCGAGAGACGCAGCGGCAAGACACTCTCGCCCTCGCAGCGCGCCGCGGTCGCCCTGGTGCTTGGCGCCAAGGTCGCCGTGATCACCGGCGGCCCGGGCGTCGGCAAGACCACGCTGCTCGACACCGTTCTGCGGGTGCTCGCGGCCAAGGGCGTCAAGCTGCTGCTCGCGGCGCCAACGGGGCGCGCGGCAAAGCGGATGGCCGAGCAGACCGGCTTGGAGGCGAAGACGGTGCACCGGCTGCTGGAGGTGGACCCGAAG
>CALMGA010000433.1:4452-4766 GCA_937863205.1 uncultured Beijerinckiaceae bacterium | reverse complement strand
AAAGTGCGCAGCGGTTTTCGGAAAAGCTGATGCGCCAACAGAGAGTTAGAGCGTCGGACCGCGTCCGTGATGCGGTCCGGCGCTCTAGACAGGCTTGGTCGGCGAATGTGTCCCCGCCCGGGTCAAGCTCGATGACACCACTGACGCTGCACCTCAACGGCGCGGAGCGCGCCGTCACGCTCGACGATCCCGACACCCCCTGCTCTACGTACTGCGCGATGACCTCGGCCTGCACGGGCCGTGCTTCGGCTGCGGCCTCGGCCAATGCGGCGCCTGCACCGTGCACCTCGACGGCGAAGCCGTGCGCTCCTGCC
>CALMGA010000433.1:3684-4442 GCA_937863205.1 uncultured Beijerinckiaceae bacterium | reverse complement strand
CTGATGCGCCAACAGAGAGTTAGAGCGTCGGACCGCGTCCGTGATGCGGTCCGACGCTCTAGTGTTGCTTTGATGGGCGGAAGGCGAGCGCTCGTCGGGCGTCGCGGTCGAGCGGAGCGCCGGCCGGCATTTGCCGCTGCGCGCTCACTGCCTCGCCTCGGGCGCCACGGTGGAAGCCCCATCGCAAGCCCGCAGGAGCGATGCGATGAGCCTGCGAGCCTGTGCGAGGTGCAACTCGATGGCCATGTCGAGACCTTCGGTATCCGTCAGCTCCAGCAGGACATGCTCGCCGATCGCATCATGGCGCACCATCACCCTGCTGAGATGGATCGCTGCGATCCGTTGCAATCGAGAAGCCTCGGCTTCCGGTCGATGCTGGTTGATCTCCTGGGCCAGCGCGGCCAGCCGACCGGCGAGCAGGAGGACATCTTCAGTCGTCAGGACCAAGGGGTCGGGCGAGGCAGGATGCCTCAGCAGGAAGTCGCCGTCGCCGGCGGGCGTAATCGAGACTTCCGCTGCCACGCCGCGATCCTTGCGCATGCACCCATCCGAAACATCGACGTCGCGCATGTCCGGAATGGCAGTTCAACGGCAAAGGACGCGACGGGATGCGTCGCTGCCGCAAGCCTGGAAGTCCGTTTGCCGTGCCGGCCGACGGTGCGCGTCCTTGAACAACGCTGCCGCGCGACGCGCCGCCCGTGATCGAAATCGAGGCGGCTCAGCCTTCGGCGTCGAACAGGCAGCCGACGGCTGCCGCC
>CALMGA010000433.1:1376-3674 GCA_937863205.1 uncultured Beijerinckiaceae bacterium | reverse complement strand
GTTCAGGAACGACTTCAGCAGGAGATGCTCGTTCGACCGATCGAAATGATCCAACAGGCTGGGCGCAACCAGCCGCAGCAGGGCAGGCAGATCGTCGTTCATCGGCCTCGATGGCGCATGGCGAAGCGGCGCCGGACGATCGGCGAAGGACCCGGCGCGCCCATGGGTCTCGGCTTCCGGCGGCCTTGCTGCACTCCGACGCCCGTCGGCAGGCTGTGCGGCTCGGTGGGGGGAGGCCCACGGTCGTTTCTCACCCATCGGTGGAGCCGTAGTATTTCTTCAGGTGGGTGAGGACGGCGGCCCCGAGCTCCTGTACCTGCTTGGCCGACACCGTCTGGGGATAGATGACGGCCTTCGCCGCGAGATCGCGGATCTTCTTGCTGTTGAGTTCGTCCAGTGCAGGCGGCTTGTGAGCCGGAGGCTGCGGCAGGCGGTCAATGAGCTTGATGACGTTGTCGTCGTCGCTCACGATTGCCACGCCGAACGGTGGCCGGCCAACCGACGGGCGGCGCGGGCCGCGATCGCGCCGGGCATGCGAATCCCGGTGCGGCCCCGTACAGGCCTTCGCGGTGCCGATCGGGCTGGCGCGCCGTGCAAAAGTCGGCCGGGCCGCACCATCATTGGGTTCGGCTCGCCGGCGGGATCTTGATCCCAGCTCCAGCCTGGATGGAACCTCTCGATGCGATCTGTTCCATCGAAAGATCCCTTTCATCATCCATCAGTAGCGGGCGACGACCGGGGCGGCTGGTGCCGGTGCGACGTAGAGCGGGACGATGACGCGGACGGTTCCGCGCGTCTCGTAATCGTTTTTCGCGTTGACGATGGTGCCGGTGGTTGCGCCCAAGCCAGGCTGGCCGAGACCCCAGCCGCCGTTGCGAACATAGACTTCGCGGGTGGCGAAGGCTTGCACAGTGAACTTGCCGAAGTCATAGCCGATCAGGCCGCCAATCGCGAGCGAGCGCTGACGGATCACCGGGCCATTGATGTCGGTCTCGTAAGTGCCGATCAAGCCGAGTTCCAGCTTGTTGATCTTCTTCGTGAAAGTGAAGTCGATGAAGACGTTGTCATCGAAGCCGAGCGCGACGCCATTGACGTTGGTGAGCTTGCCGCCAAAGTCACCGAAGTAGTTGGCCGTCACCGTCGCGTTGTACCCGTCCTTGACGTAGGACAGCGCCAAGCGGAACTGCGCGTTTTCGCCTCGCCCCGCATTGGTGAAGCGATCGGGCGTGTTGGTGCCGGCGGCGAAGCCGAGATTGAAACCGTTGCCGAAGTCGTGGGCCAGGAGGATGAACGCCGCCGTGGTGTAGGCATCCACCCGGTTGATCGACCCGCCGTCGATGTGCGTGAAGATCGGATCGGGAAGAACGATCTCGAGGCGCGTGTTGTAGGCCGAGAACGGCGTCGACCAGACAAGCGTCGGTTCGTTGACGCCGAGGCGGTTGTTCTGCCCGTCACGACCGCCGTAGCTCTCGTTGTCGAGGAAGAAGACGCCTTCCGGCAACGGCGCGCCGAGGGCGATGCCGCAGGTCTCGCAGGGCTGGCCGATGATCTGAGCCTGTGCGGCCCCTGTCAGGCCGGCAGAGAAGGCGAAAACGGCACCATAGAGAAGTGTTCCAAGATCATTGCGCATCGTAGGCGGACCCCTCGATCCTAGCTGTGCTCAGAACCCCCTCGGATCCCGAGTGTATGCGACCGGCATGTGACAACGTCTGCTTGGCAAAATCCACCTCGCAATCCCGAAGTTTCGCGAAATCTTACTGCCTTACTGCAGACTATCAGAGATGAAATCATTTTGGCAACAGAACCAGCATGATCGTAGTGCACTTCATGATGTCAAGCTGCACACATTGTGATCACTTATGGTCTTTATCTTATCAGACTGCCTGTCATCGACGGAATACGACGCAGATGGTGCGCCGAGCCGTCGATCTAGTAGCGCCCCGGTCGACAGTTACGTCGACGATGGAGGCTGGTGAGACGGACTCGGAACCGAGGGTGTCGATGCCCAAACCGCCGCGACCTGAAACGCGAAAAGCCCCGCACGTTTACAGAAGTAAACGAGACGGGGCGCTGATGCCTGATTTATAGTCGGCTTTGTTGCCTCAAATGGATGGTAAGCGGCGAGCCTGCCTCTTGTCAACGATCCCGCGGGCTCGATCTAACCTGCGGACAGCACTGTGCTTTTCGCGACGCACAAGAGAGCGGAAGCCCCTTGCCGCTGCGGGATCGACGTTGCGGTCACGATCGAGTCCGCTTGAAAGCAGCTCCGCGCCTCGCCGCCGGTGCGTCAGCCGAGGA
>CALMGA010000433.1:0-1366 GCA_937863205.1 uncultured Beijerinckiaceae bacterium | reverse complement strand
CCGGGTGCCAGCAGCTGACGCAGCTCATCCGCGGCTGCGACCGGGGTGAGGCAGCTTGTGCCGACGCAGACCTGTGTCGATGGTCGCGCCGACTTCTTCTCGCCAGTCCCGGCACTCGGCCCGAGGACCAGCCGGTCGGGCAGGCAGCAATCGAGCGCAATGCGCATCATGGCACGGGTCTGCGGGTCTGCGGGATCGCCGGACACCTTGACCGTCGTGAAGTGGGCGAGGATCTGCACATTGGCGACCGCGGTCGCACCGGCAATGCCGGATTTGGTGATGTCGGCATGGAAGGCGTCGACCAGCGCCTCGGCCCGCCGGCGGTACGCCAACTCCCCGGTCAACTCGTGGAGGCGGGCCAGCACGCCGATCATCAAGCCGTTGCCCGAGGGCAGCGACGTTTCGGTGATGGTCCGAAGCCGGGCCATCGGGCGCCACTGCGCTGCCGAGCTCAAGCAGTAGCCGCCCTTCTCCGCGTCCCAGAACTCGGCGTCGAGCGTCGCCACCCAGCGCCTCGCGAGATCGAGATAGCGCGGCTTGCCGAACGCCTCGAACAGGCGGATCGCCGCCCGGCTCATCATCACGTAGTCGTCCAGGAAGCCGTCCGGGCCGACCTCGCCGTTGGTGATGCAATGGCGGAGCCGGTCGCCATGCGACAGGTCCTTGACCAGGGCGTCGAACACGTCGATGGCGAGGGCGAGCCAGTCCCGCCGTCCGAAGACGCTGCCGGACTCAATCAGCGCCACCAGCATCAGGCCGTTCCAGTCCGCCAGCACCTTGCCGTCGCGCGTCGGGGTCGGGCGTAAACGCCCGAGCCGCGCGCAGCCGCGCCCGGCACTCGGCCAAACGCTCGCCGTCACCTTCGCTCCAATCCCGCCCGGCGATCGGCACGAGAGGGCCGGCGGGATCCCCCTCGAACGGACCGATGGCGTAACGGCTGAGAAAGAAAAGCGCTTCGTCGCCGAGAGCCTCCACGATCCGGGCTTCGTCCCAGCGGTAGAATCCTCCTTCCGTCCCGCCATCCCCGTCGTCCGCGCTGAGACTCGACGCGAAACCCGAACCGGGCACCCTCATCTCCCCGACGGCCCAGCCGGCGATGCCTTCGGCGCAGGCCTTCAACGCGGCATCAGGGCTGCCCCGGCACACCCAGGAAAGGAGTTCGAGAAGCTGCGCATTGTCATACAGCATCTTCTCGAAATGCGGGATGGTCCAGGCGTCATCCGAACAGTAGCGGTGGGCGCCGCCGCCGATGTGATCGATGAGTGCCGAGCGGCAGATCGCCCGGAGCGACCCGAGCACGGCCTCGCCGAACCCGCCCGCCGCGAAGGCCGCATGACGCCGCCACAGCAGCTGATGGGCGGCGGCG
>CALMGA010000432.1 GCA_937863205.1 uncultured Beijerinckiaceae bacterium | reverse complement strand
AGCCTGCTCATCGAGGACGGAGCCACGCGCGTCCTTTTCGCGACGCAACAGTTCATCGAGATCGCGGCCGACGAGCCGATCTGGGGACGCCTGCTGTTGCGCGCCTTCGGAGAGGTGGACACGATCAAGGACGACCTCTCGCGATACATGCGCGCCGACGTCGAGTTGGGCATATGGCAGGGGCGTTTCCGCGTCGGGCTCGATGAATTCGTCATCGATTGCCTCCTCGCCCTCCTACGGACGGGTGTGAGAGCGCGGCTTGCCGGCGCCCCACCCGAGGTCAGCCTCAGGACTGGCCAGTACATGCTCACCCTCCTGGGCCTCGGACACGCCGAGGTCGAGGAGCAGCTGCGGCGTTTGGCGGTGGCCTAGGCCGAAGAGGCGTCCGGCATCCGTCCAAGACATACCTCTTCGAAGCATGTCCGCTGGAGCGCGAGCAACCGCGACGATCGAGCGGTTGCTTGGCGGCAAGGCTCGCCAGCGCTTGACGGCCAGCGCGGTGAGGGGAAAGCCATGCTTCAAACCGCCGCGATCCAGGACAAGCGTATCGCGGTTGCCGCAGGCTCCATCGACATCAAAGTGCGCCGCGTTCACACGTCGGCAAGGCAGCGAATCAGGTAGACCTTGCCGCCGGATGAGCCCGGCCACGACATGATCATCGCGGGCCGGGTTTGCGGACTGCCCGGGCCCGGTCGTCCCCATTTCCGGCGGGCCGTTGGCGCAGCCTTGGGTCGAGCTCAGCCTGGAATGACTGGAACGAGAATTTAGCTGTCGTCGCGTCCTCCCGTGCGGATGGAAGTGTTTGCCGGCCTTGCGCGTAGCGGGAGGAATGGTGATGCCGCGTGCGTCGGATCGAGGGAAGGCGTCGCTGCCCATGACCAAGACGCGCATCGGCTCAGACCTGAGGCTGCAGCGCATGGCACGGCTCCGTCGAGCGGACCGGTCCAGCAACGCCGCCGTCATCGGCGGGGGTGAGGCGGACCCCTTCTTTTTATGCTAGTTCTCACCTGGTTCGAGGCTTAACCCGCGCCTGACGACAGCAATCCACGCTGCGAAAGTGTTGACATGATCCTCGTGACGTCTGCCAACGGCAATCAAGGCAAGCGACTCGTGCCCAAACTGCTGGCGGCGGGTCACAGTGTGCGCGCCTGCGTGCAGAGCGATGCCTCGGCCGGCCATCTCCGCACCTTGGGCGTGCAGGAGGTGATGGTGGGCGACCTCGCTGATCCGGAGGTCGTTGCCCGTGCAGTAAAGGATGTCAACAGCATCTATCACATCGGTCCGACGCTCCATCCGGCCGAACGCGCCATGGGGTTCGCGATGGTGGATGCGGCGCGCGTCGCGGGCGTGAGACACTTCGTGTTCAGCTCGGTGCTCCACGCCATCGCCACCGACCTGATCCAGCACGAGATCAAGCGGGACATCGAGGAGCGGCTTCTGTCCTCAGGATTGGAGTTCACCATCCTGCAGCCGTCCAACTACATGCTGTCACACAGGGTGTGGCCTGTCTTCCAAGGAGGCTCGTTCAAGCTGCCCTGGTCTCTGGACCGGCGTCAGTCCATGGTGGACTTGGAGGACGTCACGGACGTGGCCGCCTTGGTGCTGAGCGAGCCGGAGCGCCACGCGGCCGCCACCTATGAACTGGCAGGTCCGGGGCGATTCACCGCTTATGACATCGGGCGCGTCCTGTCGACGGAGCTCGGACGCGACGTCAGCGTCGAGGAAATCGACTCCGAGGCCTTCGTCCGTGCCCGTTTCAAGGGATCCGATCCGAACACACTCGAGTATCAGGTCCATGTCATCCGCTCGATCGCAAGGCACTATAGTGGGCACGACTTCCTTGGTAATCCGAACGTCCTGAGCTGGCTCCTCGGTCGTGCGCCGACCAGCTTTGCGGACTTCGTACGGCAGGAGAACGCGGCGTTTCGGAAGGAGAGGCGTGGGATCACGATGGCGAGCGACGGATGAGTTCATCCTTCGAGAGGCTCAAATCGGCGCCGTCGTTCATCAGCGCGATAGCAGCTGGCCTTCATACCGTCGAAAGAGCTGGTACGAGAAGCTTCAACGTCTCTGACGCGTGACCGGACCGACTCCCAGAACTATGATTGCGTTTTGATACTTATTGGTGGGCGATTAACCGTGCTTGCGGGGCGGAGCTTCCGCCGCCGTTCGCCAGGGAGGGCGAACCCACATGAAGCTTCCTCTGCTCCCTTGACGGTGGTGGGACCGCTCACCGGCAGGAGCGGTTCTTTGCAGCCGCCCCGATCTACCTTGCCGGCGCAGGCGTGACCACGATCATCGCCGCAGGTCGGCCACTCTCGTTGATGACCGCGCGTGCCTCGCCAGCGGATATGAAGATGCTATCCCCCACGTGCAGGATATGCCGCGTACCATCGTCTTGCTCGATCGTGAGCGCGCCCTCGGTGACGACGTACACCCTATCGAACGCCCCGGCACTCATCGGCACGACCGCGCGATCAGGAAACGACGAGTGCCCGACCAGCGCGAAGTCGGCCTTGCTTGCTTCGCCGCCCTGAAGGCGCCGCGCCACGACATGGTCGTGGTCCGGAGCGGTGTACAACGGCGCGTCGGCGAATTCCACCAATTCCATGGTCAGTCATCCATCTATCAAGCGGATGGTGCGATACCGCCGACCAGCGGACATCCACCCGATATTGACAAGGTCATCTGATGACTTACTATGTGCTTTCCAAGCCGGTCAAGCGCGTTCGGCATCATGCGACCTGAACGTTTTCACACTTATGGGTCACCGAGTGACGGTCGGGCGGAGGAGCTGAACGGTGGAGGGTTTCTCAGACAGTCGGGCGTTTCGCAGGGTTCTCGGGCACTATCCGACGGGCGTCTGCGTCATCACCGCCCTCAGTGGTTCCGAGCCCATAGGCATGGTGGTGGGCTCGTTCACCTCCGTATCCTTGGAGCCGGCATTGGTCGCCTTCTTGCCCGATCGCAGATCGCAGACCTGGCCCAAAATAGAGGCTGCCGGCCATTTCTGCGTCAACGTCCTGGCGGAACGCCAACAGGACTTGTGTCGCGCGCTTGCGGCGAGGGCCGAAAACAAGTTCGACAAGGTTTCTTATCGCCTCTCGGATGCCGGCCTGCCGATTATTGAAGGCATCGTCGCGTGGATCGACTGCAAGCTTCACGCTGTCCATGAAGCGGGAGATCATTTCATCGCGATCGGCTTGGTTCGGGCCCTTGACGTCGAGCAGTCGGATCGTCCTCTCGTCTTTCTGCGCGGCGGCTACGGCGGCTTCTCCTCCTGTTCGACGGATGGAGCGGAAAAGGCATCGGCGGCGTAGCGCATGCTCCGCTGAACAGCGGGCGTGGGCGGGACCGCCGACCTCATCAATACGCGCTTGGCGACGCTATCGCGAGGACTGCGCCGCGGACCTTTGCCGGACCGGCCTCCCTCATCGAAGCAAACACGATGGCGGCGTCGGTCTCGCGATCCGCGACGCCGATGAGGAAGGCCGGATCGTTGCGATCAGCCAAGCGCGAGCGGCTTCTTCGGAAGCTGCAAGAAGGACGGGTGACGACCGCCGGTGTGGATGATGTGGCGCCCTTTGTTGTCAGCGGGCACGTTGCCCGTTCCAGGCATCACGCCACCGAACAGATTATGTCCACTGATGATGAGCCGAAGCTGCTCGTGAGGGTGAAGCGCCAGCCCGACCGGGAAAAGATCGATGTCCACGCACACGACCTCCCCGCTCGCTAGCTTCTCGACGCGATCGAAGCTGTGCACGGGGATCGAGTCGGTCGAACTCACCTCGTCGAGATGGCGCCTGGAGACACGCAGGCGGCCATTGGAGCCCTTGTACTTCAGGATCGACGCGCCGTTGCGCGTCACCGCCTGAATCTTCGGACCGTGATTGGGAATGTTGAACTGCTCCAGCAGCTCGCCCTCGGCGTTCAGCTTCTGGAGGAAGACGAAAAGGTCCATGTCGTCCGCGCCGTCCGCCTCGACCCACAGGCGGACCTTGGGGTAACCGACGAACGCCGTCGGCGCGTCGACCCGAACGAGGAAGATCGCCTGCCCCCCGTCCGACTGCCCGTCATAGGTCGCCGTGGCGGGTGCCGAGGGTGCTTCGACCGTCAACGCGCCGGACGCGGCGTCCAAATAGTACCTGACCTCTTCGAAGTCCGCGGGCGGGAACGCGTCCGCCGGCTGGTTGATGCGGTCGCCGCCCTCGAGGTCGAGCAGCGCGTAGCGCACGCGCGGCGTATCCTGCCAGCCGTTGTCGATGCCCTTCAAATAATGGTCGAAGAAGCGGCGCAGGTCGTGGGAGTTGCCGTCCTCGTAGTAGTCCGGCCACTCCATGGTGTTGTGGATGCGCAGCCACTTCTCCGTGGAGGCGATGCTGCGCCAGCCGCGGAACGTTCCGGGCGTGTGGATCGAGTTCGAATAGCTCGCCACGATGTAGGCCGGCACGGTGACGTTCCCGAACGCCGGGATCTTCGACGCCCACAATTCGTCCATCGAGGGATGAGCCTCGGCCTCGGCCACGAGATCCTCGCGGAGGTTCTTGCCGACGAAGGTGGCCGCGAGGGTATGCGGGAAGGGGAAGTCGGGGATCCCGCCGCGCACGACCAGATCGCGGTAGATGTCGCTCATGCCTTCCCACGGCGCGATGGCCTTGAGGTGCGGGGGGTGCTCCGCCGCCGCGAACCATTGCGAGGTCGCGAGATAGGAGTTCCCGGTGGTCCCGACCTTGCCGTTGCACCAGCTCTGGACGCCGAGCCATTCGATGAGGTCGTAGAAGTCCTCACCCTCGCGCTGGCTCCAGACCCGGATGTCTCCCTCGGAATGATAGGCGCCGCGCGGGTCGGGGTTGCAGACGGCGTAGCCGTGCGCACACCAGAAGGCCGGGTCGGGACCTTCGAACTTCATCAGGCCGGACATCGTGCTGGTTTCCATGCCCAGCAGTCCGAAGAGTTCGATGTACTGCGGAGCATTGCCGCGGCTCTTGCCGTAGGGGCTCCATGCGACGACCACCGGCACCTTCTCCGTTCCGGCCGGGCGGAGCACGTCGACGTAGATCGTCACCCCGTCGCGCAGCACCACGGCGACATCCTTCTCCAGAACGATGTCCACGGGGAGCGGCATGAAGCACGGCTTCGATTGGAATCCCGCCGGGAGGGTGCGCGTACCC
>CALMGA010000431.1:2827-5754 GCA_937863205.1 uncultured Beijerinckiaceae bacterium | reverse complement strand
TTGGCGGCATCGACCTGCCGCCGGGCGTCGGCCAGATCGCCGCGTCCCGCCTTGGCCTCGCGCACCGCCCGCCGCCCGGCCATCAGCGCGGCGACGAGGGCGGCCCGCTCGGCCTCGCCGAGGTTCGGATTGCTGCAGCGCCAAAGGCGGCCTCTCACGACGAGATAGCGGCCGTCGGGCGTGCGCGGAGACGGCGCGCCGATGGCGAACAGGCCCGGGAGCCGGTGCCGGCTAGGCCAGCCCCAGCTTCTTGGCCAGGCCGATGCGCTGCAGCTTGCCGGTGGCGCCCTTGGGGATCTCATCGAGCAGCACGATGGTGGCTGGCACCTTGAAGGGCGCGAGGTGCTGGGCGAGATAGGCGCGGAGCGCCTTGGCATCGGCGCTTTTGCCCTCGCGCAGCACAACCGCCATGGCGACATCCTCGCCGAGCTTGTCGTGCGGCACGCCGAAGGTGATGCACTGCGCCACGGCGGGATGGTGCATGATCGCCTCGTCGACCTCGCGCGGGGAGATCTTCTCGCCGCCGCGGTTGATGATCTCCTTGAGGCGGCCGGTGATGGTGACGTAGCCCTCGGCGCTTTTCACGCCCTCGTCGCCGGTGCGGAACCAGCCGTGCCTGGTGAAGGCGGTGGCGTTGGCCTCGGGGTTGTTCTCGTAGCCCTTCATCACGTTGTCGCCGCGGATCACGATCTCGCCCCGCTCATCGGCCGGCACCTCGTCGCCGTTCTCGTCGACGATGGCGACCTCGGGGCCTGACGCGATCCCGACCGAGCCGGGGATGTGCGGCAGCGGCGGCAGCGGGTTCGAGCACATCTGGTGCGCCGACTCCGTCATGCCGTAGGACTCGATCACCGGCGCGCGGAAGGCGTGGTGAAGTTCCTTCCACACCTTCAACGGGAGGGAGGACGACGACGAGCGGATGAAGCGCAGGCGGTTGGCATCGATCACCGCGCGGTTGCGCGTGGCGCGCCCGAGGATCGCCTGATGCATCGTCGGCACCGCCGAATACCAGGTCGGGCCAACCTCGCTCATCCAGCCGAAGAACTTCAGGGCGTTGAAGCCGGTGGTGCAGCTGACGCTTCCGCCGGCCGCGAGCGGCGCCAGGATGCCGGCGATCAGCCCATGGATGTGGAACAGCGGCATGATGTTGAGGCCGCGGTCGTCGGCGGTGAAGGCCAGCGCCGTGCGGATGTTGCGCGCCGAGGCGCAGATGTTGGCCTGCGTCAGCGGCACGATCTTGGGGCGCGACGTGGTGCCCGAGGTGTGCAGCACCAGGGCGAGGTCGTCCGGCCGGGAAAAGCCGCCCTCGTGCATCGCCTTGGCCGTTGCCGCCTTGGCCGGACCCGCCACGGTTGCCGGGAAGGCGAGCGTGAAGCTGCCGGCGCCCTCCGCCGGGGTCGGCGCCAGGCGGACGATCCCGATCCCGGCCTTGGTGGCGGCCTCGATCGCAGGCGACGCGCTTGCCTCGGCCACGACCAGCCGCTTGACGCCGAGGTCGGTCAGGTAGAACTCGAACTCCTCCGCCGTGTAGGCCGGGTTGAGCGGCGCCGATGCCGTCCCCGCCGCGACGGCGAGGAAGGCGGCGGCCATCTCCGGGCCGTTGTCGAGCACGATGGCGACGCGGTCGCCGCGCCCGATACCGTGGGCGTTGAATTCGGCGACCGTGCGTGCCACCTGGGCGCGCAGCGCGGCGAAGGTGAGCGGCGTCCCGCCGGGGGTTGACAGGGCGACGGCCTCGTCCGCGCCGGCGCGGAGCAATTCGTGAAGCGTGGTCGCGGCGGCTGGCCCCGGCGCGGCGTCCAGGGCCGAACGCTTGCCGAAATCCATGGTTTGCAGTTCCGCGGGATCGATGTTCCCGGGGTCGAAGGTTTCGGAGTCCAGGGGCTCCGACTCAGCGGCGTCGGCGGTCCCGGACTCGAGGGTCAGCATCGCCGGATCGAGGACTTCGGGATCGCCGTCCCGCCCCGCGGGCTCGGGGATCGCAGCATCGAGGGCGGTGTCCATCTTGGCGGCTCCCATTATGATTGTTCCTTGGGGGCTTGACCCGGGGTTGCTCATTCAGTGCGCCTGGACCGCGAGGCGGCCCCGGGTCGCCTCAAGGCCGTGGGCCAGCAAGCGCATCAGCGCGTAAACGGCATCGAGGTGCGGCGTCGTGATCTTGGTCAAGCGGCCAAGCTCGATCACGGAGCCGACCAGGGCTTCCAGCTCGATCGGGCGGCCGGCCTCGATGTCCTGCAGCATGGACGTCTTGTGCGCCCCGACCTTTTCGGCGCCGGCGATGCGCTTCTCGATGGACAGCTTGAAGGTGACGCCAAGGTCGGTGGCGATCTCCTGAGCCTCCTCCATCATGCTGCGGGCGAGCTGCCGCGTATCGGGGAACTGGCAGATCGCTTCAAGCGTGGCGTGGGTCAGGGCGGAAATCGGGTTGAAGCTGGCGTTGCCGAGCAGCTTGAGCCAGATCTCCGAACGGATGTCGGTGGTGACCGGGGCCCGGAAGCCGGCCTTGGCGAGGCGCTGCGAAAGGGCAAGCACGCGCTCGCTCTTGCTGCCGTCGGGCTCGCCCAATCCGAAGCGGTTGCCTTCCACGACCTGCACGACCCCCGGTTCGGTCAGAACCGCGGCGGGATAAACGACGCTGCCGACGATCCGGGCGGGATCGAGCGACTTGGCGATCAGCCCGCCGGGATCGGCCGTCTCAAGATGCGCGCCGGTGTGGGCGCCACCGTGACCGCCACTGAAATACCACCACGGAATGCCGTTCTGCATGGTGACCACGGTGGTGTGCGGGCCGATCATGCGGCTGAGGTCGGCGGCGATGGGGCCGACCTGGTGCGCCTTGAGGGTCAGAAGCACCACCTCGTGCACGCCGGCCTCGGCCATCGAGGCGGTTGCCGCGACCTCGGCCGCAACCTCGCTGCCGTCCTCCT
>CALMGA010000431.1:0-2735 GCA_937863205.1 uncultured Beijerinckiaceae bacterium | reverse complement strand
CCCCCGCGCCGCCGCGTCATTTTTCCCCCCCCGGCGCGCGGCGCGCCCCGCTGGTCTCCCCGTCCCCGCGCGCCCGCGCGCGCGTCGGCTCGCTCCGGCGCATCCATTCCCGACGACCGAGGACGTGGTGGCATTCCACGGCGGCGTAAGCAAATCTCAACGTCGCTCTGCTTGGCTGTCCCACGGGAACCATGAGGGTTTCATCGCCATCGCCGTTTGGCCCGTCGCGCCGGATGGCTGGCTAACCTCCACGGTTTCCGTTTGCCCTCGCTGGTGTTCCTTCCGCCTCTTCGACCGGCGCTGCTGAGGACGGCCCTGGCGGTGCTGGTGGCAACGCTGGCGCCCGGCTGCCGCGGCGCCGTCGCGCAAACGGCACAGATCCAGATGCCGGACGGGTACGCCATGCGGCTCGCGCCGTTGGACCTGCCATCCGAGGCGGCAACGACCCGGCCGGAGCGCGCGGCGGCCGCCCTTTGGCTGGCGACGCTGCCGGCCGCCTTCGGGATCGCCGCAAGCGTCTGGTTTGTGCGGCGGCGCTTCACCCGGCTGCGGCTGGCGGCCGACCGGCGCTTTGCCCGGCTCGCCGAGCAAGCCGGCGATCTGGTGTTGCACCTTCGCGGCGACGCCATCGTGTTCTGCGCCGACAGGCTTCTTGGCTGCGACGCCGCCCAACGGTCCGCCCTGCGCCTGCGCGACTTCGTCCATCCCCTCGATCTTGAACCGGTCGAGGCGGCGTTGGAGGGACTGGCCGGGGAAGCAGTCGCCGGGCGCCTCGCCCTGACGTTTCGACTGCGGCACCGCAACGGCTCGACCTTGTGGGTCGAAGGTCTGTTCAGCCGCCTGGACGACGACACCGGCGGGGCGGACCTGATGATCGCGATGCGCGACGTCACCCGCCAGCGCGAGGATGGCGAACGCTCCGGGGCGGCGCTCGACGCGGCACGGGACGCACAGAAGGCGGCCGACGAGGCGAGCCGGGTGAAGGGCGACTTCCTCGCCTCGATGAGCCACGAGATCCGCACCCCGCTCAATGCCATCATCGGCTTCGCCGATCTCCTGCTCGCCGCCCGCGACCTCGGCTCGGCCAACCGGCGCAGCGTCGAGCGCATCCGGGCCGGCGGCGACGCGCTGTTGACGATCGTCAACGACGTGCTCGACTTCTCGCAACTGGAATCGGGCGCGCTTCGCCTGCGGGCCGAGCCTTTTGTTCTGCCGCTGCTGATCGACGAATGCATCGCGCTGGTGGAGCGGCCCGCCCTGGCCAAGGCCCTGTCGCTGCGGGTGGAACTGCTCGACCACTTCCCGGCCGGCGTGCTCGGCGATGCGGCGCGGCTGCGCCAGGTCGTTCTCAACCTCGTCAACAATGCGATCAAGTTCACGCCGCAGGGCAGCGTGACCCTGCGCCTGCGCTACCAGCGGGCCGCCGGTCCCGACCGCATCCTGTTCGAGGTTGAGGACACCGGCATCGGCATTTCGTCCGAGGACCTGCCGACGCTGTTTCACCGCTTCCGCCAGCTCGACGGCACGGCGCGCCGATCCTACGGCGGCACCGGCCTCGGCCTCGCCATTTCCAAGATGCTGGTCGAGCGGATGGGCGGCGCGATCGGCGCCCGCAGCGTGAACGGGTCGGGTTCGACGTTCTGGTTCGCGCTCGACCTGCCGGCCGCGCCGCTGATGATCGAGGCGGCCGTCCCGGCGGCGCCGGCCTGCCGCGCGCTGAGGATCCTCCTCGTCGAGGATATCCGCGTGAACCAGGAGCTGGCCCGCGCCATCCTGGAAGCGCGGGGGCACGACATCGACGTGGTCTGCGATGGCGCCGAAGCCATCATGGCGGTGGAAAACGAAAGCTACGACCTCGTGCTGATGGACGTTCAGATGCCGCACGTGGACGGCATCACCGCCACCCGGGCGATCCGCAGCCTGCCGGTGCCCGGTCGCTTCGTGCCGATCGTCGCGATGACGGCCAACGTGCTGCGCGATCAGGTCGCGGCGGTTCTCGCCGCCGGCATGGACGAGGTGTTGGGTAAGCCGTTGAGCCTTGAGGCGATCGACGCGCTGCTGGAGCGCGCCGGGCGGGACGAGGTTCGGGCGGCGCTTGATCCGGCGGCGCTGGATCGCGGCGTTCTGGTGGCGCTGGCCCGCATCGTTGGAGAAACCAAGGCCGACGGTCTGCTCGGCGCCTTCGGCGCCAGTCTGGTTCAGCGCTTCTTGGAGCCGCAAGGGTTACCGGCGTTGAAGGCGCAAGCCCAGGCCAGCATCGCCGCGGCCACGATGCTGGGCTTCCGCCGCTTCGCCGCGCTCTGCCAGCAAGTCGTCGAGGTTGACGAGATGCCGGCGTCGCTGCATGGCGAGCTGCTCGGCGAACTGGGGCAGGTCGTGCGCCTTTGCGCGTCGCTGCGCGGTGAATCGCAGGGCGGCAAACGGCGCGCGGCTTGAGCGTGCCGGCGCGCGGGACGCGGGTTGCAACGATGCCCACCCTGAAATCCTGGTCGAAAGCAACACGGGGCGTCGCCCATCCGCGATGCCGCCAAGCCTGCGGCAACGGAGCGAAGAGCGCCCTGCGCCGCGAGATCGTCAGCTGACGGAAGCCGAGCCGCCGACATCCGACCCGGCGAGGCAAACGAAGCGGACGCGCGCAACTTGCGATCATGCAAGGTTGCCGCTATGAATCCCTTGCTCGGCTCCCTTCGTCTAGCGGTCTAGGACGTCGCCCTCTCACGGCGAAAACAGGGGTT
>CALMGA010000430.1 GCA_937863205.1 uncultured Beijerinckiaceae bacterium | reverse complement strand
CGGCGGCGGCGCGGGCGAGCGCGAGCCGGCCGAGCGCGCGCGGCAGGTCCGGCGCCCCCTTGAGCAGGGTGCGCGCGTCGGCGCGCGTATCCGGTGCTTCGACGAAAAACGCCACCGCCGCCAGGCGGGCCTCGATGGCCCCGCGCGCCAGCAGCGGGCTCGCCAAACGTCCGGCCAGCAGCCGGCTGCCGGCGGCGGTGACGCAGCGGTCGACCGCGTGCAGCAGCGAGCCCTCGCGCGTGCCGCCGAGCGTGCGGTCGAGTTCAAGGTTGGCGCGCGTCGCCATGTCGATCTCCACCGTGCCGGTGCAGCGCCTCGTGGTCGGCGGGTCGAGCCGGGGCCGGGCGCCGCCGGTTTCCCGGCATTGCGTCCTGTCGAGGTAGACGACGGCGGTGGCCGCCGCCGCGACCTCGGCCGGCGACAGGCCGCCCAGACCGTCCAGGGTGGCAAGGCCGAACCAGTCGGCGAGGCGACGCTCGGCCGAGCCCGGCGAATGACCCGGCCCATGGCCGATGCGGGTCACCGGGGCGCTGACCTCGCCGAGCACGCGCGCGACCTCCGGCACCGAGGCCAGCGCGTCGGGAACCAGGATCTCGCGCGGATCGAGGCGCCCGATCTCGCCGCCGAGCCCACCGATGGCCGCGTCGCACACCTCGAAGGCGGCGGTGGAGATGTCGACGGCCGCGATGCCGTAGCGCCACGACCCGTCGGCATCGCGCGCCCGCGCCAGGGCCACGAGCCAGTTCGCGGCGGTCGGCTCCAGCAGGCGCTCCTCCGTCAGCGTGCCGGGCGTCACCAGCCGCACAACGGCGCGGCGGACCACCGACTTGCCCCCGCGCTTCTTGGCTTCGGCCGGATCCTCCGTCTGCTCGCAGATGGCGACGCGGTGGCCGGCCCCGATCAGGCGGTGGAGATAATCCTCGTGACGCTCTACCGGGACGCCGCACATCGGGATGTCGGCGTTGTCGTGCCGCCCGCGCCGCGTCAGCACGATGTTGAGCACTTTCGCCGCCACGGCGGCATCGTCGAAGAACAGCTCGTAGAAATCGCCCATCCGGTAGAACAACAGGGCGTCGGGGTGGTCGGCCTTGATGGCGAGGTACTGCGCCATCATCGGGGAGGGCGCGGCCCCGGGCGTCGACATTTCGGTCGCCTCCGCCGGCACCGGGCCGTACAGCGCCGGTTTTTGCGTGGCGAAGGGGGCCTGGTCTCGATCGGTCCGACGCATGCTCGATCCTGTTGGCTCCGTCATGGTGGGACGAGCGGGGGTTGCGTCAAGAACGGTTGGCGGCTCATCCACGGGCCTGCGCCGATCGGCGGAGCAACTTCGCCGGAACCGCCGCCCGACCTAAGCAGGTTGCGCAAAAGTGCCCCGCGGTTTTGCGATCAAAACCTGCGGCTTGTCAGAAAGCGAAGCGGGTGGAGCGTTGGCCGGGCCAACGCGAACCTGCTTAGGTATTCGCGCAAGGCCGCCCGGCTTCGAGGAGAGATGGATGAGCGCCGAGCCGACCCGGCCCCCGAGCGGGCTCGAACAACTGCGCGCGGCCCTGGCCGCCGGCGGCAATGCCGCCATCGGCGAGACGGTCGGCTTCAGGCTTGCGGAGATCGGCGAAGGGACTGCCGTCTTCACGGCGACGCCCGGTCGCCAGCATTACAACCCCATCGGCACCGTCCACGGCGGCTTGGCGGCGACCCTGCTCGATTCGGCCTGCGGCTGCGCCGTGCATTCGCGGCTGTCGCCCACGCAAGGGTACACCACGCTGGAGCTGAAGGTCGCCTATCATAAGGCGATGACGGAGCGAACGGGCGAGGTGCGCGCCGAGGGCCGGGTTCTCACCATGGGCCGGCGCGCCGCCTTTGCCGAGGCGACGCTGAAGGGCGGGGACGGCACGCTCTACGCCAGCGCGACCTCGACGCTGCTCGTCTTCGAGCGCTGATCCGGTCGCGATAAGCGCTGGGAAGCCGCGGTAGGGCACGTTTCAGACCGTGATCTGCGCTCCCAACTCCACCACGCGTTCGGAAGGGATGGCGAAGAAGTCGGTGGCGTTGGCCGCCTGCTTGGAGAGCGCCACGAACAGGTTGTCCTGCCACAGCGGCATGCCCGAGTGCGGGGAGGTCTTGATGGTTCGCTTCCCCAAGAAGAACGAGGTGGTCATGATGTCGTACTTGAGCCCCGCCTTGCGCAGCGAGGCGAGGGCGGCGGGGATGCGCGGGTTTTCCATGTAGCCGTAGCGCAGCACCACCTTGGTGAAGTCGTCCGAGATCTTTTCCACCTCGAAGCGGCGCGAGGGCTTCACGCGCGGCGTGGGCTCGGTTTTCACCGTCATGATCAGCACCCGCTCGTGCAGCACCTTGTTGTGCTTGAGGTTGTGCATCAGCGAGGAGGGCGCGGTATCGGGGTGGTTGGTGAGAAAGATCGCCGTGCCGGCGACCCGCACGGGCTTTGATTTGTCCAGCATGCGGACGAGGTCGACGGTTTTGATCGAGTCGCGCTGCGTTTTGCGAACCAGCAGGGCGTTGCCGCGCACCCAGGTCCACATCACGATCATGGCGCAGCCGGCGATCAGCAGCGGCACCCAGCCTCCCTCGACGACCTTGACCAGATTGGCTGCGAGAAAGGCGAGGTCCACGGCCAGGAACAGCCCGATAAAGGCGATCGCCGACCAAAGCGGCCAATGCCACAGCCGCCACACAACCACGAAGGCGATGGAGGTGGTCACCACCATGGTGCCGGTCACGGCGATGCCGTAGGCAGAGGCGAGCGCGCTGGAGCTCTTGAACAGCAGCACCAGCACCAGCACGCCGATCAGCAGCATGCGGTTGACGCGGGGGATGAAGATCTGCCCTTCCTGCGTTTCGGAGGTGTGCTGGATCAGCATGCGCGGCAGCAGGCCGAGCTGGATCGCCTGATGGGCGAGCGAGAAGGCGCCGGTGATCACCGCCTGGCTGGCGATCACGGTGGCAACGGTGGAGAGCAGCACCAGCGGCAGCAGCGCCCAGGACGGCGCCAGCAGGAAGAACGGGTTTTCCACCGCCTTGGGATTGGCCAGGACCAGCGCGCCCTGGCCGAGGTAGTTCAGGATCAGGGCCGGCAGCACGAAGGCGAGCCACGCCAGCTGGATCGGGAAGCGGCCGAAGTGCCCCATGTCGGCGTAAAGCGCCTCCGCCCCCGTCACGGCCAGGAACACCGAGCCGAGCACCACGAAGCCGAGAAAGCCGTGGCCGAACAGGAAGCCGATGCCGCGCAGGGGGTTGAAGGCGGCGAAGATGCGCGGCGCGTCGCCGATGTGCATGAGGCCGAGCACGCTGATCACGACAAAGAACACGACCATGATCGGGCCGAAGAAGGCGGCGACTTTGGCGGTGCCGCTCTGCTGAACGAAGAACAGCGACACCAGGATCAGCACGGTGAGGGGCAGGACGTAGCTGTTGAAGATCGGGGTGACGAGGTCGAGCCCTTCCAGCGCCGACAGCACGGAGATCGCCGGCGTGATGATCGCATCGCCGGAGAAAAGCGCCGCCCCGGCGACGCCGAGGACGAACACGATGGTTGAACGGTGGCCGAGCGCCTGCTGGGCCAGCGCCATCAGCGACAGGGTTCCACCCTCGCCCTTGTTGTCGGCCCGCATCAGGAACAGCACGTATTTGGCCGTGACGGTGAAGAACAGGGCCCAGAGCAGCAGCGAAACGGTACCGATCACCTGGCTCTCGGGAAGGCCGTTGCCCTTGCCGTGGGCCAGGGATTCGCGCAGGGCGTAGAGCGGGCTGGTGCCGATATCGCCGTAAACGACGCCGATGGAGGACACGGCCATGCCCAGCGTCGCGCCGCCGTGCGGGCGATGCGCCTCGGGTGCGTCCGACGCCGCGCCGGCTGCGAGTTCCAGCGCCGGCTTTGACGGGGTTGGCTCTGACGGGGCCGAACCTGACACCGCCGTCTTGGACAGCGCCTCGGGGGCGCCAAGGCGCCTTCCACCGACCGTGTCTTGCGACATCTTCGATTCCCCGAGCGCCCGCGCTGAGATCCGATCGGGCGGTCTGGCGGTCTTATAGCGACATCAAGGGCCAAGGAGAAGCTGGCTGCTCCCGCCGGGATGCCACGCGTTGCGGTCCCACGGCAGTCCCACGGCAGTCCCATGGCATTCTTGGCGCGGCGATCCGCTCCAACCCCGGCAGCCTGTTCTCGCCGCACGGCCGCCGATATGCTACGAATCGGCAGAGGCGGGGCTGATTTGGCGGATCAAGGGCGACGGGGCGAGCGGCAGCCTGGCGAACGAATTGCCGGCAGGCCGGACGCAAAGAAGCAGCGCACCGCCGGCGGCCAAGCCGCCCAGGCCGCCGCCGACAAGGCCGAGGCGGAGCGTCATCCCGGCCTTCAGGCAAGGCTCGCCGCCGCGCTGATCCTGCGCGACATCGTCGCCAAGGGGCATTCCATCGAGGAGCGCTTCTCCGACGCGGCCGTGCCCAATCGGCTCGGCCCCCTCGACGCGCGCGACCGCGCCCTGGTCCGCTCAATGGTGACGGCGTCGCTGCGGCGCCTGGGAACGCTGCGCGGCGCCATCGCGGCGCGGCTGGAACAAGGGCTTCCCCGACAGGCGCCCGAGTTCGAATGGACGCTGATCGTCGCCGCCGCCCAGATCCTTCTGCTCGACGTTCCCGATCATGCGGCGGTGGACCTCGCCGTGCGCGCGGTGCGCCTGGAGCGCAAGAGCGCGCCCTTCGCCGCCTTGGCCAATGCGGTGCTGCGCGCCATCGCCCGCGCCCGCGACGAGATCCTTGAGCGGTCCGACCCGCTCGATCAAGACGTGCCGGGCTGGCTCGGCCAGCGCTGGCGCAAGACCTACGGCGAGGCCACCGCGCGGGCCATCGCCGCCGCCATGCGCCACGAGCCGACGCTGGACCTCACGGTGAAGGCCGACGCGCCGGCCTGGGCCGAACGGCTCGGCGCCCGCGTGCTGCCGACCGGCTCGCTGCGGGTCGCAGCCCATACGGCCGTGGACGAACTGCCGGGCTATGGCGACGGGGCATGGTGGGTGCAGGACGCCGCCGCCGCGCTGCCGGCGACCTTTCTCAAGGTTCGGCCGGGGCAAAGGGTCGCCGACCTTTGCGCGGCGCCGGGCGGCAAGGCGGCGCAGCTTGCCGCCGCGGGGGGCGACCTGACCGCCATCGACCGCTCGGCCGAGCGGCTGAAGCGGCTCAGCGTCAACTTCGCGAGGCTTGGGCTGCAGGCCGAACTGCTGGTGGCCGACGCGACCAGCCTGAAGACGCAGCCCTTCGACGCCGTTCTGCTCGATGCGCCCTGCTTGGGCACGGGCACGCTGCGCCGCCACCCCGACATCACCTGGACCAAGAAGCCGGGCGACCTCGCCAGCCTCGTCACTCTTCAAGCCCGGCTCATCGACCATGCGGTCGAGCTGACCGCCAAGGGCGGCACCCTGGTGTACTGCACCTGCTCGATCGAGCCGGAAGAGGGCGAGGCGCAGATCGCGGCGCTGCTGCGGCGCAACCCCGACGTCGTCCGGGTGCCGATCGAGCCGGTCGAGGTCGGCGGCCTCGGTGAGCTTCTCAACGCGCAGGGCGAGATGCGCAGCCTGCCCTGCCACCTCGCCGGCCCCGAGCCTCGCTTCGCCGGCCTCGACGGCTTCTTCGCCGCCCGCCTCGCCAAACGCGCCTGACCGAGCGCGGCTGAGCCTTCGGCCATTTACCATCCGGAAGACAATTTCGTCGATGTTCGGCGTTCCGGCCGTTCTTTTCTCGGCTGGCCCGACGAAGCGCGGTCGGGCGGAGTCCGCCAAAGGATGCCGTGTCCAACCCGGCGTGGAGTGCACCGCCCTGACCGGCCCGACGTTGAGGGATCGCCTGCACGTCGCGATGCTCCTCGTCCGGCACGCGGGGCGGGCGCTGCGGCGGCTTCCCGCATCGCCGCGGCGCCTCGTCGGCCGCTGGCGGGCGCGCCGCATCGCCGATCGCCTGCTGATCGCCCCCCAGGACATCAGGACCGCCGATCCGACCATCGCCGCCGACATCGGCGCCGGCTACTTCGCCTTCGGCGGGCGGATCGTGAATGCGGCGGGGCGATCCCCCTTCGCCCCCGATCCTGCCAGGAGTGACTCCGCCCTTCACCATCAGGGCGGCGGCGAGGCCGGCGCGGACAGGGCCGGGTCGGACGCCTGGATGCGCCAGCTCGCCGGCTTCGGCTGGCTGCGCCACCTGCGGGCGGCCGATGGTCCGGCGCTGCGGGCGCGGGGCCGCGAACTCGTCGACGATTTCCTCATCGTCGCGGGAAAACCCCGGCCGACCCCGGCCTGGGAATCCGCCGTCGTCGCCCGCCGCCTGCTGTCCTGGCTGTCGCAATCCCCCGTCATCCTCGCCGGCGCCGACCGCGGCTTTTATTTCCGCTTCGTCCGGGCGCTCGAGCGTCACGCCACCGAGCTGGAAGCGCGCCTCGCCGGGGGTCTTTCCGGCACCGATCGCCTGCTCGTCGCGCTGGCGCTCGCCGAATACGGCCTGTGCATCGAGTCGAGCCCGGCGCGTCAGAAGCGCGGCACGGACGCGCTGGCCGGCGAGATCGCCGCCCAGCTTCTGCCAGACGGCGGCCACGTCAGCCGCAATCCGCAGGTGCTGATCGACCTGCTGCTCGACCTGCTGCCGCTGCGCCAAGCCTATGCCGCGCGCACGCTGGTGCCGCCGCTGCCGGTGCTCAACGCCGTCGATCGCATGATCCCGATGCTGCGGCTGCTGCGCCACGGCGACGGCACGCTGGCCCTGTTCAACGGCATGGGGCGCACCGCGCCCGAACTTGTCGCCACCATCCTGGCCTACGACGACGGGCGGGCCCGCTCGCCGGTGGCGGCCCGCTATGCCGGCTACCAGCGGCTGGAGGCCGGCGGCGCGGTGGTGGTGGTCGACGCGGGCGGGCCGCCGCCGCAGCCGTTCTCGACGCGAGCCCACGCCGGCGCCCTCGCCTTCGAGCTGTCAACGGGGCCGCGCCGACTTGTCATCAATTGCGGCACGGCCGAGGGCGGCCGGACCGGCGTGCAGCAGGCGGCGCGCGCCACGGCTGCCCATTCAACGCTCGTCCTCGCCGATACCTCCTCGTGCCGCTTCGCCGCGCAAACGGGGGTGCAGCGCTACCTCGGCGGCGCGATCCTGGCCGGTCCCTCCGCCGTCACTGTCGAGCGGATGCGGGAGGAGGCGGCAACGAGGCTCGAATTGTCGCACAACGGCTATGCCGGACGCTTCGGCCTAGTCCACCGGCGCACGCTCACCCTGGCCGACGACGGCGACCGGCTCGATGGCTGCGACGCGCTGGCGGAAGCCGATGGCAGCAGGGGCGCCGGCAAGGTCGAGGGCAGCACCGCCTTCGCCCTGCGCTTCCACCTCCACCCCGCCGTCAAGGCGAGGCCGCAGGCCGCGTCTTCGCCCGAGCGATCGAGCGTGCGGCTCGACATGCCCGATGGCGAGAGCTGGGTCTTCGAAGCCGACGCGCCGGGCGCAACCCTCGGCGTCGAGCCCTCGATCCTGTTCGCCGCCGCCGGTGGTCCGCGAGCCGCGAGCCAGATCGTTGTCACGGCCGACACCGGCCGCACCCGCGAGATCCGGTGGAGCTTCCGGCAGCTCGTTCCGCCGTTCCGGGCGGGGCCGCGCTGAGCCATGCTGTGCGACGGCATCGTAGCGAAATCCCTGGGAAACCCGCCCCGCGATGCTATAGGCCAGCGGAACCGAACCCGAAGACCGTTGCGCCATGCAAGCAGCCGTTGTTGTGTTTCCCGGCTCCAACCGCGAGGGTGACGCCCTGCGCGCCCTGCGCGCGGCCGGCATCGCGGCGCGAACCGTTTGGCACGCCGAGCACGAACTGCCCGCCGGCACCGACCTCGCCGTGCTGCCGGGCGGCTTTTCCTACGGCGATTACCTGCGCTGCGGCGCCATCGCCGGGCGCTCGCCGGTGGTGGATGCCGTGCGCGCCCACGCCCGTCGCGGCGGGCTGGTGCTGGGCATCTGCAACGGTTTCCAGATCCTGGTCGAAAGCGGCCTGTTGCCGGGCGCGCTGATGCGCAATGCCAACCTGCGCTTCGTGTGCCGGATGCAGCACCTGCGGGTCGAGCGGGCGGATACGCCGTTCACGGGGCGCTACGCGGCCGGGCAAACGATCCGCGTCGCCATCGCCCATGGCGAAGGCAACTACACGGCCGACGCCGAAACGCTGGCCCGCCTCGAAGGCGACAACCGCGTCGCCTTCCGCTATTGCGATGCCGGCGGCCACGTCAAGGATCGCGGTGGCCCCAACGGCTCGCTCAACGAGATCGCTGGCATCACCTCGGCCAACAGCCGCGTGCTCGGCCTGATGCCGCACCCCGAGAACCTGATCGACCCGCTGACCGGCGGCACCGACGGCCTGCCGCTGTTCCAAAGCCTCGCCGCCGCCTGAGGGATCATCCACGACGCCGGTATTCAAGGCCGGAGGGTCCGGCAGGGCGCCGATTCCCTTCTCCGGCCTCGAATGGCAGGGGCTCGCTGCCATCCGCCCGCGAGCCCTGATCGAGGTGCTACTTGCTGGTCCCGCTCTTGTGGGCCGCCCCGGTCATGCCGCCGCTCTTCTTCACCATCGCGCCGCTCTTCGCCGCGCCGGCCTTGTCGGTGCCGCTGGCCTCCGAGCCGCCCGAGGCGCTGTTGTCCTTGGCCGCACCGCCGAGCGTGCTGCCGCCCGTGTTCTCGGCAAGGGCGGCGGGCAACGCCGCCAAGGTGAGGGCCGTCGCCAGCACGGTCGTGATCTTCAGGTTGGACATGGACGCTCCTGCAAGTCCGCGCTCTTGTTCGCGCTCTCTTGCCCGCGCTCGATGGTCGAACGTCGGGTGCCCGCGAACGTCCCCTTCGCGCGCAAGGTTCCTTTGCCCACCAAAGGGAGCAGGACGGGGATCAGCCGGCGGCGGCGCGCAGGGCGGCGGGGAGATCCGCCATCGTGGCGATCACGGGGGCTGCGCCGGCCTCGCCGAGCCGCGCCGCGAAGCCGGGATAGCCGTGCGCCCCGCCGGTGAAGCCGACCACCGGCATGCCAGCGGCAATGCCGGCACGCACGCCCATCACCGAGTCTTCCACCACCACGCAGTGCGCCGGCGCAAACCCCATGGCGGCGGCCGCGTGCAGGAACAGGTCCGGCGCCGGCTTGCCGCGCGCCACCTCCGTGCCGCTGAAGATGTGCGCGCCGAAGTGCCTCCGCAGTCCGGTCAGCTCCAGCGTCAGCTCGATGCGGGCCCGGTCGGAGGAGGACGCGACGCAGCGCGGCCCATCGAGCCGGGCGAGGACGTCGGCGATGCCTGGCACCGGCTGCAGTTCGCGCTTCAAACGCTCGATCATGCGGGCGCGCACGATCGCTCCGGCAGCGGGCAGGTCGCGGCCGACCAGCGCTTCCATGGCGCGCGCGATGTCGGCGTTGTGCATCCCCATGAAGGCGTCGCGGCAGGCCGCCACGTCCATCGGCCGGCCGTGCTCGCCCATGATGTCGGACAGTTCGGACAAGGCGATCAGCTCGGAATCGACGAGAACGCCGTCGCAATCGAAGATCGTGAGCATTCGGAACGTTCGGCCTGCCAGCATCCGGCACAGGGCGCGCCGGCTGGGAAGACCCATCCACGATGCGCGGCCCGATGCAAGATCCGGGTCGGCGCCGCGTCGACCGCGTCGGCGAGGCGCTTAGGTCAGGCGCTTGGGATCGGGTTGGAGCATCGGACCGAGAAGTGCGCAGCGGTTTTCGGACAAATCCGATGCGGCACAATAGGTTAGAGCATCGGACCCGGGTCCGATGCTCTAGTGATTGGTTTCCGTCGGGTCGGCGGGAGCGGCCTGGTGCCCGTCGCGGCACGCCTGCATCTGCCAAACCTGCTGGATGGCGCAGCCTTTCAGGCAGCCGAACTTCACGTTGTGGTTGGTGTCGACATAGTTCGAGGCGGCGGCGAGCGCGGTCTTCGTGCAATCATCCGTGCACGCCTGGATGCGGTCGTTCATGGCCTTCTTGCAGGCTTCCTGCCAGGGTTCGGCCCGGCCGGGCATGGCGGCGGAGACGACCAAGACGGCAGCCGAGATGATGGCGACGCGCGTCAGCAAATCCGGTCCTCCCCGCGGTGCCCGCATCGGCGATGACGCCCGCGGTCTTTCCCGCATACTAGCCGAGGTCGGAGAGCGTTCAATGCTGGTGTTGCCGCACCAGGCCTCTCGCCTTCGGCCGATCCGCGTCCTTGCCGCCGGCCGTGTCATCGCGTCGAGATCGTCATCGCGTTGACATCGCCCCGCCGGGCGGAGCACACATGAAGAGGTGCGTGACGCCGCGAAGGATTTGTCCGAACGGACGGCTTTCCCGGACGCTTCGCGAGGGCTTGCCCTGCGAAGCCTGCGCTGGGAGGGGAGCGGATGCGGGCCGAAACCGGTCTTTATGCTGTGCAGCGTGACGGATCCGGGGTGCAGGCGCGGCTCGTCGAACTGAAAAGCTTCATGGAGTCCCGCCTGATCGGCGGCGCGGTGCTGGTGGAGCGCCTCCTCATCGGCCTGCTCGCCGGCGGGCACCTGCTGGTCGAGGGCGCGCCGGGTCTCGCCAAGACGCGCGCGGTGAAGCTGCTGTCTCAGGGGCTCCACGCCCCGTTTGCCCGCATCCAGTGCACCCCCGACCTGATGCCGGCCGATCTCACGGGATCCTCGATCTTCCGGCCGGACAAGGGCACCTTCGAATACGTGCCCGGCCCCATCTTCCATTCCCTCGTGCTGGTCGACGAGATCAACCGTGCCCCGCCAAAGGTGCAGTCGGCCCTGCTGGAAGCGATGGCCGAGCACCAGGTCACCGCCGCCGGCGTCACCCACCCGCTGCCCGATCCCTTCATGGTGGTGGCGACCCAGAACCCGATCGAGCACGAGGGCACCTTCCCGCTGCCCGAAGCGCAGCTCGACCGCTTCATGCTGAAGGTCGAGGTGTTGCTGCCCGATGCGGCCGTGGAACGGCGGATCCTCGATCTGGTCGAGACCGAAACGGCCGGCGACATGGCGGTGGCCCTGACACCGATCAGCGCCCACGAGATCGCCCAGGCGCATACGGCGGCGATGGCCACCTATCTGTCGCCGGCGGTGAAGGACTACATCGTGCGCCTCGTCACCGCGCCGCGCGGTGCCCACGCCGACATCGCCGCCAAGGTTGAGCATCCGGCCTCGCCGCGCGGCACGCTGGCGCTGGCGATGGCCGCCAAGGCCAGGGCCTACCTCGCCGGGCGCGACCATGTGGTGCCGGGCGACGTCGCCGATCTCGCCGCCGACATCCTGTCCCATCGCACGATGCTGACGTGGCGGGCGCTGGCCGACGGCGCCACCCCGCGCCGCCTCGTCGGCGAGCTCCTCGACCTCATCCATCCCGTGTGATGATGGCCGGCCGCAGCGCAGATCCCCCGCGCGGCGGGGGAGGGGAACCGTGCGCAGCACGATGGCGGGGGCTGCCGCCGCTTCCGTCCCGGGCGCAGGCGCGTCCCCGTGCCCCGTACCAATCGGTCGCGGGATGCGGTCGCTTCGCCCCCCGCCCGCGGGGGCGGCGATGACCCCCGGCGTCGATCTCGACGTGGACGCGCTGCTCAACCTGCGCCACCTCGCCTACCGCATGCGCGACCCCCGCGCCGCGCCGCGCTCCACCATGCCCGGTGACATCATCCATCGCCGGCGCGGGCGCGGGCTGGAGGTTCACGACGTCCGCCCTTGGGTCGAAGGCGACGACATCCGTCACCTCGACCAGAACGCCACCGCCCGCACCGGCGTGCCCCACACCAAGACCTACTTCGACGAGCGCGAGCGCTCGATCCTGCTCGTCGCCGATTTCCGCCCTTCCATGCTGTTCGGCACCCGCCGCGCCTTCCGCTCGGTGGCCGCCGCCGAGGCGCTGGCCGTGCTGGGCTGGCGGGCGATCGGGCATGGCGGCCGGGTCGGCCTGCTCGCCGTCAATGCCGGCGGCACCCGCTACACGCGGCAGGGCAGGGGCGAGCGCACCATGATCGCCGCGGTCGGCACGATGGCGGAGGCTCATCGCGCCGCGCTCGATGACCCCACCCCGCGCGATCCGCCGCTCGCCGCCGCGCTGGAC
>CALMGA010000429.1 GCA_937863205.1 uncultured Beijerinckiaceae bacterium | reverse complement strand
CGAACGAAGTGGCCATCACCAGCACGCCGCCGTTGCGGTCCGGCACGTCGGCCCGATGCACGAGCGCCTGCATCACCAGATCCGGCGCGTCCACAAGGACATGGCGCTTCTTGCCTTTGATCTTCTTGCCCGCGTCGTAGCCCGGCGGGTCGATGCGGCAGCCCCCTTTTCCGCGCTCTTGACGCTCCCGCTGTCGATGATCGCCACCATCGGGATGGCCTCGCGTCCGGCCGCCTCCCGGCAGGCCACGTACAGCGCGTGGTGCAGGCGCTTCAGCGTCCCGTCATGGTCCCACAGATCGAAGGCCCCGTGCACCGTGGAGCACGGCGGCAGGTCCTTGGGCAGCGCCCCCACTGGCAGCCCGTGCCCAGCACAAACATCAGCCCGTTGACCACCTCGCGCAGGTCGACGCTGCGCTTGTTGCCGCCGCGCTTGGCCGGCGGGATCAGCGGCGCGACCAGCGCCCATTCCGCGTCGGTCAGATCGGTGGGATAGCGCAGCCTGCTGCGGTCATAGCGACCCCGGTTCCCACTCGTCCACATTGGCAGCCTCGTTCCCTGGCCACCCCTGAATCACAAACCACGCAGATCACGCAACTCGTTCCCGGACAGATGAGGTGATTGGGGGTCCTTAGCCCAGACCCGAAGGTGGCTGTTCCTGCCGGGATGGTGAAACGTGGTCCGTGTCAGGCGGCTACACGCGTCGAGGAGGAACAGCCGTGAAGCACGATGCGGGATTGGACGTGTCGCTGGAAGAAACGGCGATATGCGTGGTCGACCACACCGTCGGATCGTCAGGAACGTGCGCGCCGCCAGCGCGCTGCAGGCGCTTGCTGCCGCGCTGGCGGCAGGCCGGCCGTGGAGCGTGTCGGGCTGGAAGCCTGCTCGCTGACGGCTTGGCTTCACGACGGGATCCGTGCCGCCGGTCTCCCCGCGATCTGCATCTCTCCCCGCGATCTGCATCGAAACACGCCAGGCGAACGCGGCGATGAGGACGATGCCCAACAAGACCGACCGCCAGGATGCGCACGCCGATGCGCGCGCCCTGGCGCAGATCATGCGGACCGGCTGGTTCCGGCAGCCGGTGCGGCGATGAATTGGCCCGCACGGCGCTCGACGAAGCCGCCCACTCGCTGCTTGTGAGGAGCAGGAAGTGGTCGAGCCTGCGGGCCCGGGGCATGACGCTCGCCAAGCACCGCGGCAGGGCACCGCGGCAGGGCACCGCGGCAGGGCACCGCGGCAGGGCGCGGGCCCGCGTCGCCGTGGCGCGCAAGCTTGCCGTCATCCTGCACCGCAGGTGGAGCGACGAACGCGAGTTCCGCTTCGGCCGCGAGCCGGACACCGTGGCCCGTGTGGCAGCTGCCTGAGAGCCTGGGAAACGAAAGGGTCGGCCACCAAACATGCGGCCCGCAAGGCTGGTCCGGATCGTTGCCGCGGGGACGAAGGGCCAGGCAACCTCGTTGGGTGTCCCGAACCGGCGGCGGTGTTGCTATGCGCGAGGTCCTGAAACGGATTGAGGTGCTTCGTCCTCCCGACCCCATCCTGCGGCGGCTCCACGCCGACCGCGAAGAGAAGCGAGTGACCCGCCGGACCAAACTGAAAGACTGAGTGGAACAGCTTGACCACCTAACCTCAATTAGCACTACCTGGGCATGTTTTGAGCTGAAGCCAGTAAAATCAATGACTTGTCATAATTCGCCGTTTTCAGTAAATGCTTGAACTGACTTGCTGATCGCCCGTTTTGCCACGTAGTGTTAGAGAGGATACTCAGATGATCCGGCGGTAAAGGGTAATGACCCACCCCCTTTCGGCTGGCTTGGAGGGCTGATTCGATGAGCCATGGG
>CALMGA010000428.1 GCA_937863205.1 uncultured Beijerinckiaceae bacterium | reverse complement strand
GGCTGATGCCGGTGCCGAGCGCCTTGGCGCAGGCCTCCTTGGCGGCGAAGCGCTTCGCATAGGTGGCCGCGCGCCCCGCCCTGCCCTCGGCGCGGCGGCGCTCGTGCTCGGTGAAGCAGCGGTGGGTGAAGCGCTCGCCGAAGCGCTCCAGCGACTGCGCCACCCTCTCGATGTTGCAAAGGTCGGTGCCGATGCCGAGGATCATGATCCTGGGATCACCGACGCGCGTCCCGCCTCCATCGCCGCCCGCATCGTGCGGACCGCCTCGTTCAAGCCGACGAAGATCGCCTCGCCGATCAGGAAGTGCCCGATGTTCAGCTCGCGCAGCTGCGGCAGCGCCGCGATGGTGCGCGCGCTCGCATAGTCGAGCCCGTGGCCGGCGTGGCATTCGAGGCCCTGCGCCTCCGCCTCGATCGCGGCCAGCCGCAGCCGTTCGAACTCGTGGGCCGCGCGCGTCTTCTCGGCGTGGGCCAGCATCTCGCACCAGGCGCCGGTGTGCAGCTCGACCACCGCTGCGCCGATCGAGCGCGCCGCCCGCACGGCCTCCGCAGTCGGCTCGATGAACAGCGACACGCGCACGCCCACCTTCGCCAGCTCCGCCGTCACCTTGGCGAGATGGTCGTGGCCGCCGATCACGTCGAGACCGCCCTCGGTGGTGCGCTCGCTGCGCTTTTCCGGGACGAGGCAGGCGGCGTGCGGCCGTGCGGCGATGGCGGCCGCCACCATCCCGTCGGTCGCCGCCATCTCGAAGTTGAGCGGCACCGTCAGCGCCTCCCTGAGGCGGCGCATGTCGTCGTCGCGAATGTGCCGGCGGTCCTCGCGCAGGTGCGCGGTGATGCCGTCGGCGCCGGCCGCGACGGCGAGCAGGGCGGCGCGCAGCGGGTCGGGTACCGCGCCGCCGCGGGCGTTGCGCACGGTCGCGACGTGGTCGACGTTGACGCCGAGGCGCAAGGGTTGCCTCATCCGTTGACCCGTTCGACCTTGGACACGATCGGCCGAACGCGCAGTTGCGCCACGATCGAGCTGAGGTGCTTGACGTCGCTGACCTCGACGTCGGCGACCAGCAGTCGCTGCTCGCGCGAGATCGGTCGCATCGCGATGTTGTCGATGTTGGCGCCGTTCTCGCCGATCACCGTGGCGATCAGCCCGAGCGTGCCGGGCTCGTTGATCGCCGTGATCTCGAGCTTGGCGTGGAAGGCGTGGCGCTCGTCGTCCCTGACGTCCCACCGCACGTCGAGCCAGCGCTCGGGCTGGTCGTCGAAGGCCGTGAGGTCGGGCGACTGGATCGGGAAGATCGTGATGGAAACCTCGGGATCGAGGATGCCGACGATGCGGTCGCCCGGCAGGGCTCCGCCGTCGGCGAAGACCACCGGCAGGTCCGGGTAGATGCCGCGCCTCGCCAGCATCGCCCAATCGATCTCGGCGCTGGCGTTGGGCAGGTTGAACAGGAGATGGCTGTTGCAGCGGCTGGCGAACCAGCCGCTCCCGGCATCGGGGCGCAGCGCCGTCACCGTGCGGCGCTCCTCGACGGCGTCGGGATAGAGGCCCTTCAGGACGTCGCCGGAGAACAATTCGCCGCGCCCCACCGCGGCGTAGACGTCCTCCACGCTGGCGCGGGCGAAGCGCGGCAGGGCGGCCTTCAGCCTGTCCTCGGCGAGCGGCCGCCCTGCCCGCTCGAAGGCGCGGGCGACGATCTGCCGGCCGAGCCCGGCATATTGGGCGCGCAAGGCCTCGCGGGTGGCGCGGCGCACGGCGGCCCGCGCCTTGCCGGTGACGACCAGCGTCTCCCAGACCGCCGGGGGCACCTGGCCGTCCTGGCAGATGATCTCGACTTCATCGCCGTTCTGCAGCTCGGTCAGCAGCGCCTCGGCACGGCCGTTGATCTTGGCGGCGGCTGCGGTGTTGCCGACGCCGGTGTGCACGGCATAGGCGAAGTCGATCGCCGTGGCGCCGCGCGGCAGGGCGATCAGCCGGCCGTTGGGCGTGAAGCAGAACACCTGGTCGTTGAACAGCTCGAGCTTGGTATGCTCCAGGAACTCCTCGGGCGAGGAGCCTTCGGCGAGCTGCTCCACCGTGCGCCGCAACCAGTCGAAGGCGCGGCTCTCGCTGCGCAGGGCGTGGTCGCTGCGGCCGGAGCCATCCTTGCGGAGGCCGTCCTTGTAGAGGACGTGGGCGGCGATGCCGTTGCTCGCGACGTCATGCATCGCGCCGGTGCGGATCTGCAGCTCGACCCGCTGCTGCGACGGCCCCACCACGGTGGTGTGCAGCGAACGGTAGTCGTTGGGCTTGGGCGTCGAGACGTAGTCCTTGAACCGCCCCGGCACCGACCGCCACTTCGTGTGGAGCACGCCCAGCGCGCGATAGCACTCGGCATGGGACCCCACGATGAGGCGGAACCCGAAGATGTCGGAGACCTGCTCGAAGGTGACGTCCTTGCGCTGCATCTTGCGCCAGACCGAGTAGGGCTGCTTGCGTCGGCCGTTCACCTGCGCGGACAAGCCATCCGCCGCGAGCACCTCGGTGATCTCGGCCTCGATCGCGGCGACACGCCGGTTGTTGCACCGCCCGATCTCGTTCAGCTTGGCGTCGATCGTGGCATAGGCGTCCGGCATCAGGTGGCGAAACCCTAAGTCCTCCAGCTCCTCGCGCAGGCGCTGCATCCCCATCCGCCCGGCCAGCGGCCCGTAGATCTCCAGCGTCTCCTCGGCGATGCGGGCGCGCTTCTCCGGAGGGACGAAGTGCAGCGTGCGCATGTTGTGCAGGCGGTCGGCGAGCTTGACGAGCAGCACGCGCACGTCGCTGGCGATGGCGAGCAGCAGCTTGCGGAAGTTCTCGGCCTGGGCCGTGCGCTTCGACACGAGGTCGATCCGCTTGAGCTTGGTCAGCCCGTCGACGAGCTGCCCGATCTCCGGGCCGAACAGCCTGTCGATCTCCTCGCGCGTCGAAGCGGTGTCCTCGATCACGTCGTGCAGCACGGCGGCGACGATCGTCGCGTCGTCGAGGTGCAGGTCCGTGAGGATCGCCGCGACCTCGAGCGGATGCGAGAAATAGGGGTCGCCCGAGGCACGGACCTGCGCCCCGTGGGCCTGCATCGCGTAGACGTAGGCGCGGTTGAGGAGGACCTCGTCGGTGTCGGGATTGTAGCGCCGGACCCTGTCGACCAGCTCGACCTGGCGCATCATCGCGCGCAGCCTGACGTCCCGGCGGTCACATGCATCCCGGCGATCAAATGGCGGATGGGTGGCCGCGCTTGATGGATGCGGCGCAGGCCCGAAATGTCGGCGGCCTGGTCGCGCCGACCGGCGCTACTCGCCCTCGTCGTCCGTCGCGGCGGGAGGAACGAGACCTTCCAAACCACGCAGGAGGTCCTCCTCGGTCATCCGGTCGATCTGCGTATCGCCGCCGCCGTCGCTTTGCAACGCGTCGGGCTGCGGCGTCAGCGCCGGCACCACCTGCGCTTCGGGCTCGTCCACCTCCACCTGCTTCTGCAGGGAGTGGATGAAGCCTTCCTTCAGGTCCTCGGGCGCCTGGGTGAGGTCGGCGATCTCGCGCAGGGCGACCACGGGGTTCTTGTCGTTGTCGCGGGCGACCGTGATCGTCGAGCCCGACGCGATCATGCGGGCGCGATGGCTCGCGATCAGCACGAGCTCGAAACGGTTCTCGACCTTGTCGACGCAATCCTCGACGGTGACGCGTGCCATGTGGATGTCCTGTAACGACGAGCCCCCGGGAGACGGGCGTTGTCGCCGCCTTTTATCGACAGCGCCATCAAGGTTGCAAGCGTCGCGGCAGGACCGTCCCCGGCGGCGACGGCTTCGTCGGCGCGGTCGGGCGCGGACGGTTCGGTGCTCGCCGGGCGCTTGACGCCCGCGGCGCCCGCGGCCATGTCTCGCGGTGGACATCGCGTCGAACGAGCGCAGCACGCCTCGATCCGTGATCATCCACGGTCGTCGAGCGTCGCGTCCCGCAAGACCTTCGTCGGCGAACCAAGAGACATGGCAATGGCGGAAATGGACCGGATGGCTCTCTTCATCGATGGAGCCAACCTTTATGCGACCGCCAAGGCGCTGGGCTTCGATCTCGACTACAAGCGCCTTCTCAAGGAGTTTCAGGGTCGCGGCAAGCTGATCCGCGCCTTCTACTATACCGCGCTGGTCGAGGACCAGGAGTATTCGTCGATCCGGCCCCTGATCGATTGGTTGGACTACAACGGCTTCGCCGTCGTGACGAAGCCCACGAAGGAGTTCGTCGACGCCCTCGGCCGCCGCAAGGTGAAGGGGAACATGGACATCGAGCTGGCGGTGGATGCCATGGAGATGGCCGACCATCTCGACCACCTCGTCCTGTTTTCCGGCGACGGGGACTTCCGCTCGCTCGTGGAAGCGGTGCAGCGCAAGGGCGTCCGCGTTTCCGGCGTCTCGACCAATTCGACGCAGCCCGGCATGATCGCGGACGAGCTGCGCCGGCAGGCCGACGAGTTCATCGACCTCATCCACCTCGCCCCCAGGGTGGGCCGCGATCCCGCCGAGCGCCAGCAGCGCTACGGCGAGCGTCGCCCTCCCGTCGGCGCCGCGCTGCCGGGCGACGCGCTGCCGGGCGGCGGCTAGGCCGCCGCGACCTGGGACGACGTCTTGGAGCCGGATCGCGATTGCCCGCTCTGCCCGCGGCTCGCGGCGTTCCGCGCGGCGGCGCGCCGGGACGAGCCGTGCTGGTTCAACGCCCCCGTGCCGAGCTTCGGCGACGTGGAAGCGCGCCTGCTCATCGTCGGCCTGGCACCCGGGCTCAGGGGAGCCAACCGCACCGGGCGTCCCTTCACCGGCG
>CALMGA010000427.1 GCA_937863205.1 uncultured Beijerinckiaceae bacterium | reverse complement strand
GCCTTGTCCGGCACCTTGGCCGGCGACCGGCCGCGCGGGCGGCGCGGGGCGGGTTCGTCGTCGTCATCCGGCTTGCCCATCAGGCCCCCGAACATGTCGAGCAGTTGCGAGCCGTCGATGTGCTGCTCGTCGGTCGGCGCCCTGCGGCCGTCGCCGGACTTGCCGGTCGTGATCGAGATGCAGTGCTCGTCGGCGCAGTGCTTGGGCACGCCGATGTGAACGTGCTGGCCGTTGATGTCGAACGAAAAGCCGCTCTGCGCCCAGGCGGGCCCGCCGAAGCCGGCGACGATGGCGCAAATCATCAGTTTCTTCATGCACCCCTCCAGCAGGTGGGTTCGAACTTCGGAAACCGACGGAACGGCTTCGCACCGAGAAACGCCACGCAACCCGCGCACCAACGCCGCCAAGCCCGTCCCGACCGCATGGATCGAGGGTCCGCCTGCGGAGCCCTCGCCGGCTCGGCGCCCTGCCACCATACCCGCAACGGCTGGGATCCGCAGGTGAACTAAGGTTGACCCTCGTAACTGGCGCCGAGGTGGAGGCGGACCTCCCGCGAAAGGCTTCACGCCGATTCTCGCGTCCGAGCCTCGCGACCGGGCCTCGCAACCCTTCGATCGAGGCTTATCTCTGCCGGGACCTTCAGGGGACATCACCATGAGCATCGCTTTTCTCGGCCTGGGCAGCATGGGCGTCGGCGTCGCCGGGAACCTCCTCAAGGCCGGTCACGAGCTGACGGTGTGGAACCGCAGCCCCGGCCGCGACGGGCATCTCGTTTCGGCCGGCGCGGCCAGCGCCAAGACTCCGTTGGAGGCCGCCTCCGACGCCAAGGTGGTGTTCACCATGCTATCCGACGATGCCGCGCTCAACGCCGTGCTTGGCGGCGACAACGGGCTGTTGCAGGGCATGCCGCGCAATGCGCTGCACGTTTCGATGAGCACGATCTCGGTCGCCACCGCCGACCGCACGGCCGCGGCCCACGCCGCCCACGGCCAGCGCTTCATCGCCGCCCCCGTCTTCGGGCGTCCGGAGGCGGCTGCGGCCGCCAAGCTGTTCATCCTGGCCGGCGGCGCAACCGCCGACATCGACGAGGTCGAGCCGCTGTTCTCCGCCATCGGACAGCGTGTGTTCCGCGTCGGCGACAAGCCTTCGCAGGCCTGCCTGGTGAAGCTTTGCGGCAACTTCACCATCATGGCCGCGATCGAAGCGATGGCGGAAGGCATGGCGCTGGCGGAAAAGGGCGGGGTCGGCAAGACGGTGCTGCACGAGGTGCTGGTCGGCACCCTGTTCAACACGCCGATCTACCAGAACTACGGCCGCATCCTGATCGAGGGCGCCTACACGCCCCCCGGCTTCAAGGCGCCGCTCGGCCTCAAGGACATGCGCCTCGCCGGGGAAGCGGCGGAACGCTACCGCGTGCCGATGCCGCTCCTCAGCCTGCTGCGCGACCAGCTCGTGCAAACCATCGCCAGGGAAGGCGAGGAGATCGACTGGTCGGGCATCGGCAAGACGGTGATGGGCAACGCCGGGCTGTAATCAGCCGCTCCGCCGAGCCTTGCGAACGGCAGCCGGCGCCCCCCGGTCGCGATAGGCCGGGCGCGCGGACGCCGCCTCCTCGCCTGGTGCGCCGGTTCGCTCGATACGGATGTTGTCGCCCTTGGCGGCCGGTGCGGCGACCGCGGCGGCGAAGGTGTCGGCGGCGCCCGGCGCGATCTCCACCTTGCTTTCCCGGTCGAAGATGCGGATCGCGCCGATGTCGCGGCGGCCGACGTTGCCGCGCTTGCACAGCATCGGCAGCAGCCATTTGGGATCGGCGTTGCGGGTGCGCCCGATGTCAAGACGGAACCAGACGCCGTCCGATTCCGCCGGCGCCAGCCGCGCCGCGTTGGTTTCGCGTCCGCCGCGCGGCCCCGGCTCGTGACGCCGAGCGCGGTCGCGGGTCGGAGCGGTGCCGGGATCGGTCACGTCCTCGGGCTCGGGCAGACGCGAGCGGTAGGCGCGCACCAGGGCCGCCGCGATCCGCTCCGGCGCGGCGCCTTCCAGCAGCCGGCGCCCGAGAGCCAGATCATCCTCGCCCGGCTCGTCGGTCAGGATCGGGTCGGCGAGAAGGCGGCGCTGGTCGCCCTCGCGGATCGCCTCGGCGGTGGGCGGCCCGCTCCAGCTCGCGGTGAGGCCGGCCTGTTCCAGCAGACGGTCGGCGCGGCGCTGCACGGCCGGCGGGGCCAGCAGCACGGCCGTGCCCTTGCGCCCGGCCCGTCCGGTGCGCCCGCTGCGGTGCTGCAGCACGGACGGATCGACCGGCAGGTCGGCGTGGATCACCAGATCGAGGTTGGGCAGGTCGAGGCCGCGCGCGGCGACATCGGTGGCCACGCACACGCGGGCGCGGTGGTCGCGCAGGGCGCCGAGCGCGTGGTTGCGCTCGTTCTGCGATAATTCGCCCGACAGGGTCACGGCGGCGAAGCCGCGCTCCTGCAACAGGGCCGACAGGTGGCGTACCGCGTCGCGGGTGTTGCAGAAGACGATGGCGGTGGGCGCATCCGCGTCGCGCAGGATGTTGACGATGCCGTGCACCCGTTCGTTGGCCGCGACCCGTACCACGCGGTAGGTGATGTCGTCGTGGCCGCGCTCGGCGCCCCCGGCCTCGATGCGCAGCGGCTCGCTCTGGAATCGGGTGGCCAGTGCCACGATGCCCTTGGGCAGGGTGGCGGAGAACAGCAGGGTGCGGCGCGTGGCCGGCGTCGCTTCCAGGATGAATTCGAGGTCCTCGCGGAAGCCGAGGTCGAGCATCTCGTCGGCCTCGTCGAGCACCACGGCGCGCAGCCGCGAAAGATCGAGGGCGCCGCGCTCGATGTGGTCGCGCAGGCGGCCGGGCGTGCCCACCACGAGATGGGCGCCGCGTTCCAGGGCCCGACGCTCGGCGCGCGCGTCCATGCCGCCGACGCAGCTCGCCACCACCCCGCCCGCCTCGGCGTAGAGCCACGCCAGCTCGCGGCTCACCTGCAGGGCAAGCTCGCGCGTCGGGGCGATCGCCAGCACCAGGGGGCCCTCGGCCGGCAACCGCGCTTCTTCGTCGCCCGCTCGGTCGTTTTGGCCGCCCAGCAGCGTGTCGGCAAGGGCGAGGCCGAAGGCCACCGTCTTGCCCGAGCCGGTCTTGGCGGACACGGTGAGGTCGCGCCCGGCCGCCGCGGGATCGAGAACGGCTGCCTGCACGGGGGTCGGCTGATCGTAGCCGCGCGCGGCGAGGGCGCGCGCGAGCGGCGGGGGAAGGTGGGAAAACGGCAAAGGGCGATGCTTTTCTTTGGAGGTTGGCGCCGGCTGGGCCGGAGAAAGGCCGGCCTGAACAGCCCTGCGTGACTTGCGCCACGTTTGGTTCCGCTTTTCTTGAAACGAAACCAAAGCTGCTTCGACCCCACGGTGTCGGCAGGCCCGCGAAGGCCTGCTTGACCGCGAGTCGTCCGTCGCCGCACGGCGGAACGGACACCTGAACTTTCCGGCGGTGCCGGGAACGCGGTGCTGCGCCTTATGACAGATCCCGCCCGTTGGAGGTATATAGGGCGCGCGCTGCGGTTATGCTTCGTCGATCCAGCCGAACGAGCGTTTCACCGCCTTGCGCCAGGAGCGGGTCAGGGCGCGGCGCTGCTTTTGCCCCATCTGCGGCTGCCAGCGCCGGTCCACCGCCCAGTTCTCGGCGAGTTCGTCGGTGGAGGCCCACACGCCCACCGCGAGGCCGGCGGCGTAGGCGGCACCGAGCGCGGTGGTTTCGATCATCTTCGGGCGCACGGCCGGCACGCCCAGGATGTCGGCCTGGAACTGCAGGAGGAGGTCGTTGGCCGCCATGCCGCCGTCGCAGCGCAACTCCTTCACCGGAAGATGCGAGTCTTCCGCCATGGCGCGCAGCACGTCGCGGGTTTGAAAGGCGGCCGATTCCAGCGCCGCGCGCGCCAGGTGTCCCTTGCCGGCATAGCGGGTCAGCCCGGTGATGACGCCCCGCGCGCGCGCATCCCACCACGGCGCGTAGAGCCCGGAAAAGGCCGGCACGATGTAAACGTCGCCGTTGTCCCCGACGCTGCGGGCCAGCGCCTCGACGTCGCCACTGGCCGCGATCAGGCCGAGGCTGTCGCGCAGCCACTGAACCAGCGCCCCGGTGACGGCGATGGACCCTTCCAGAGCGTAGGCCGGCGGGGCGTCGCCGAGGCGGTAGGCCAGCGTGGTGATGAGGCCGGCCTTGGATCGCACCGGCTTCGCCCCGGTGTTCATCAGCACGAAGGAGCCGGTGCCGTAGGTGTTCTTGGCCTCGCCCGGCGCGAAGCAGGCCTGGCCGAACAGCGCCGCCTGCTGGTCGCCGAGCAGACCGGCGAGCGGCACGCCGTGGAGGTTTGCGGGGATGCCGGTGGGCCTGTCGCTGAGTTCACCGAGCACGGCGCTGGACGACACGATAGTCGGAAGCACGCCCGCCGGCACGTCGAAGGCGTCGAGCAGCGCGGGATCCCACTGCAGCGTCTTCAGGTTCATCAGCTGGGTTCGGCTGGCGTTGGTGACGTCGGTGACGTGGCGGCCGCCGGCGACCCCGCCGGTGAGGTTCCAGGCGAGCCAGCAGTCCACCGTGCCGAACAGCAGGTCGCCGTTTTCGGCGCGACGGCGGGCGCCGCGCACGTTGTCGAGCAGCCAGCGCAGCTTCAGCCCGGAAAAGTAGCTCGCCAGCGGCAGGCCGGTCGCCTTGCGGAAACGGTCGCGGCCGCCACCCTTCGCGCCGTTCTTGGCACCATCCTTGGCCAATCGAGCGGCGAGCCCGTCGACCCGCGTGTCCTGCCACACCAGGGCGTTGTGGATCGGCTGCCCGGTGGCGCGGTCCCACACCACGGTGGTTTCGCGCTGGTTGGCGATGCCCACCGCCGCCATCCGGCCGGGCGCGATGTCGGCCCCGCGCAGCGCGTCGCGCATGGTGAGCAGGGTGTTGCGCCAGATTTCCAGCGGGTCGTGCTCGACCCAGCCCGGGCGGGGAAAGATCTGCTCGTGCTCGCGCTGCGCCGTCGCCGCGATGCGCCCGCGCGTGTCGAAGACGATGAAGCGGGTCGATGTCGTGCCCGCATCGATGGCGCCGACCAGGGACGTCCCGAAATCACACCTTTCGACGTGGGGGGTCATATATCCCTTCCGAGGCTGCCGCTTCCCGGAAGTATCGGCAGACGCGGGGCCGGGAACAATGGGGCGAACGACGCGCCGCCGCCCATGTTCGCCCGCAGCCGCCGGAGCTGGCCTTTGCGCCCCTGCGAAGAACCCGCCGCCGCCGCGATCCGCGGTTCTCGGCGGCGCCACGGACTACGCTCCATGGCAATCCCATCCCCGCTCTTCGCCAGGGGACCGGAGGGAAGTCGATCAGGCCGCCTGGGCGAGCCGCACCGCGATCCCCGTCGCGTAGACCCGCTCCAGACCGAGGCCGTGTTCGTCGCGGCCCTCGACCGGTTCCACCTTGTAGTCCAGGCCGATCACCGCATCGGCGTCGACGTCCTCGGCGCGGCGGATCAGGTCCTGCAGCACGCGCTCGCGCCAGTTGCCGGCGAGCGGGGCATGGCCGACGGCGTGCCAGGCGGTTGCCGCCTTGATGCGACCGATCGGGTAAAGGACGCGAGCGCCTTCGATGGCGTCTTTCTCGCTGACAAGCATGGCAACAACTCCAGAAAGCTTGGTCGGGCGCTTGGATGAGCGATCATCTGCGCCTCGTACACCGATGTTAGGCATCGAAACCGAACGAAAGATGACTGGCCAGTGTTCGGCTGCCGCAATTGCCGACGTGGTTAACGAGTTCGCCCGCTTTCGATCGGTCAGTGTCGGAAATGCCGCACGCCGGTCAGCACCATGGCGAGACCGGCCGCGTCGGCGGCGGCGATCACCTCCGCGTCGCGCAGCGAGCCGCCGGGCTGGATCACCGCCGTCGCGCCGGCCGCCGCCGCCGCCGCGAGGCCGTCGGCGAAGGGAAAGAAGGCGTCGGAGGCGACCACCGAGCCGTTCGCCAGGGAGTGCGCCTCGCCGGCGGCCCTCGCAGCATCCTGCGCCTTCCACGCGGCCATGCGCGACGCGTCGACCCGGCTCATCTGTCCGGCGCCGATGCCGACCGTGGCACCGTTCCTGGCGAAGACGATGGCATTGGAGCGGACGTGCTTGGCGACGGTGAAGGCGAAGACGAGATCGGCGAGTTCGGCGTCGCTGGGCGCGCGCCGGGTTACCACATCGAGGGCACCGACGACGAGGCTGTCGCGTGCCTGGGCGAGGAAGCCGCCGGCCACCGGGCGGATCACCGTGCCCGGCGCGGCCGGATCGGGCAGCGCGCCGGTGAGCAGCAGCCGCAGGTTGGGCTTGGCGGCGACGATCGCGATCGCCTCGGCGTCGGCGTCTGGGGCGACGATCACCTCGGTGAAGATCGCCACGATGGCGCGCGCGGCGGCGGCATCGAGCCGGCGGTTCAGCGCCACGATGCCGCCGAAGGCCGACTGCGGGTCGCAGCGCAGCGCCTTGCCATAGGCTTCAACGAGCGTGTCGGCCTCGGCCACGCCGCAGGGATTGGCGTGCTTGATGATGGCGACGGCCGGCCGGCCGGTGAACTCGGCGATCAGCTCGATCGCGCCGTCGGCATCGGCGAGGTTGTTGAAGGACAGCGGCTTGCCCCCCACCTGCCGGGCGGTGGCGACGCCCGGCCGCGCGGGGCCTCCCGAAGACCCGCCGACATAGAAGGCGGCGGCCTGATGCGGATTCTCGCCGTAGCGAAGTTCCTGCACCAGCCGGCCGCCCAAGGCATGCCAGCCCGGTGCCTCCGCCCACGGGACCGGCCCGGCCATCCAGTTGGCGATGGCGGCGTCATAGGCGGCGGTGCGGGCGAAGGCCTTGGCCGCCAGCCGGCGGCGCAGGGCGAAGGTCGTGCCACCGTCGGCGACGGCGGCGAGCACGCTCTCGTAATCGGCGGGATCGACCACCACGGCGACGTCGGCGTGGTTCTTGGCCGCGCCGCGCACCATCGCCGGGCCGCCGATGTCGATCATCTCGACCGCGTCGGCCTCCCCGTCGCCTCGGGCGACCGTCGCCTCGAAAGGGTAAAGGTTGACCACCAGCAGGTCGATCGGCTCGATCGAATGGGCCAGCATCGCGGCTTCGTGCTCGGGGTTCTCGCGCACGGCGAGCAGGCCGCCGTGGACCTTGGGATGCAGCGTCTTCAGCCGCCCGTCCATCATCTCGGGAAAGCCGGTCAGGTCGGCCACTTCCGTCACCGCGAGGCCGGCCTCGGTGAGGATCCGGTGGGTGCCTCCCGTCGAGACCAGCACGACGCCTGCGGCGGCGAGGCCCGACGCGAAGGACACCAGGCCGGCCTTGTCCGACACGGACAGCAGCGCGCGGGCGACCCGCCTTTGATCAGAGGGCATGCGGATCAGAGCTCCTGCGGAGCGAAACCTCGGCGCCCGAACCTGCCGCCCCCGAACCTGCCGGCCGAAGCTGCCGGCCGTCATGGCCGGCGACGGTCAGGATCGCGAGGGTGCCGGGCTCGGCGCCGCCGGTGGCGACCGGGGTGAAGTCCGGTGTCCGGCCGCGCCCGCCCCGCTCGACCAGCACCGGCAGGGTACGCCCGATCTGCGACCGCAGGTGGCGGCGCAGCGCCCGCGCACCGTCCTCGCGCAGCAGGGCGGCGCGCTCGCGCACGACCTCGGGCGCCACCGCCGGCATGCGCGCGGCCGGCGTGCCCGGTCGGGGCGAAAAGGGAAACACGTGAAGAAAGGCAAGGCCGCAGTCGTCGACAAGGGCACGGGTCGCGTGGGCCATCGCTGCATTCTCCGTGGGGAAGCCGGCGATCAGGTCGGCGCCGAAGGCCATGTCGGGCCGCAGCCGACGCAGCTCGTCGCACAGCGCCACCGAGTCGCGCCGGCTGTGACGGCGCTTCATGCGCTTCAGGATAAGGTCGTCGCCGCTCTGCAGCGACAGGTGGAGGTAAGGCATCAGCCGCTCTTCCTCGGCGAAGGCGCGGCGCAGCTCCGCATCGGCCTCCACGCAATCCACCGACGACAAGCGCAGGCGCGGCAGCTCCGGCGCGCCGCGCAGGATGGCGCGCACGAGATCGCCGAGCCTCGGCCGATCGGGAAGGTCGCCACCCCACGAGGTGAGGTCGACGCCGGTCAGCACCACCTCGCGGAAGCCGCGCGACACGAGGCGCCGGACGGCCGCCACCACCTCGCCGGACGGGGCCGAGCGCGCCGCCCCGCGCCCGAGGGGGATGGCGCAGAAGGTGCAGCCGTGGTCGCAGCCGTTCTGCACGGCGAGGAAGGCGCGGGTGTGCTCGTCCACGCCCTCGCACAGCGGGCTCGGCGGTGGCGCGAG
>CALMGA010000426.1 GCA_937863205.1 uncultured Beijerinckiaceae bacterium | reverse complement strand
CCATCGGCGCCTGACGGCACTCGCCCAGGCTGGCCACCCCCTGGGTAATTACCTTTTGAGGCACCGTGTCGAGCGATGCGGCTGCGGCTTTTCGTACAGCTCCCGAATTTGCTGGCATCGAGTTTATTCCCGACAACGGCGGCGGGGCTGGTGTCGGATCGAGGAAGTGGGAGACAAGACTTAAAGAGCGTTCGACTTTGTGATAATGGTGCGGCCCTTGGCTTCATGTCCGCTGCTTCGTAGCTTGGAGGAGCCAAGCGCGTGCGATCCTGCCCCGGCATGGCAGGAACACGCCATGTCCTTGGGTATCACGATCTCCGATCTGCGGCGTTCTTCTAAGGCCGTCTCCTTGATCCTGCCGTTCCTGACAGGTCCAGCCATGGGCGCGGCAGTGCCGGACGGCTCAACTTCGCAACCTTCGACGATCAACGTCAATCAGCGCGTCGCTTTCTTTATCAGAGGTGGATGCCCCTACAATCTAGATAAGGAGTGCCATCGGAACCGCAGGGGCAGGATGGTGTGTCGCTGCGTCAGCTGAATCGACGGTCGCAACAGTTTTCTTGCAAACTCATCGCGATCGTTTCGGTTATCGGTCGTCGTCGGCAAGCTGCATGTAACGCGTTTTCATCGGTCCCAGCGAGCTGGAAGTCCTCGGCGCCGAATGTTTGGTGCCGAGAACGGCGGCGGGGCTGAAGGTTCAACTAAAAACAGAGTTTATCCGTGAGCCTGCACCCGCAATTCCACCCGTACCGATACCGTAAGGCCGTATCTCTCCCAGAATACGCCTTGCGGCGTGCCGTCGTATCATCAATCTTCGCCGTTATTTCAGCAGCCTTGCCCATCCAGCCTCTCGAGCCGACGTACGCCGCTGGTGTAACGCAAACTGCGGGTTCGGAGCGGTCGAAACGCTTGTGCCAAGCCGGCCGTCACCTTGATGATCCCTGCGGCTGTATTCCTGATGGGTGGTTCTGCTGCCCGTCGCCGACCGTGCCCGGAGGACCAGACTATCAGCCGTGCCGACAGCCGATACCGCACTGACGGATCGCGACGACCTTCATGAGTGCGGCTGTCGTCATTGAGCACGATGGCGACATCGAGGTGAAACGACGGGTAGCAAAATAATGCCTCTTCTCAACCCTATCGAATTTAAATATTTGCCTATCAGCATCATCATCCTTGCCGTACTTGGCGTTGGAATGACTGCCGTGTCGCTGTTTGCAGCCTTCGAGTCAACAGACGATGTTGCGCAAGCGATCTGCTGGTTGGGCGTGCCTTTCTTCGCAGCCTGCGTGATTCTGAGCATCGTTCGGCTCATGAGAGATCGGAAAAATGTCACCGTGCGGCTCACTGGTCGCGGCTTCACCGACATCCGACTTGCGCTTGAGGAAATTCCTTAATCAGCGATCCGAGGTATCAGCACCTTCAAAATCATGGCGCAGCAATTTCTCATTCTCGACATCGATCCGGCGCTTGAGGGTACGCTTTCGCTGACGTCGATCATTCATAGATTGCGGAGGGCAAATGCCGCGCCAAGCAGGTTTGCTTTGTCTGGCCAACGAATGCTGGCTGTGATTGTTGTTCCGGCTTGGATTGCGGGTGTCGATCATGGCCGGCAAGTCTCCCGTGCAGGCAAGTGAGGCGCAGAAGGCGGCGCTTCAAACGCTGGCCAGTTTGCGCGAGCGCGGGGAGGCAGATCGGGCGCGTGCGGTGCTTCTGACGCTTGCGGGCTGGTCCAGCGCACGCATCGCCGAAGCGTTCGGGGTTGGCGAGGACACGGTGCGCTTGTGGCGCAGCGACTTTGCCCGAGGCGGGATCGTGGCGCTTGAAGCGAGCGTGGCCGCAGGACCGGCGCCGCTCAAGGCGCAAGCCGCGCTGCGGGTGGCGGAGCCGCTGCCAAGCTCCGTTGCCGACCGCTTCAACTGGACGCTGGCGCGGCTGTCCGGCGAGATCGAGAAGCGGGACGGCGTCAGCCTGTCCCGTTCGCAACGCTCCGAGGTACTGCGCAAGAAAACGTCCGCTGGCAACGGCGTGCCAAGCTGGTGGTCGTCAACACTCACCAGGGCAGGAGCCATCCGCCATGC
>CALMGA010000425.1 GCA_937863205.1 uncultured Beijerinckiaceae bacterium | reverse complement strand
GCGCTTGGTGAGCTCCATTGCCGGTGACTTTCCACACCGAGGCGCTGGGTTCCTAGCCATCAGACTCGCTGCGGCGCGGCGCGCACTGCGGCCGCCTCCCAAGCTCGACCTCGTAGAATGGGCAGACACCTATCGCTTCGTGACGTTGAGCTCGACGCCGGGTCGCTGGAAGACCAGCGAGCAGCCCATTGCCTTCGGTCCGATGAAGGCGGCGACCGAAGCGGACACCCACACAGTCACCGTGATGAGTGGGACGCAGCTGCTGAAAAGCGAGTTCCTCAAGAACGTCTGCTACTTCTATATTCACCAGGAGCCGTCCCCCATCCTCTTCGTGCAGCCCTCGGAGGGCGCCGCTGAGGCGTTCTCGAAGGAGCGTTTCGCGCCAGACGTCGAGCGGATGCCGGAACTGCGGGAGATCATCCGTGTACCCAAAGCGCGGGACAGCGACAACACCATCGCGCACAAGGAATACCCCGGCGGCCCGCTCGACTTCGTCGGCGCCAGTTCGCCGACGAACCTCGCCTCGCGGCCGAAGCGCATCATCCTCTGCGACGAGATCGACAAGTTCCCGCTGAGTGCCGGTGCCGAAGGCGACCCGCTGAAGCTCGCCGAGGAGCGGGCTTCGACATATCACTCGATGGGGCTGGCCAAGTTCTTCCGCTCCTGCTCCCCGACGGTTGAGGGCGAGTCCCGGATCGGCCGGGAGTACCTGGCGAGCGATCGCCGGAAGTGCTTCGTCGCCTGCCCGCACTGCGGCGAGGCGCAGGTGCTGACCTGGGCCAACGTGATCTGGAGCAAGGACAGCGACGGCAACCACTTGCCGGAAACGGCGGGTATTCTCTGCGGTGCCGATGGCTGCGGGACCATCTGGACCGAAAGCGAGCGGAAACGCGCGCTCAAGGCACTGCAGGACGCGCCGGGGTACGGGTGGCGACAGACCAAGCCGTTCACCTGCTGCGGCCAGCGGCAGGAGCCGAGGACGTGGGACCACCAGGGCCGCTCACTCTGCCAAGCCTGCGGCAAGCGTTCGCGCTACGGCGGACATGCCGGCTTCCAGGCCTCGAAGATCTATTCCAAACGCCATCGCCTGCAGGATCTCGTCCGTGAGTTCCTCGAAGCTCGCGATGACCAGGAATTGCTGAAGAAGTTCACCAACACCGCGTTGGCCGAACTATGGAAGCCGAAAGGGCGAGAGACCCTCGACGGCTCCGGCCTTATCGCGCGAGCCGAAGCCTACGGACCGGATGACCTGCCCAACGAGGTGCTCGTCGTCACCGCGTTCTGCGACGTCCAGGGCGACCGCCTCGAAGTGCAGGCGATCGGCTGGGGCGCCGATGAGGAGGCTTGGCCGTTCCTTTACGAGGTGATCCGTCAGGATCCGGCGCAGCCTCAGGCTTGGCGCGAACTCGATGAACTGGCGCTCCGCGTCTTTCGCCGGCGCGATGGCCGGCTGTTGCGCATCGCCGCGCTCGGCATCGACACGGGCGGCCATCACGGCTCGCAGGTCTACGATTTCTGCCGCCGCCGTCGCGGCCGGCGCATCTTCGCCGCCAAGGGCATGGCGGGCAAGAAGCCGATTTGGCCGACACATGCCTCGCGGTCGAGATCGAACGATCCGGTTTGGATCCTCGGCGTCGACTCCGCGAAGGATGCCATCTTCGCTCGGCTGAAGATCGAGCCACCCGAAGACGGCGGTTCGCGGCCTGGGTTCATCCACTTCCCTGCCACCGACGGCTTCGGGCCGGAATACTTCGAGCAGTTGACCGCCGAGCGACGGGAGACGCATCGCCGTGCTGGTCTCGAGATCACGTCGTGGGTGCCGATCAGGCCGCGCAACGAGGCGCTGGACACCTTCGTCGGCGCGTTGGCCGTCCGGCGCTCGCTCCCGCGATGGATCGAGCGGGGGCTGGAGTACAGCATCGCTCCGCCCGCGCCGCCATCTGCTCATACCACGCCGGCTCCGCAGGCCGACGAGCCTGCGACTGACCTCCAGGTCGACTCTGAGACGCCTACGTCGACGCCTCCGGACCGTCAGCACTCCGCCTTCGGGCCAAATCGACAAGCGGGCGGCTGGATGCAGCGCCGGGGGTTCTGATGGCCTTCAGTCAAGCCCAGCTCGACGCCATCGAGAACGCCATCGCCGCCGGCGTTACAACCGTATTCTATGAGGGCAAGAGCACGAACTTCCGCTCGCTCGACGAAATGTTGAGGGTGCGCGACATCATCATGCGCGCCCTCGGCCTCGCCCCGCAGAAGTCGGCCACCGTGCTGGTCGCTCATGACCGAGGCACCGGAGGTGGCTTTGAGCCGTGGGGCAACAACGGTCTGTGGTCGGGCTTCTAGATGAACGCGCTCGACCGAGCGATCGGCTGGTTCGCGCCGCAGACCGCCGTGTCACGGGCCAAGGCTCGGCATCAGTTGCGCATGTACGAGGGCGCCGCCGTCGGGCGCCGAGCCGCATCATGGAAGGCGATGCATACCTCGGCCAATGCCGAGTTGCAGACGGCGATGCGGCCGCCGCGCGACCGCTCCCGCGACCTCGCCCGCAACACGCCCTACGCGGCCCGCATGCTCGACATCATCACCTCGCATGCCGTGGGCACCGGCATCGTTCCGGTTCCTGACACCGGCTCGGACAAGTACGATCGCCGGCTCGAGAACCTTTGGGGCGAGTGGGAGCGCAAGGCCGACGTCACTGGGCAGATGACCTTCTACGGCATGCAGGTGCTTGCCGTGCGCTCCATGGTGGAGTCCGGCGAGACGGTGCTCCGTTTCCTTGACCGCCCGCTCGACAGCGGCTTGCAGGTACCGTTCCAGCTACAAGCCTTGGAAGCCGACTACATCGACCAGTGGCGCGATGGCATCTATGGCGATCCCGCGAACCCGATAAAAGGCCTGGAACGGACACGGCTCGGCGTCGGCGACTTCGACCGCCGCATGGGTCTATATTTATGGCCCTGGCATCCGGGCGAGATCACCACCGCCAACATGCGACCGGGCGTGTCGGTCTTCGTACCTCAAGACGAGGTCATCCACCTCTTCAAGGCGCTGCGCCCCGGACAGGTCCGCGGGGTCCCCTGGTTCGCACCGATCCTGATGACAGCGCGCGATCTCGCCGACTTCGTCGACTCCGTGAACGTCAAGGCGCGTGTCGAGGCCTGCTTCGCCGGCTTCATCACCAACGACGATTCGACGGCGCCGCTGCTGGACCCGGCTCGGCCCGGCGTTGCGGGCTACGACTATGCCATTCCGACAGCGCAGGTGACCTCGCTCGAACCGGGCATGATGAAGAAGCTGCGCGCCGGGCAGGACATCAAGTTCGCACAGCCGACCTCGGCCGGACAGGTCGAGCCGATCCTCACCTTCAACCTGCAGGCGATGGCCGCCGGCGTCGGCTGCACCTACGACCAAGCGACCGGGGACCTCCGCGGCGCAACCTTTTCCAGCCTGCGCGCTGGCAAGGTCGAATTCCGCCGCCTCACGGAACAGTTGCAGCACCACACCATCATCCCCGGCGTCTGCAACCGGACCTGGGAGCGCTTCACCTCGCGCGTCGTGCTCGCAGGCTTGCTACCGGACCGCCGCGACCCCTAACGCGCGCAATGGATGACGCCGGCCTGGGAGCCGATCAACCCGAACGACGACATCGAAGCAGACATGAAGGCAGTGCGCCCCGGACGGATGTCGCCGCAGGACTTCGTTGCTTCCTGGGGCAACGACTGGCGTCGCGTCCAGGACCAAGCGGCGGCTTTCGACAAGCGCGGCGACAAGATGGGGCTCGTCTTCGACATCGACCCTCGCCAGACCGACCAGGCCGGCAAGCAGGCCGATCTCGCCGCCGCCAAGGCGCCGACCGACGAGCCGGTCAAGGCCGAGCGTGACGAGGACGGCGACGGCGACCGCAAGGAACGCGGCAAGCGCGGCGCTACCCGCTCCGTCACAGCGGAACCGTCCCGCACGCAGATGGCGGAACTCGTGCGCATCGGCGAGCAGGCTCGCACGCAGGGCATCACGCTCGATGTGCCCCGCGCCATCGAACGCAACCTGAAGCCCGCCGCGCTGCGCAAGATCATGTTCGACAAGCTCGCCGAGCGCAGCTCGGCGACGCAGATCAGGGGAGGCAGCGACGTGCCGCAGATCAGGGTGACCCGCGATGAGCGCCAGGGTCGCGCCGGCGCCATGGAGCTCGCGCTGGTCCGTCAGTTGCTCGCCGCCCGCGGCAGCGACGGTATCGAGTACGCGCCGAGGCAGCGCGCCGACAAGATGTTCCTCGAGGCGCATAGCGCCCGGGCCGAGACCTACATGAGCATGGGCTTCGTCGAGATCGCGGCGGAGTGCATCGGGCACCGCGGCAACATCCGCACGCCCACGCAAGCTCTCGGCATCATCGAGCGCGCGTTCCAGTCGACGTCGGACTTCCCGGCCATTTTCCAGAACGTGCTCAACAAGAGCCTGCTGGCCCGCTACGAACTGGCGATCCCGACCTATCAGGGCATCGCGGTCGAGCGCCCCTTCATCGATTTCCGTCCGCACCCGCAGGTCCGTGCCGGTGACTTCCCGGCCCTGCAGCCGGTCACCGAGACCGGCGAGCTGAAGGCTGGCGCCTCGCTGGACAGCGGCGAGACCGTGTCGGTGAAGCCCTACGGCGTCATCTTCCCGATCTCCCGGCAGATGATCGTCAATGACCAACTCGGCGCGATCGACCAGATCCTGGGCTCGGCCGGCGACACGGTGCGCGTGTTCGAGATCACAACCTTCTTCGTGATGTTCAACTCGAACCCGAAGCTCCTGCAGGACGGCAAGTCGGTTTTCGATCCGAGTCACAACAACGTCGCCGCGAGCGGCAACATGATCAACGTGGCCAGCGTCGGCGCCGGTCGCGCCTCCATGCGCTCCATGCGCTCGCTGTCGAAGCTGCTGCTCAACGTGCCACCTCGGATAATCCTGACCGGCCCGTCGATGGAGACCATGGCCGACCAGATCGTCGCCGCGATCACCCCGCAGCTCAACACCAGCGTCAACCCGTTCTCGGGCAAGCTGCAGTCGGTTTCCGACGCAAACATCACCGACACCAGCTGGTACCTGCTCGCCGATCCGGCCCGGGTGCCGAACTACATCTACGGCTTCCTGAATGGCTCCACGGGACCGCGCGTCCGTACCTTTGAGCCCTTCGGTGTGCAGGGCGTCCAGGTCTCGCTGGAGCACGACTTCGGCTGCGGCGCCATCGACTTCCGCGGCGGCTATCGCAACCCCGGATCGCTGACCCAGGCCTGATCGCCTCGCGCAGACACCTCCAGTCGCCTCGTGTCGGTCGGCTGCCCTTCTTCATCCTCACCGCGGGAACGCATCCATGCAGAATTATCTCCAGAGGGGCGACGCCATTTACGCGTCGGCCCCGGCCGGCGGCGTGGTCTCAGGCCAGCCCGTCACCATCGGCACTATCTTCACCGTTGCCTCCGAAACGGTGCCTGCCGGGCAGGTCTCCGCCTTCTGGCGCAAGGGCATCTACGCCCTGCCCAAGGTGGCAGCCCAGGCTTGGGCGCAGGGCGACTCGCTCTATTGGGACAGCGTCAATCTCGTCCTCACCAACGTGAATTCCGGCGGACTCCTGCCTGTCGGCTTCGCGTCGGACGTGGCCGCCAACCCGTCCTCCACGGGCAACGTGCTGATCGCGCAGGCGGCTTCCTGACGACATCGCCGATGCTTGTTCGAGGACGGCTCATTTTCGACCGCAGCGGGGGACATCATGGCGACCAAACGCAAGGTGATCCCCGCGCGTCCTGACGCCATCGGCACCGTTCACCCCGTTGACGGCGCCTTGCGGGCTGATGGCTCGAAATGGACGATGGACACCTTCACGCAGCGTCGCCTGCACGAAGGATCCATCGCCCTCCATCAGGAGCCGGCATCCACCAAGCCGGCAGCGACCGTCGTAAGCGCGCCCGTCGAGACCGCCAAACCGGTCGCGAAGTTGACGACGCAGAAACCGAAGATCGAGACGTGATGATCGACTTCGCGTCCCTCGTCCTCGCCCCCGCGATGGCCGTATTTGGCCAGTCGGTGACGATCATGCCGGTCGTCTCGCAACCTGGCGCCTCGCCCTACCCCGCCCGCGGCGTCTACGCGTCGAAACCGATCCAGATCCAGATCGAAGGCGGCGGCTATCACTCAACGGTACAGCCGACTTTGGGCATCCGCCTTGCCGACTTCGCCGTACCTCCGATGCAGGGCGACACCGTCGACCTCGGCACCCTTGGCCAATTTGAGATCGCCGACGTCAACCCCGACGGTCAGGGCGGTGCCGACTGCCCGCTGCGAGACCTGAATGCGGCCGACGCGACCACGGACGAGGACGGCGCGTGAAGGTCTACGGCGATCCGATCTTCTACCCGTCGGATGCGCTCGACCGGGCCACGCAGGGCTCGCTCGCCGATACGCGCGGGGCGGTCTCCTCATGACCACCGACGAGATTTCGGAAACGCAGGCCATTCTCGCGACCTTGCTGAACGGTCTCCGCGGCACGCTGGCCGCCGCTACCGGGACAGCCGCCGCCGACCTGCTTTACGCGATCGGCGATCTGTCGGCGAGCGCCGCAGCCCTGATCCGATCCGGCACCTGGGGTGCCGACCTCGCCGCCGTGTTCACCGACGCCATCGCCGCCGGCGCAACGATCGCCACCATGGAGAGCGTCCGGCTCGTGATGGAGGCGGAGGCGCCGCAAAGCCCCACCGCCGTCGCCCTGACGAACACCGCCGTGCAACTGGCCCTCGCCGCCGAGATCGCCATCCTCGCCGCGACGA
>CALMGA010000424.1 GCA_937863205.1 uncultured Beijerinckiaceae bacterium | reverse complement strand
GGACAAGCATGGCACCGATGTTGTCGTCCTGGTGGCCGCGATCAGGATGCACCAGCGCGGCCAGGACTGCGCCCTGGTCCGACGCATTGCCCGGACGCATACCTCCCTCGCAATCCTGATCACGTCGGCGCATTGGCGACCAGCGCCGGAGGAACTGCCGCACGACGCCCTGTGCATTCTCAAGCCCTACCTGACCAGCCAGGTTTTGAGCTACCTTCGCCGCCTCATCTCGCTGAAGCGCCCGGGCCTGCTTACCAGCGGTCGATTATCCTTGTGAGCCCTGTGCTTTCGGCTTTGTCAGCTTCCGCAGCAAACCCTCGAATGCATTCTCGCTTTGACTCGCGCCATGTTCGCGGGCGGCGTCGGAGAACTGCCCGGCTTGAGTGCGGGTGTCCGGGCTGTTCGTTTTCATCGTCGCCAGCTTGGCCAGTTGAACAAGCTGGTCGCCGTTGCTGATCCTTGTCCTTTTCACTGATTGACGGCAGATCAGGCCCGCGCAAAGCATGCGATATGCGCCCGCCGTTTAGCCTTGTCCTACTGTGCCTGTCCGTCTCGCCAAGCCTTGGGCGAACAACGTGCACGGTCGAGGATCTGAGCGGGACGCCTCTGAACGTCAGGACCGCTCCCTATGGCACCATCGTCGGCGCTTTGTCGAACGGCACAAAGGTTCTGACGCTTGACGAGTCGAGGATCGATGCCCGCGGCAACGCCTGGACGCACATCGTGCCGATCGGCCCCGGCAAAGAAGGATGGGTGGTCCGCAGGTCGCTCGAATGCGCGAACTGAGCCGCCTGACCATGGTCGCCGTGCTGTCCGTCGCTGCCGTCCCAGCCGGCGCCGGCGAGCGCATCCTCTACGAACACAACGGATCGACCGTCGCTTGGTTTGTGGATCGCGGGGAGATTGAGGCAACCTATGCCGTTCCGCGCCCCGGCTTAGCCGAAGCCGGAATAAGGGCTGGTGACATCCTGTTCAAGGGCGGCCTGGAAAACGGGCGCATCATCGGTCGGGCTTTTGCCTTCAAGGCAGGATGCCCACCGGCCGGCTATGAGGTCTCAGGCGAACAGGTTGGAGATCGGATCGTGCTGAAAGGCTACGGCCCGCACCGGGCGGCCAGCTCCTGCACCGTCGTAAGCTACACCGTGGACAGCCCGCATTCTCGCCTCGTATTCACCCGGCGTTGATGGGACGCCCATGCCGCCGATGATCCGCCTCGCCCACCTCACTTCCGCGATCATCCTGCTCATCTGCTGCGCCCCAGCCCTCGCCGCAGATGTCGTGAGCATGACGAAGCCGGCGAACATCGTTGGCGACTTGGGAGCCATGCCGGCCATCGCCAGCCCCGCCGATGACGCACAACGCAGGATCAATGCGGCCGTGAAGCGCTTGGACGACAAGGTCCGCAAGGCTGCTGCCGACTGCCGGAAGGATGCCGCCGGTACACCGGCCGGCGCTGACGCAAACTGGAGTCGCAGCGTCGCCGTCACCATGCACGGCCCGCGCTTCCTCAGCTACAGCATCAGCGATGATGCCTTCTGCGGCGGCGCACATCCTAACACGTCGACCATGGCCATCGTGTACGACCTGCAAACCGGCCAACCCGTGGATTGGACGAAGTTGCTGCCGGCCTTGCTCACCGGCAAAGTGACGTTGAGCGACGGCATGGACGGGACGAAGATGGTGACGCTGTCGTCGCCGGTGCTCCACGCGCTCTACCTTGCGGCGTATCGCCCGCGGTCCGGTGCCGCGAAGAAGGACACGGAGGACGATGAGTGCCGGGAGGCGGTCGCGTCGGCAGACAGCGGGCCGCCGGCGATGATGGCGTGGCTGGACGCCAAGGAGAACGGCTTAGCGGTGCAGTTCGACCTTGCCCATGTCGTTCAGGCCTGCGCCGACACGGTGGTGATCCCGGCGGAAGCCTTGCGAGCGCTTTATGCGCAGCCTGTTCTCCTTGACGCGATCACCGCAGCGCATTCCGCCGGTCAAGCTCGGTAACGCGGCCATACTGCACAGCCGGCAGCCTCGGCTGCATCATCATTGAGGCGTTCCCACCCTCGATCACGCTGAGCGATGGCGGCGCGGGCGGTCCTACGGGAGCCCTCTGAGCGTCGCAATGGAGGGTGGCGACATTGGCATCCGGCGTGGTCTCATTAATGCGGCGTACACGATCTTGGCCAATTACATCATTGGGTGGAGGCGAGATCGCGCGCCGCAACACCCCGAAGCTGCAATCCGACTACAGCAGGTCCGCTATGGGTCCGCAACTTCCGAAGGTCATGGTCAAAAAGCTGCTAACTCATTGTTTTAGCTGGTGCCGCAAGAGGGATTCGAACCCCCGACCCCCTCATTACGAATGATCGGGAGCGAGTAAGCATAAGAGATCGGGAAGCAGCAAAAGATGCAGCAGCCCCTTGTGTTTTCGACACACCATCTCACAAATGTGCGCAAATGGAAGCTTTGGGAAGCAGGACACTGTTTCCCATATTCTTCCCAGCTCCGGTGTTCCCCGACCCATGCCGCTACTCACCAAGGCCGGCGCTACCAAGCTCACGCTCCCCGAGGGGAAGGCGGAAGCCATCTTCCTCGACACGAAGCTGAAAGGCTTCGGCCTCCGCATCAGGGCGGGCGGCAAGCGCACATGGATCGCGCAGTACCGGCTGGGCACGAAGCAGCGGCGGTTCACGCTGGGCAGCACGGAAGCGATCGACGCCGATGCGGCGCGAGCCGAGGCGCGCAAGAAGCTAAGCAGGTTTGGGTTAACTGGCCAACGCATAGGAGCTGTGATTCCTTGCTGC
>CALMGA010000423.1 GCA_937863205.1 uncultured Beijerinckiaceae bacterium | reverse complement strand
CGCCCACGCCGGGCGCCCCAAACCCGGCCCGCCCGCGCCCCGCCGGGGTGGGGGGGGCCGCCGGGGCCGCCGCTGGGACCGCCTGGAAACGGATCGACGACGGCTTCGGATCCGGCGTCAGTGCGCGAAGCTCGGGTTGATGCCCTTGCACGCCTCGATCAGCGTGCGCACGGACTTCACCGACTTCTCGAACATCGCCTTCTCCGTTTCGTCGAGGATCACCTCGACGATCCGCTCGGCGCCGCCAGCCCCGATCACCACCGGCACGCCGACGTAGATGCCGTGATGACCGTATTCGCCGGTCAGCTGGGCGGCGCAGGGCATCACCCGGCGCTTGTCCTTGAGGTAAGCCTCGGCCATGGCGATCGCCGAAGCGGCCGGCGCGTAGAAGGCCGAGCCGGTCTTCAGAAGGTTGACGATCTCGCCGCCGCCCTTGCGGGTCCGGTCGACGATGGCGTCGAGCCGGTCGTGCGTGGTCCAGCCCATCTTGACGAGGTCGGGCAGCGGAATGCCGGCGACGGTGGAATAGCGCAGCGAGGGCACCATGTCGTCGCCGTGGCCGCCGAGCACGAAGGCGGTGACGTCCTCGACCGACACCTTGAACTCTTCCGACAGGAAATAGCGGAAGCGCGAGGAGTCGAGCACCCCGGCCATGCCCACCACCTTCCTGGGCGGCAGGCCCGAGGTCTTCTGCAGCGCCCAAACCATCGCGTCGAGCGGGTTGGTGATGCAGATCACGAAGGCATCGGGGGCATGCGCCCTGATGCCGGCGCCGACCGACTCCATCACCTTGAGGTTGATGCCGAGCAGGTCGTCGCGGCTCATGCCGGGTTTGCGCGGCACGCCGGCGGTGACGATGATGACGTCGGCCCCCGCGATGTCCTCGTAGGAATTGGCGCCGCGCAGGTGGGCGTTGAAGCCGTCCACGGGGGCGGACTCGGCGAGGTCGAGCGCCTTGCCCTGCGGCGTGCCCTCGGCGATGTCGAACAGCACGATGTCGCCCAGCTCCTTGAGACCGGCGAGATGGGCCAGCGTGCCGCCGATCTGCCCGGCGCCGATCAAAGCGATTTTGCTGCGCGCCATGTGTTTCTCCCCACTCGGACCCGCGTTGCGAGGTTCGCGCCCGATCCTTCGAGCCGGAGCGTACATGCCCAACATCGGCGGGACTGACAAGTGCGCCCTTGGATGCGCCCGCGCGCGCGTTTCGGCGAGCCGGGACGCAAGAACGACGCCCGGCTGGACGGCGAGATCGGGGCTTGCGCAAACGATCAGATTGCCGCTCTACCCGATCGCCGCCGCCTGGGCGCAGCCGACCACGGTTGCGGCCGCGCGCAGGTCGGCCATCGCGAGCCGGCCGGTGCCGCCGACCTTGACCGCCCGCCGCAGGGCAGCAAACCTCATCCATGCGCCTGCTGCAGCCGGCGGAACACCTGGCCGTAGCCGCGGTACTGCCCGATGATCTCGCGCATCACGCTGCGCCGGGACTCGTCGAGCCGCGACATCGCCTTGGCCGGGCGACCGCCCCACAGCCAGCCGGCGTCGAGCACCTGCCCCGGCTCGGTGGTGGCGCCGGCGGCGACCATGGCGTCGCCCTCGACCCGCACGCCGTCGGCGAGGCGAGCCCCCATGCCGATCAGCGAGCCGTCGCCGACGGTGACCGCTCCCATGGTGACGTTGTGGCCGACCGTGACGTCGCGCCCGATCACCACCGAGCCGGCGCCGGCGCGGATCACCGTATTGTCCTGGATGTTGGTGTCGGCCCCGACCGCGATCGAGCCATCCCCGGCATCGACGATGCAGGAAAAGAACAGGCTCGATCCCGGCGCGAAGTCGAGGCGTCCGGCGCCCTGCGCGGTGCGGGCGATGAACACGGCCTCGCCGAAGCCCTGCGGCACCGGGGGCAGTTCGGCCCCGCCGCCGTCAACGCGTCCTTTCGCCCGCAGGCTGGCGGCGCGGGCGGCGAGCTCCCCCGGCTTCAGCTCGCGCACCGGCTTGGCCGGCGATCCCGCATAGATCCAGCCGCCTGGCAGCCGCTTGCGCGGGAACACCGTGGCGCAGGCCTCGATCAGCACGCCCGCCTCGACGTGAGCGCCGTCGAGGACCATCACGTCGTTCTCGATCACGCAGCCGTCCTCGACCGTGCAGGCGTGGACCACCGAATTGGCGCCCACCGTGACGTCGTTCCCGACCCGCGCCGGCATCTGGTCGTGCACGATGTGCACGGTGGCGCGCGGGCCGAGGTGGACGTTGTCGCCGAGGTGCACGGTTTCGCCATCGGCGCGCACCACCGCATCGGCGCCGAACCAGGCGCCGGCGCCGATGGTGGCGCGGCCGAGCACGGCCGAGCGCGGGCCTCCGTGGATCGCCGGGCCGGCGAAGACCGGCGCGATGTCGTGGAACGGCAGGATCAGCGAGGGCATGATCGGCGAGGGCATGGAACGACCGGGTTGGGTGAGGACCGGGGTGGAGGAAGGCGGCATTACTCCGCCGCCTTGGGAAAGCGCGCAAGCGCGGCGTCGCCGCTCGCGGGGGTGCCCGCCGGGGCTTGCGTGAAATCCATCGCATCGATGCGCTCGCCCCGCGCCATGATCTTCTCGGCGGAGGTGAGCGCGCCGGCGACGTCCTCGCCGACCTGCCGGAAATGCCCCGACAGCTTGCCGACGCGCTCGTGGAGGCGGCCGACATCGGCGAGGAGGCAGCGTACTTCGCTCTGGATGACGTGGGCCTGCTCGCGCACGCGGGCGTCGCGCACGATCGCCTGCATCACCTGCACGGCCATCATCAGCAGCGAGGGCGAGACGATGATGACCCGCGCCTTGTGGGCGCGCCCGACCAGATCCTCGTAGGCCTCGTTGATCTCGGCGTAGAGCGACTCGGAGGGCACGAACAGGATGGCGATGTCCTGCGTTTCGCCGGGCAGCAGGTATTTCTCGGCGACGTCCTTGATGTGGCGGCCGACGTCGGTGCGCACGCGGGCCGCGGCGGTCTTCAGCGCCGAAGCGTCCTGCCCGGCCGCCTTGACGGCGGCGAAGGCTTCCAGCGGGAACTTGGCGTCCACCACCATCAGCCGGTCGTCGCCCGGCAGGCGGATGCCGCAGTCCGGCCGGCTCCTGTTCGACAGCGTCGGCTGGAACACGTAGGCCGCCGCCGGCAGGGCGTCGCGGATGATCGCCTCCATCCGGCCCTGGCCGAAGGCGCCGCGGGCCTGCTTGTTGGCCAGGATCTCCTTCAAGCCCAGCACCTCCTGGGTGAGGCCGGCGAGGCGGTTCTGCGCCGCGTCGATCACGGAGAGGCGCTCGTTGAGGCGGCTGAGGCTCTCGCTGGCGTTGCGCGAGGACGCGTCGAGCCCCTGACCGAGGCGGTGCCCGACCGCGTCGAGGCGCTCGGACACGTGGCGGGCGAGGGCGGCCTGGCGCGAGCCGAACACTTCCGCCACCGTCTGCATCCGCCCGCTCAGTTCCGCCGAGGATCGGGCCAGCGCGGTCATCTGAGCCTGCAGGGCCTCGTGGCGCTCGTCCGCCTCGTCCTGCGCCGCTTCGCGAGCCCGGCTCGCGGCGGCGCGCAGCAGCGACACGGCGAGGGCGAGCCCCAGCGCCAGCAGCAATCCGCCGAGCAGCAGGTGCTCGACTGTGACGGGCGTGCCGGCGACGCTGAAGACGACGCGGCTCAGCTGATCGAGGGCGGAGCGATCCATCGGCGAAGCATAGCAAAGGCACGCCGCTCTGTGAACGAAGACGGAACGCCGGCATCGCGCATTCGGTGAAGTCGCCAGCGGACTCTTGATCTCGCGCGATGCCACAACACCTTTGCCGCAGCGCACCCGATCCGGGCGCATTTCCAGGAGTTCTCGGCATGAAGACGTTCGGCACGGCGGAATGGAACGGCGGCTTTCCCTCCGGCAAGGGGACCATCTCCACCAAGAGCGGCGCGCTGAAGAGCTATCCCTACGGCGTCGGTGCCCGCTTCGAGGGCCAGCCCGGCACCAATCCCGAGGAGCTGATCGGCGCCGCCCACGCCGGCTGCTTCACCATGGCCCTGGCCCTGTTCCTCAGCCAGGCCGGGATCACCGCCGAACACATGGACACGCGTTCCGACGTCGAACTGGAGAAGGAGGGCGAAGGCTTCGCCGTGAAGAAGGTCCACCTGACCTTGAAGGCCACGATACCCGGCACCGACGACGCCAAGTTCCAGGAGATCGCCAAGCAGGCCAAGGAGAACTGCCCGATCTCCAAGCTGCTCACCGCGACGATCACGCTGGACGCGACGCTTCTGTCCTGAGCCGTCGGGAAACGTCCGGCCGATCGGCATCCCCGTACCAATCGGCCGGAACCCCACCCATTTGATTTCCCTCCGGCGGCAGCCTATGTCGGGCCCATCCCAATCAGCTGTGCTGCCGCGATGGCCCTCCGCCCGATCCTTTCCATCCCCGACGGCAAGCTTCGCCAGGTCGCCGAGCCGGTGGCCGCCGTCGACGACGCCGTGCGCGCGCTGGCCGACGACATGCTGGCCACCATGTACGACGCGCCGGGCATCGGGCTCGCCGCCCCGCAGATCGGCGTGCTTCGCCGGGTCGTGGTGCTGGACGTCGCCAAGCGCCGCGACGAGGGCGCCCAGCCCGAGCCGATGGTGCTGATCAACCCGGCCGTCACCTGGTCGTCGAGCGAAAAGTCGGTCTACGAGGAAGGCTGCCTGTCGATCCCCGACTTCTACGAGGAGGTGACCCGTCCGGCCGCCGTGCACGTGTCGTACCTCGACCGCGACGGGCAGCCGCGGGTTGTCGAGGCCGAAGGCATCCTCGCCACCTGCCTGCAGCACGAAATCGACCACCTCAACGGCGTGCTCTTCATCGACTATATTTCGCGGCTGAAGCGCCACCGCATCACGCGCAAATTCGAGAAGGCGGCGCGCGAGGAGGCGGAACTGCGCGCCGCCGCTCCGCCGCGCCGCGCCTTGTCGGATGGCGGCGGGCTCGAACCATCGCGACAAACCCAGGCGCGGCAGACTCAAGCGCGACAGGACTAGGTGCGCATCGCCTTTTTCGGCACGCCGGCCTTCGCCGTGCCGACGCTGGCGGCGCTGCTCGCTTCGGACCACGAGATCGCCGCCGTTTACACCCGCGCGCCCAAGGGAGCCGGGCGCCGGGGCTTGGCCCTCACTCCCTCGCCGGTCCAGATGCTGGCCCAAGCGCACGGGCTTGCCGTGCGCACACCGGCGACGCTGCGCGATCCGGCCGAGCAGGCCAGCTTCGCCGCGCTCGGCGTCGCAGCGGCGGCGGTGGTCGGCTACGGCCTGCTGCTGCCCCCGGCCGTTCTCGCCGCGCCTCGGCTCGGTTGCCTCAACCTCCATCCCTCGATCCTGCCGCGCTGGCGGGGAGCCGCCCCGATCCAGCGCCCGATCCTGGCCGGCGATACGCAGACCGCCGCCGCGATCATGCTGATGGAGGAGGGGCTCGACACCGGCCCGGTGGCGCTGGAGGAGCGGGTGGCGATCCCGCCCGAGGCGACGGCAGGCGAAATGCACGACCTCCTCGCCGAGCGCGGCGCCGTTCTGATGGTGGAGGCGCTGGCGCGGCTCGCCGCCGGCACGCTGGCGTTCCGTGCGCAGGCGGCGGAAGGCGTCGTTTACGCCGCCAAGATCGAGAAGAGCGAGGCGCGCATCGACTGGAGCCGCCCCGCCAAGCAGGTGCACGACCTGATCCGCGGCCTGTCGCCCATTCCCGGCGCCTGGTTCGAGGCGGATTTCGGGCGCGGGAGGGAGCGCGTGAAGGTGTTGCGGTCCGCCCCTCGGGAAGGGGAAATTTCCTGGCTCAAGGACGGAGATCCCGATCTCGGCGGCCCTCCCGGGCTTGTGACGAGGCGTCCTCTCGACCAAGGGCGCGATGACAAGCTGCTGGTGAAATGCGGCACCCATTTCGTGGAACTGCTGCACTTGCAGAGGGCCGGCAGGTCAATCGTCAGCACCAAGGAATTCCTGCTCGGCAATGACGTGTCGGAGGGCACGATCCTGTCCTGATGCCCCGCTACAAGCTGACGCTGGAATATGACGGCGCGCCCTTCGTCGGCTGGCAGCGGCAGGCCAACGGGCTCGCCGTGCAGGAAGCGGTGGAGCGCGCACTCGGCGCTGTCTCGCCCGGCCCGGTAACGATCCGCGGCGCCGGCCGCACCGATGCCGGCGTCCACGCCACCGCGCAGGTCGCCCACGCCGACCTGCCCCGCGCGTGGCGTCCCTTCAGCCTGCGCGAGGCGGTCAACGCGCACCTGCGCCCCCTGCCCGTCGCGGTGACAGGCGTCGAAGAGGTGGCGGGGAACTTCGATGCCCGCTTCTCGGCCGTGCGCCGGCATTATCTCTATCGCCTATTGAACCGACGCGCGCCGCTGACGCTGGAAGCCGGCCGCGCCTGGCTGGTGAAGCGCCCGCTCGACGCCGCCGCGATGCGCGAAGCGGCCGGACTGCTCCTCGGCCGGCACGACTTCTCGACCTTCCGCGACAGCGAGTGCCAGGCCAGCAGCCCCGTGCGGACGCTGGAGCGCTTCGACGTCGTCCGCACGGGCGATCTCATCAGCCTGCGTCTTGCCGCCCGCTCCTTCCTGCACCGGCAGGTGCGGTCCCTGGTCGGCTCGCTGGAGCATGTCGGTGCCGGGCAGTGGAGCGCCGGCGACCTCGCCGCCGCGCTCGCCGCCCGCGACCGCCGCCGCTGCGGACAGGTGGCGCCGGCGGCGGGGCTGTATCTCGTCGGGGTCGACTACCCGCCCGGAGCCGGTGGCGCGGCGGCTCCCGAGGAACCACCCGAGTAGCCGCTTGGGCAGTCCCTCGCGCCGGTGCGGCGACTCAGCGCGCCGGTCCCGTCGTCCCCGCCGGCAGCCCGCCGGTGCGGTTTTCGCCCTCGCCGCCGAGGTGCGGCACCACCACGCTGGGCTTGCGCTTGCCCTCGTTGCTGTCGTCGGCCGAGCCCAGAGCGCGCACCGCCCCATTGGGATCGCCCTCCACGCTGCCGCCGCTGAACTTGCTGGCCGAGGGCGACGGCGCCTGCGTGCTGTTCTGCGCCGATGCGCCTGGGATCGTGCCTGGGAACGCACCCTGCCCAGCCAGCATCAGCAGAGCAGGGATCCAACATCGTCGCGCGGAGATCCTCATGGCCTCACGCCAGCGCGGGATAGTGCACGCCCGTCAGTTCTTCCGACATGCGCCACAGCCGCGTCGCCGCCTCGCGGTCGCGGGCTTGGCGCGACAAGGCAGCCGGGGCCGGCTTGCCGCGAAGCTCAAGCAAACCGTCGGGGCCCCAATAATCACCGCCGGACACGCCCGGCATCGTCGCCGCGTAGAGGCCCGGCAGCGCCCCCGTCGCGGCGTCCTGCCCGAACAGGCGCACGACGACGTTGGCCCCCGCGAGCTGGTAGGCCGGCATGTCGGTGGCGGCCATGAAGCCGGTCGCCGACACGCCGGGATGGGCGGCGACGCTGATCAGGCGGGAATGCGCCGCCCGGGCGCGCCGGTCGAGTTCCCCGGCGAACAAAAGGTTGGCCAGCTTGGACTGGCTGTAGGCCCGCCCGCCGCCGTAGCTGTTCTCGCCCTGGAGGTCGTCGAAGGCCATCTTGCCCCGGCGGTGGGCGATGGAGGAGATCGCCACAACCCGCGGCGCCGGCGCCCGCAGCAGCGCCGGCATCATCAGCCCCGTCAGGGCGAAATGGCCGAGGTGGTTGGTGGCGAACTGCCGCTCGAAGCCGTCAACGGTGACGGTGCGCACCGGCTGCATGCCGAGGCCGGCGTTGTTGAGGAGGATGTCGAGGTGCGGCAGCGCGGCGGCGTGGCGCTCGGTGAAGGCGTGCACGCTGGCGAGATCGGCCATGTCGGCGAGCGACACCTCGACGCGGGCGGCGGGATAGCGCCGGACGATGCGCGAGCGGGTCGCCTCGCCTTTGGCCGCGTTGCGCACGGCCAGGATCACCTGGGCACCCTTCGCCGCCAGAGCCAGCGCGGCCTCCTCGCCGATGCCGCTGCTGGCGCCGGTCACCACCGCCGTGCGCCCGCTCAGATCGGGCATGTCCAACGTCGTCCAGTTCGCCATCGCGATCGCTCCCGCCTGCTTTGCGCCTCAACCGCCGAAACGCGCCCGCGTTCGCCGCGACGGAAAGCGCCGGCCGGGTTTCAACACAGCGGGAAGCGGTGCCGGACGGTTCAAGCGCTTCGCGCGACGGCGGAGCGGTTCCGGCGCCTCACGAGGAGAGAAGCAGGTCGAGGTCGGCTTGCGTCATGGCCAGCGTCGGCGTGCCCTCCGCGTCGTACAGCGCGTCGGCGAGGGCGGCCTTGCGATCCTTCAGGATTTCCATCTTCTCCTCGATGGTGCCGGTGGCGACGAGCTTGTGCACGAACACCGGCCGCGTTTGCCCGATGCGGTGGGCCCGGTCCACCGCCTGCTCCTCCACCGCCGGGTTCCACCAGGGATCGTACAGCACCACCGTATCGGCGGCCGTGAGGTTGAGCCCGGTGCCGCCGGCCTTCAGGCTGACAAGGAACACCGGGGCCGCGCCGGACTCGAACAGGCGGATCGCCGCCTCGCGGTCGCGGGTGCGGCCGGTGAGCAGGGCGTAGGGCTGCGCCCGCTCGTCCAGCCGCGAGCGGATCAGGTCGAGCATGCTCGTGAACTGCGAGAACACCAGCACCCGGCGCCCTTCCGCGACGAGTTCGGCCAGCATGGCGTCCAGCCGATCGAGCTTGGCCGAGCCGGCGCGGGCGGCAGCCCCGCTCTTGCGACCATCGGTCCTGAGCTTGAGCAGGCGCGGGTCGCAGCAGGCTTGGCGGAGCTTGAGCAAGGCGTCGAGGATGACGATGCGGCTGCGCGCCCAACCGCGCGCGGCGATGGCCTCCTGCACCCGGGCGTGCATCGACAGGCGGATCGCCTCGTAGATGTCGCGCTGCGCCGTGTCCAGCTCGATGCGCTCGACCATTTCGGTTTTGGGCGGCAGGTCGCGCGCCACCTCCTCCTTGGTCCGGCGCAGCAGGAACGGCCGTACCCGCCGAGCCAGCAGCCGGCCACGCTCGCCGTCGCCGTTCTTCTCGATGGGGGTGCGCCAGTTGCGCGCGAAGCGCCGGCGCTCGCCGAGCAGGCCCGGCGAGGCGACATGGAACAGCGACCACAGCTCGCCCAGGTGGTTCTCGACCGGCGTGCCGGTCAGGCAGAAGCGATGCGTGGCGGCGATGGCCCCGATCAGCTTGGTCGTGGCCGCATCCGGGTTCTTGATCATTTGCGCCTCGTCGAGCAGCAGGATGTGCCAGGGCTTGGCGGCGAGGCTGTCGTGGTCGCGGGCGACCAGCGGATAGGTCGTCAGCACGAGGTCGTGCTCGGCAATGGCGGCGAAGCGCGCATGGCGCTCGGGCCCGTGCAGGGTGAGGACGCGCAGGTCGGGGGCGAAGCGCTCGGCTTCGCGTCGCCAGTTCGCCATCAGGCTGGTCGGCGCCACAACCAGCGCCGGCCGCTCCAGCCGCCCGGCCGCCTTCTCCAGCGCCACAAGGGCCAGAGCCTGGACGGTCTTGCCCAGCCCCATGTCGTCGGCCAGGATGCCGCCGAGGCCGACGTCGCGCAAAAAGGCGAGCCAGGCGACGCCCGCCGCCTGATAGGGCCGCAGCGTGGCCCGGAAGGTCGGCGGCAGCTCCACCGGCGGGATGCCGCCGGCGGTGGCGAGCTTGCGGCCCATCGCGCGCAGCGCCTCGCCGCCGCGCCAAACGAGGTCGCCCTCGCTTTCCAGCGTGGCGAGGTCGGCGGCATCCGCCCGGCCGATGCGAAGCCTGCCGTCCAAGTCCCCATGGCCGTCGCCGCCGAGTGCGAGCGCGCGGATGGCGGCGACGATCGGGCGCAGCCTCGCGGCGGGCACGGCCAGGACTCGCCCATCGCCGAGCGGCAGATAGCTGGCTTCGTCGGCGTCGGCCGCCATTTCCATGTCCAGCGCATCGAAGCCCGGCCGCTCGATCAGCGCGACGAGCGGGCCGACGAGGTCGATGCGCTCGCCGTCGACCATCACCCCGAGGTCGAGTTCGAACCAGTCGAGCCCCGAACCTTCCCTGAGCTCGGCCTCCACCGCACCGTCGATGCGGATCAGCGGGTCGGGAAAGTCGGCGGCGACGGAAACCTCCCAGCCTTCGGAGCGAAGGCGCGGCAGGACGTAGTATTGCGCGTCGAGCCAGGCGAGCGCGTCGCCATCGGGCAGGAAGTCGCGGGCGTGGGCCGGCGGCACGCCCGCGCGCAACTGCGGAGCGGGAACGAACTCATGGGCGGCGAGGCTCGCCAGCGCCGCCTTTTCCGCCGGAAGATCGCGACGCAGCTCGATGAGGCGCCCCTCGTGCAACCGGGTCAGCCGCGCGCCCGTCTCGCCATAGGGCACGACCAGCGGGCCGTAGCGGAACGAAAGCCGGGCCAGCCCGACCGGCTCGGTCGGCGGCGAAAGGCCCCAGAAGCCGTGCCCGAGGGCGGCGGCGGCCATCCCGCCCGGCAGGTCGGCCTTGAACAGGCGCAGCAGCGGCACCGGCGGCCCGCCGGCCCAACC
>CALMGA010000422.1:4935-9598 GCA_937863205.1 uncultured Beijerinckiaceae bacterium | reverse complement strand
GAGATGCAGCAGCGTGCCAAGAACTTCCTTCAGGATGAGAATCAACCACGCGGCTATCAAAATCCGAGCGGATCGCCCCGTGTAGTGGTGTCGGTCGCCGGCGGACCGCGCCAGCAGATTTTGAGGCCGAGCGAGATCGAGGCGCCTGGACTATTTGAGCATCTTGCGCGCGAAGGGATGTTCGGGCCGGTTCGAATCTTCGACCAGACTAAAGGCGTCACGCCCTCGGTAGCCAACGATATGCTGATCATTGCTTCGGAAGGACAAGCCCAGCTTTGCCTGGATGAATTCGGGTCGGTTTTCATCGGTCGCTTGCTGCCCAAGCTGCCGAGCGGCATGTACTTCCCGATCATCGTCGAAGAGGCCGTCGAGGAGGAGCTGACAGCCGCGCTCGCTTTTGCGACAGCTATCCTTGAGCATGTCGACCGGAGCCAGCGACTCACGCATGTCGCAATCGCCATCGAGATCGAGGCCTCAGACAACATGGGCTGGAAGACGCGTCAGGAGGTACAGGCCGCTGGCAACTCGATGTCCATCAACATGAACCATGGAGCACAGCGCAAACCTCTCGTCGAAGTCCGGCCGCGCGCCGCTTTCAAGCTCGATCGCAAGCCACTCGTCGAGGATTTCGTCGTCAAGTTGCGTCGGAGTTGGAAGGGCTAGTCCGGGCGATCTGGAAGTCTGGATGAGGAGGGCAAATGCTGCAGCTGCAGGACATAGCGACCGAGGTCAATCGCTTGGCAGCAGGGCGACCCATAGGCGACATGCAGGCGTTCCGGACCACCAACCGGGGCTTGAAACGCCAGAATAGCAAAGTCTTCGGCAGCGTCCGCAACGATGACTGGACCTTCCATCTCGGCGGCCGCGACGAGCTGCAGTTCAATCTCGGCTTCGAGTCCGACCATGACAAAGGAAGCTTGCGCTACGGCGTCGCGTTTTCTCTTGAAACCAGCCGCAGCCTGCCGGACATCGCTCCGCTGCTAAAGAAGCTGGCCCTCTTCAACGATTATCTCAGGCAAAATCCTGAGGAGTTCGCTGACCTCTGGATGTGGGAATATGCGCCCGAGCGGGGGCCCGTTCATCGTCCCCGACCGATAGAAAGCAGTTTTGGTCGAACGGGGGTCTTTGTCTTTCTGGGGGGAGCCGGCGATGCGGGCGCTCCTGACTATCAGGCGATTCTAGACACGCTCGACCGTCTCATGCCTCTATATCGTTTCGTGGAGGGAGCGTCATCTTTAGCCCCGGCGAGCGGGTCGGCTCCGCCGCCTCTACGGCCCGGCTGTCCGGCGCGTCCGGTTTGTGCAACCGCGAGCCTTGCTGAACGGCTGCTCAACATCAATCTCCGACACAATGCCCTGCAAACCCAGCTGCACAAGGAGCTCGTCTCCGAGTACGGCTACGAGCATGTCGGCGTCGAGCAGCCAGCGCCAGGGGATGGCGGGCGCATCGATGTCCTCGTCGAAGACGGACCGCTTCGCATCATCTTCGAAATCAAGATCGCGATGAGCGCACGCGGCTGCATTCGGGAAGCTGTCGGGCAGCTCCTCGATTACGGATGCTGGCCAGGCATAGAAAAGACCGATCGATTGGTTGTCGTTGGCGAGCCTTCCTTGACTCCAGCCGAGAATGCGTATCTTGCAGCGCTCAACCTGAACTTCCCCCGGCCAATCGAATACCGCTCTGTAGCCCTCGCAGACACCTGAGGCCGGGCGTCGAGGGCGTCTAACGTCGTCGGAGGCAAGGTCGGCATCGGCTTGGGCATCGCACAGGCCGCCCACGCGGCCGGCGTGGCGGTGGCGGTCGCCAGCCGACGCAGCGTTTCGGCAGCCGAGCGGCCCGACCTGGCCGCATTCGAGCGGATCGGCCTCGACATCCGCGACAAGGCGGCGGTGCGCGCCGCCTTCGAGACCATAGGCAGCCTCGATCATTTCGTCACGGCGGGATCCAACCTGGGCTCCTGGGGCGCGTTCATGGACGAGGACATGCGCGGCGTGCGCGGCTACGAGCAGGAAGGCAATGTCCGGTGTTGGGCGCGCAGCCGACGAGTGAGGCTGGGCGCAACGCTACTTGCTCCTTCTATGGCTGAAGGTCAGCTGTCAGCCGCCGCTTGCTTTCTTGTACTCAAGCGGCACCGCTCCTCTCACCAGATCCAGCCGCGAGCCGTGGAGCGCCCACGTTGCACTCGCCGACCTGGCTCTCCTGCCCGTCATCACCTTGTAGTCGACCGTGATGTCGGCGGCCCCGGCGCGCCATGCACCATCGACGGTGATCGCGCTCCGGCCTTCGCTTTGCGCGCCACTATCATCCGCGCTGAGCGGAAGCGATGGTGTCAGCTCCGTGAGGCGACCACCGCTGAAGACGAACAGCGTCAGGCTGGTCGAGCTGTAGCCCTGGAAGGTGCCGCCCGCTTCGGCGCTGAAAGCATCGTTCCCGCCCAGCTGCACGGCGTCGATCCGGCCGGGATCGCCGAAGGTGCCGAGTTCGGAGAAGTCCTGGAAACGCGCGACGACCTTCGGACCGGACGGGGTTCGGTGCAGGACATAGGCTGAAAGGCTCGCATTGCAGCCGTGGCACGCCTCTCCGGGCGTGTTGCCGACGGCAATGAGCGCGTCGGCGTCGGCATAGCGCAGGATCTTGAGCGGGTAGATGCAGTCGTCATCCCGGTCTGCGATCCGCGCGGCCGGGAAAACTGCCGAGGCGATGGTTTTCAGGTCGTAGTCCTGCGCCAGGTGCTTCTCAGCACCCTTGCAGTAGCTCCGCGCGCCTTGCCCGATGGCAAGCTGGGGCGTGAGCACCCAGGCGATGCAGGCACGGCAGACCAGTTGCTCCAGCCGCCGCAATCATCCGATCTCCGGTGAGACCATTACAGAGATGGCCTACAACGGACGGAGGCGCTAGGGGCGCAAAGGTCTGCGGCAAAGGGTGCAGGTCACCCACGAGGTCAAGCAGATCTATGCCGGCCTCGATCACCCCGCCCACGCCGCACGGCAGATCCGCGAGCGCGGCACCGGCACGTTGCGCGTCGCCTGCCAGCCCTCGCTCGCCGCGCGCCTGTTGCCCCGCGCCAACCGGCGCCTTGCTGCGGAATGTCCGGGTGCGAGCGTGGTGTGTACGTGCGTGGCTTCGTTGCCGTCCTGTACCATGTTGCTTGCCCTTGCGTCACGCGAACTATGTTCATGGTACGTGCAGTGGGCTTGGTAGGATTGACGCGCGACAAGCGCACTGTCGGCAGCCCCGAAAGTACCCACTTGACGTAGGGTGTGCTGCTATTCTCAATCATCGGTAGTGCAGCCCACTCATGGGATCTGCCAAGCGTGATGCTGACTTAATGAGCACCCGAGCAGCTATCTTTGCCGCTGTCCTCGCTACCACCGTGGCGCCACTGCCGGGATGGGCCAGCAGCCCCAGCTTTGATTGCGGAAAAGCGAGTACGCCCGATGAGTTTGCCATCTGCTCCGACGATCACCTCGCGGAGCTGGATAGGCTGTACGCTCGCGACTTCGCCATTCAGAAGGCCAAGGATCGCAAGTTAGCAATCGAAGGTGCCGCAATATTCCTGAAGTCGCGCAGGCTTTGCGGCAATGACCGGTACTGCATCACAGAGCGCATGGAATACCTGTCCGGCGGTACGCCGAAGCCATACTGGCTAGATGATGCCTACAAGGCTAGGCTTGCGAAAGAAGTCACCAATGATGACCTCACAGCGAAGTCTCTGGCGGCGGTAGGGGTCACGGGCTCCTTCACTACGTCGAGCAAAGATATTCAGGCAACGTTGCGAAGCATCAATGGGCTGGACACCAGCCATGCCGTAGCTGAAGCAAACTTCACCGTCGCTGATGCTCGCGAGTACTGCGAAAGGGATCCGGGCGGCGAAACTTTCCAGAATGGGGGCAAGCTGTCGGTACAAGGATGCGTGGCTATGGAGCTGCGCAACGTCCGCAACATGCGCGAAACTTCCAAGGCCGATTGCCCGAGGAAGGTCGTTGCCTATGGCGGGCAGCGGTGGACGGTGTTGAAAGTCAACGAGGGAAGATTGGTGTGGAACACTCCTGACGGGGAGATGGAGTCGTCCGGTCCGACAACGGCGTTCGACTCACAGTTTGAGCTTCTTTGCCCCAACACACACGCTCGCCTTCGTGTTCAAGTTAGTGCCTCCGCCGTAGCGTCGGCGGAGCCCCAAGCGCAGCCGATTACACAACCCGCGAACGACGGCGCCGCCGCAATCATCAGAGAAGCGCTTGCAAGGGACTTGAGCACCGTCCTTACCGGAAACGACAAGGCTGGGGACGAACGCAAGTACATGACTCCAGATCTCTTCGGAAGATTCGACAAAGGAGCGCAGGACTTCGACGCCGACTGGTACTTAGGTCTCCAGGATACGAGTGGCTTCAAGCTGACCGACCTGACAAGCGTGCCAGTCGACCCATCGCATACGATCGTGGCGGTAAGCTTCTCCGTTGATCGCCAGCCCATTCCTTTCAAGTTTGCCTACCACATGGTGAGGGTGGGTGATCGCTGGTTGATCGACGACATCGATTATCTGAACCAGAAAACGACTGCCAGGGGCCTCTTAGCAAAGGCAAACTAGACTGATTGCTGAGCGATCGTCAGCAATGGCCAGAAACAGTTTGCTCGGCATTCTACGCCCCGACTGGTACCGGGA
>CALMGA010000422.1:0-4925 GCA_937863205.1 uncultured Beijerinckiaceae bacterium | reverse complement strand
TCGTTGGCGCCGCCACCTTCGATCTGCCCGGCCTTTACGAATGGCGTATCGATGGCGTCGGTTGTTACATCGGGCAATTCACTCGCGCACGGAGGCCGCGGCGCGAGTACGGCTTGAACGTAGCTCGCATCCTCACCGGGAGACCTTATCGCAAGGGCAAGCCGGACCGCTTCCGGTTGATTCACAGACAGCTCGCCGACGCTGTCAGAGAGAACAGAGCCATCACGCTTTTGCTGCTGGAGAACGAGTCCGACAGAATCCGGCGCAACCAGCGCGAACAGGAGTTAATCGCGCTACGGCGCGTGGAGGCCGAGGTCTGCGGGCTGCCAGTGCTGAACGCGACGTGAGGCTCGCCGCTTACGCGAGTGTCCGTCCAGCCCTGCACCTCGTCGGGCACGAAGGAAAAGCAGGTGCCTGCGATCAGCGGCGATGGATCCGCGCTAACCGCGAGTGACACACCTGGATGCGAAGCGGAACGTCTGCTGCTCGACAGTCAGTCGATGCCCGCTGTTGGGCGCGAAGCCGACTACAAGAGCATGCCGGCGAACGAAGGACGGAGCGTGCCCAACCACGACGACAGTGGACAACCTTCACTCTGAAGATTGCCCCTTCCGGCGGTGCACTTGACCATGGCGCATGCGTGTAGCACACGAGAAGCGCCGCAGCACAAAAGCCGAGCGGAATGAACGGCTTGCGTGTGAATAGCTGCCAGGGTCGGGCTCCTCCCGCCCCAGCCAAGTTTCCGGATTCCCAAGCAGGTTCCACCATTTGGACCGCGTGCCGGCGGGTCCGCTCCCCGAGGTCCACGCGCATGGTCCACGGCAGCGGCCGGATTGCTCGAGGTTGGCCAAGCTTCCATACTCCCGACGACGGGGAGATTCCCTCGTCTTCAGGCGCCGCGTCCCGATCGACCTGCGGGCGCCGTTGCGCCGCGGCGAGATCGTGCGCAGCCTGGGGGCGTGCGCGCCGCGGGAGGCGCTTCGACGCTCCCGCATGCTTTGGGCCGCGACCGAAAGGGTGTTCGAAGCCGTGAGGGAGATGCCGACGATCACCCAGGCCGCGGTCGAGAAGCTGATGGCGGCGGTTGCCAGCGACTGCGCCTGGGCGGACGAGGTGCAGGTCGCGCGCAGCGGTCGGTACTTCGACGTGGAGGGGCCCGCGCCGGCCGACTTCGACGCCATCCGCTTCGAGACGGAGGCGCATGAGTTCCGACAGGCGCTCTCCTGCAACGACATCAGCCCGGTGCGCGAGCAGACCGCCCGCTACGCCGGGCAGCTTGGCCTGACGCTGACGCCGGGCAGCCTCGATGAACGCATCATCGGTCGGGCGATCCTGCGCGGCTTTGCCGAAGCGAGCGAGGCGGCGGCGGTCAAGGCGCGCGATGACGGCGCCATGCGCGCGCCTCCGGCTGCGACGCTCCAGGACGATGCCGACGATGGACCGGCACCTCCTTGCTCGCTGCCGGTGCCGTCCCTCGGCACGGAGCGTGACGCACCGCTGGTGGCGATCAGCGAAGCGCCGGCGACGTCGAGGGCAGCGCCTTCGCGTTTCGCCGGGCTGACGATCCGGGAGCTGTGGCCGTCCTTCTGCGAGGATCAGGTCATCTCACGCAAGTGGAAGCAGACGATCGCCGCTCAATCGCAGGGCACGATGCGCGCCTGGGTGAAGATCAACGGTGACGGTCTGCCGGCGACCCTGACGTCGGCTCCCGCTGCGGAGTTCCGGCGGGTGATGCGCCAACTGCCGGGCACCTACGCTAAATGCAGCGCCTGGCAGAAGCTCTCGTTTGCCGCGATCATCGCGCAGGTCGCCGGAAGCGACTACAAGCCGGTCGCCATCACCACCCTGAATTGGCACATATCGGTACTCTCGGCGTTCCACGACTGGGCGGTGCGCAACGAGCTGACGCCTGTCAAAGACAATCCCGTGAAGGGCCTATGGATTGCAGTGGATGCCGATCTCGACATCGCGGAGGGCGGCAGCCAGGAGCGGGCGATGTGGAGCGAGGAGCAGTTGCGGGCACTTCTCTCCTCGCCGCTGTTTCTCGGTTGCCGATCGCCGTCCCGCCGGCACAAGCCCGGTCCGCTGGTGATCCGCGACGCCCTGTACTGGGTGGTGCTGATCGCGATTCTGAGTGGCATGCGTCGCGAGGAAATCTGCCAGCTGCGCGTTCGCCATGTCGTCACGGACGAGGCGACTGGCATCGTATATTTCGATCTGAAAGCATTCGGCCTGAAGTTGAAGAACAGAGAATCGAGGCGATGGGTGCCGCTACACGACGATCTGATTGGGTTAGGCTTTCTCAAGGATCGAGTAGAAGGCCGTCCCCTGGATGATCAACTATTCCCCGAACTGGAAGGGCAGGATAATTTTGGTGATAAGTTGGGAAAGCAATTTACCCGCTATCGCAAGAACTTGAGCATTTACGAGAATTTACTTGATCTGCACTCGTTCCGCCATACGGTCTCGACCCTGCTCATGAACGCCAGCGTTCCGCAGGCTCACGCGGAGGAGATCACGGGACATCGCTCAGAGGCTCGCAGGACGGCTTTCGCGCGCTACGACAAGAAGTCAACGCTTTGTATCCTGAAGAATGCAATTGACGCGCTCAGGCTTCCTGTTGAAATCTCGCCATTGTGTGCTGCTTACATGCAGTCAAGCGTCTTGTCGCTGGAAACGTCGTGCCGCAAAGACGCTAGTTCTAGGACGATGACCTCATAAATTCTTCTTCTCTATCGAGTCTGAATCGTATTACCAAGCTTTGTATTACGATGATTTTATCATTAATGGCGAAGTCCAGTAAATATAAAAGTTAACAATTGCAATTATCGTCAAAATCGAAAGCGGTGTGGAGCCTCTATGAAGCTACATGACGTTTACGAAGCTACATATCGCAAGATCTCGCTGCGAATTTGGCTTCGATCGCGATGATGATAAAATAAGATTACGGCGCTGCGCAAAACTGAAATGTCGGCGCTGGGAACGAACATCCTACCTCGCCCGCTTGCCTCATTGGCGGCGGTGGGCGTCGTCGTCTGGTTCTTCATCGGAGGTGATCTCCGGGGATGTATTACCCCGTCCTCACATGATCCCATATCCCACCTACCGCCAAACCTGGGACCCCTGCAAGACTCCTGGAGGATCTGTTGTCTGCTGCTCTTCGGCGGGAATTGTCGAAGAACGAACCCGCTTCGCGCGAGGGCTGCGGTTGCGGTGAGATAGAGGCTCACGCCGCAAGGGTGGATTGAGCGAGGCCAAGCGCGACCAGAGCATTGCGGCTCCTTCAACCAAGGAGCAGCCCGATGAGTGACCTAAGGCGGCCAGCGTCCGCCAGAAGGTGATCCGCACACCAGCATGCCGTAAATCCGCTCAATCCTCGCCGTCGTAGCGCTCCCTGGCTCGTTCGATCTCCGCCCGGTTGAGGCGCGCCCACTCCGCAAGGATCGAGAGCGGCCCGGTCAGCGCCGCGCCGAGGGGTGTAAGGGTGTACTCGACGCGCAGCGGTATCGTCGGGTACGCGGTCCGCCGCACCAGGCCGTCCCGCTCCAGTCCCCGCAACGTCAGCGTGAGCATGCGGTGCGACACGCCCGGGATCAGCCGCATCAGTTCGTTGAAGCGTCGCGTCCCTTCCGACAGGTGGCCCACGACCATCACGGTCCACTTGTCGCCGATCCTGTCGATGATCTGCGCCAAGGACCGGCAATCCTCGCGCGCCTCCGTCGTGCCGGCCTCCCGCAGCTTGGCCTCCTCGCGCGCCTCCAATCCTGCCTCCCTCGCGAACACGTTTGATCGTCGCGAACATCCAGGTGCGTTCTTGCGCCCGCAACCTCGCCGCATATCGTAAGGCACAAATCTATCGCGCGAGGTGACATGATGCCAATCGATCCGCCGGACGCAGGGAGCGGGGTCGCGGATCTCGCCGGGTTCAGCCACCGCTACGCGGATCGCGACGAGGCCCACCTGCACTACGTCGTCGGGGGTTCGGGGCCCACGGTCGCGCTGCTGCACGGCTTCCCCTACACCTGGGAACTCTGGCGCGAACTGATGCCCCGCCTGGCGGGCGCCGGCTATCGGGTGATCGCGCCCGATCTGCGTGGCCTCGGCCATTCGAGCAAGACGGAAAACGGCTACGACTGCCTGAACGTGGCGGAGGACGTGCGCGCGATCGTGCTCGAGTCCGGCGATGGGTCGATCCACCTCCTCGGTGCCGACATCGGCGCGATGGTGGCCTACGCCTACGCGTCGCGACATCCCGACGAGCTGCGCAGCTTCACCGTCTCGGAATCCTTGATCCCCGGCTTCGGCCTCGAAGAGCTGATGAACCCCGCCACCGGCGGCTACTGGCACTTCGGCTTCCACGCTCAGGTCGAGGTCGCATCCATGCTGACCGCCGGGAAGGAAGAGGCCTACCTCATGCCGTGGTACGCCATGATGTCCGCGTCGCCCGGCGCAGCCGACCGCGCGCGGCGGGCGTTCCTCCCGCACTACGCCGCCCCCGGCGGGATGCGCGCCGCCTTCAAGCACTACGAGACGCTCGTCGCGGACGGCGCGGCGAACCGCGCCAGCTTCACCGGCAAGCTCCAGGTTCCGACGCTGGTGCTGGGCGGCGAGCGCGGCATCCCGCAGGCCCAGACCCTCGCCAGTGTCGACCGGGTGGCGGAGCGGGTGGAGCGCGACCTGGTACCGGGAGCGGGACACACCTACGCCAGCGACGATCCCGAAGGGACGGCCGCGCGGTTGATCCGCTTCTTCCGCGAGGCTGACGGGAAGGTCGGATCATGAAGGTCGCCGTGTTGGGTGCGACGGGGAGCACCGGGACGCTGGTGGTCGACAAGCTGCTGGCCGACGGCCACGACGTCGTCGCGGTGGCGCGTTCGCCGGCTCCGCCGCGTCCGTCGCACTTCTCGCGCCGGAGCGGCGACCTC
>CALMGA010000421.1 GCA_937863205.1 uncultured Beijerinckiaceae bacterium | reverse complement strand
TCGGGCCGCGCCCGCTCTCGCATCCGCGCTCATGCTGGCCGGCTGCGCCGTGGGACCGAACTTCCACGCGCCGGCCGCGCCCCCCGTCGCCGGCATCCTGCCCGGGCGGCTGGCGACGGGCGACGGCACGCAGCGTTTCCCCAACGGCGCCGACATCCCCGGCCAGTGGTGGACGCTGTTCCACTCGCGGGCACTCACCGACCTCGTCGGGCGCGCCATCCAGCAGAACGCCGACATCCAGGCGGCGCAGGCGGCGCTTCGGGCGGCGCGCGAGAACGCCGCGGCGGCGCGCGGCGCCTTCTACCCCCAGCTCGTCGCCAACCTCAATCCGACGGCCGGCCGCGTGTCGTCCGACGTGCAGTCGCCGCTGGCCACCAACTCGCTGACCTACAGCCTGACCACGGCGCAGCTCACGGTGAGCTATTCGCCCGACGTGTTCGGCCTGACCCGGCGCACGGTGGAAAGCGCCGACGCCCAAACCCGCCAGCAAAACTTCCAGGTCGAGGCGACCTACCTCACCCTCACCTCCAACGTCGTGCTCGCCGCGATCCAGGAAGCGTCCACCCGAGCGCAGATCGAAACGACCAAAAAGGTCATCAAGGTCGAGATGGATCTTCTTTCCATCCTGCGCCGTCAACTCGCCGCCGGGCAGGTCGCCAATGCCGATGTGCTCGTGCAGGCCGCGGCTCTCGCCCAGGCGCAGCAAGCGTTGCCGCCTCTCGAAAAGCAGCTTGGCCAGACGCGCGATCAGTTGACCGCGCTTGCCGGGCAGTATTCAAGCGACGAAATCGCCGAAACCTTCAGCTTCGGTTCGCTGCACCTGCCCCGCGAGCTGCCGGTCAGCCTCCCCTCGACCCTCGTCGCCCATCGTCCTGACGTGCAGGCGGCGCAAGCCAATCTCGCCTCCGCCAGCGCCCAGGTCGGCGTTGCCGTGGCCAACCGGCTGCCCATGGTCAACCTGACGGCGCAGGGCGGCTCAAGCGCGGCCAACTCCGCCAACCTTTTCGCGCCGCAGACCTTTTTCTACTCTCTTGGCGCCAACGTCGCGCAAACCGTCTTCGACGGCGGCACGCTGTACCACAAGCAGAAGCAGGCCGAGGCCGAGTACGACCAAGCCTACCAACAGTACCGCTCAACGGTCATCGTCGCTTTCCAGAACGTCGCCGACGCCCTGCGCGCCCTCCAGGTCGATGGCAGAGCGGTCGCAGCCGCGGTCGCCTCGGAGCAGGCAGCCGAAAAGAGCCTGAAGATCGCGACGGAGCAGTTGAGGCTTGGCCAGGTCGGCATCGCCATCATCCTGACCGCGCAGCAAACCTTTGCGCAAGCGCAGCTGACACGCGTACAGGCCGAAGCCGGACGCTTCAGCGACACCGCCGCCCTGTTCCAGGCCCTCGGCGGCGGCTGGTGGAACCGAAGCGATCCGCAATAGCGCTTGCACGGCGAGCGCGGTGCCGGGCAGGCACTGCCGCCGCCCGCGGGTGCGCCGCATGCCAAGGATGCCGGTCAGCGCCGCCTCGAGCGTCGTTGGAGCGAGGGTCTCGCGATCGGAGCATCGGACCGGAGACCGAAATCGATGCGATGTTCTCGATTGATGTTGTTCGTCGGATTTGATCCGAAACCGCTGCGCACTTTTCGGCCCGATGTTCTAATTTATTGTGCCGCATCAGATTAATCCGAAAACCGCTGCGCACTTTTCGGTCCGATGCTCTAGCTGCGCGAAAATGGCTCAGGGTTTCAACGCGCGTCCTGGGCGCGCGCGCGACGCGCGGCCGAGCTGGTCCCTCGTCGGGATGCGACGCCGGCGTAATCCAGGTGCAGCGGCGTCACCCCGATGGCATACCCTAAGAAGGCGAGATTGGTCGTCGCGCCATTGTCGACCGCTTGCAAGATGATGCGTCTGTAGCGGCCACCGAGAAGGCTGTTGACCGCAGGATGCGTGATCGCGGGCGAGCCGAACAGGTTCTGATCGAAGTCGCCGCCCAGCGCAGCCAGGGCGCCCGGTTCGGGAGAGACCACGTCGAACGACATGACCTGCGAGGCCGAGGTGTTCGTCGTGATGATGCCGGTGAACCCTTCGTAATACTCGGCCGGAAGACCAGATCTTTCGTAGACGCAGGTCACGTCACGGTAGGCGCCGAGTCCGACGCCGGCGCCGGCGCCGATGGTGCACCGGAGCGTCCCGGCCGGCGAAACCTCCGCCGATGCGGAACATGCCAGCAGAGTCGTCATCAGCAATGAAGTCAGGATCTGCCGCCGCACGGAAGTCTCTCAAGCCGATCGCCGATGACGAAGATGGATTTTTGCATATCCTCGACCGGGCCAGCCGACAAGCCTTCGGGTCGCGGGCAGTTTGAAAAGTCCGACGCGGATGATTGAACCGATGAGATAACGAGGGATGGTGGCATCGCGCCGCTGCCGCATGCTATGAATCGATGCCACTCATGACCAGGAAAGCAGCCAACGTCCCGTTCCATGAGTAAAGGTCGGAGGACGATCGGCTCGGCGGAGTGTCACGGATCCGTTGCGCTTCCGAAGACACTATCGATCGGAAAACCAGCGGGCATCATGAAGTTGCATATATGACATCTTCGAGATCAAGTCGGCCCATATCTGGAGGTGCCGACGTTCGCACCCCGGCCTATCGAACCTGACCTCGAACTCTTCCGACGAGCGGCTCGCTCTCGGTTGAACGTCAAACAGGCGTCTCAAGAATGAACCAGACGTGGACATCATGGAAAAGCAAGGCGGCCGCAGGCTGCGTCTGCGCCGCCCTCATCGCGAGCGGATCGCTTTGGGCGGTCACGAGACTCGCCTTCGCCCAGTCTGGACAGGATGCTGCCGATGGCAGTCCCACCAGAGCTGCTCCCGGTCAGGCGGCGGATCCACCCAGCGTCGATCTCACCTCGAAACAGCTGCAGTTCGTCAAGGTCGAGCAAGCGGGGACACACAAGTTCTCGATCGATCGGTCGACCATAGGCAGCATCGACTTCGACGAGGATACCCAGGTCCAGGTCTTCACCCCGTATCAGGGACGTATCATTTCGTTGTTCGTGAAGCTGGACGATCGTGTCACGGCAGGGCAAGCCCTGTTCACCATCGACAGCGTCGACTTGAGGCAGGCCGAGTCGGCCCTCGTGCAAGCCGCCGGCGTTTACGACCTCACGACGAAGTCCTTGGCGAGGGCGCGCAAGCTCGTGCCGGCGGGCGGCGGCGCGCAGAAGGATCTCGACCAGGCCGCGTCGGATCAGCAGACCGCGGAGGGTAATCTCAAGGCTGCGCGCGATGCGCTGCGCGTTTATGGAAAGGATGATGCGGAAATCGAGCGCGTCGTGAACGAGCGGCGGATCGATGGCGTTCTCGTCATCAAAAGCCCCTCGAACGGCGTCGTCACCGCTCGCAACGGCAGCCCGGGCCTCTTCGTCCAGCCTGGCGGCGCGCCGGCCCCTCTGACCATCGCCGATCTTTCCACGAAATGGATGGTCGCGTATTTCACCGAAGCGGACAGTTCGATCGTGCGCATCGGCCAGGAAGTGTCGGTGCGCGCCGTCGCTGTTCCAGGCCGCACCTTCCACGGCCGCATCAATGCTGTTGGCGAAAGCATCGATCCGGCGACGCGGCGCTTCATGGTGCGGGCGGAGATCGCCGATCCGGAGAACGTGTTGCGCCCCGGCATGTTCGTCAACTTCACGGTCGTGACGGGCGCAGCCGTCGACGCGGTGGCCGTTCCGCTCGGCGGCATCGTCCGGAAAGGCGATGGTGTGATGACGGCATGGATCACGACGGATCGGCGCCACTTCACGCAACGCATCGTCAAGATTGGCATGCAGCAGGATGGCCTCGATGAAATCGTGGATGGGATCCGCGTCGGTGAGGCCGTTGTCACAGATGGCGCCGTGTTTCTGAACAATATCCTGGAAGCCGGTCCGTCAGAGTGAGAGCAAGACTGCCGCCGCGGCATGGGCCCGGATGCGGGCGGCCCGGGTAAGCATCAAGACGTCTTCCCCGACCCGGATGCCCCCATCGGCCTCGACTGTTCGACCCCTACCCCTACCAGCTGGTCGATCAGGTCCTGGCGGACGACATAGCGCTCCGGCAGCGGCGGCGCGTCCATAAGGGTGAACGCCGCATCCGGCAACAGTTCTCCGGTGTGCCGGATCAGCTCCTTTGATCGATCAGTTCTGCCGTTGCCGGCGTCGGACTAAAACGGCTTGTCGAGCCCAAACGGACAGGGCCCCGCTGAAGGTCCTGGGCCAAACGGTCCGCCGACGCGGAGAAAGCATGCGTCGGCATACTCGTAACGATATCCCGGCACGTTGTAGGGATAACCCATGAAGCGTGCGACGCGGGGCGGGATCGCCGTGCCTACCGTTCCAGAGAGAGGTTGATAGGCGAGACGACGGACGCGCAGGACGCGCATGCCGTACTGCGATGTCCGATAGCGGACGACGCCGCGACGGTGATGCAGCGGACCAGCCATGACAGGCAGGCTCATCTCCGTACCGCCCGCTGCAAAGAGCATAGCCATCAACAGTCGGCGAATTCGCATAAACCCTCCCCATGCCGCCTTTGCGGCCGACGGCAATCTCACCCATTCCCGATATCGCCACAACCCACGCTTACCCCAGATCCAGCTCCGCGACCGGACCAACTCAGGACGATGGACATGATCGTATCTGGTGAAGCGATCAGAGCATTCCATGTATCGCAGCAAGCATCGGCGATGGCCTCGTATGTGTCGTGGAGCCGGTAAGCAAGCTTGTCGCCGTCGAAACGGTGCGGGGGCTCGGCGGTCGGCTGCGGGAAGATCGCGCGAGATCGTTGCGGATGCGGCGGACGTCGTTGTCAGCACCGGGGTTTGCGGATGATCACGGCTCGCCCTTGATGCGGGTGAGGTAATCGACGATCGCCGTCGCGTCGGCTGGGGTGATCGGCGCCATATAGACGGTGACCATCTTGTCAACCACCTTGCGCCATTCCGCCTTCGAGAGAGATGGCTGGTTGAGCGTGTGGTCGGCGGAGTGACAGGTCAGGCAGTTCGCCGAGACGGCGTCGGCGCCAGGTCCTTCGGGGAAGGTGATGGCATCGCCGAAGGGCAGGTCGACCTCGGGTTTGGCGTGCAACTCGACCGGCGGCGCGGCAGCCGCGATCGGCGAGCCGATCATGGATCCGGCCAGCGCGATCACGGCAAGGAGGGTACGGCATGCGGACATGGTGCTGCTCCGCTCAGGCCGCGATGAGATCGATCGTTTCGATCTGATTCGCCATGTAGCCGCCCGGGTTCCACACCCGCTGGAGGGGCTGCACGACCTTGTCGGTGTTGGTGCAGCGCACCATCAGCGTATGAGCACCCTTGACCGGCAGCGACACGCGCGTTTGCCACTGGCGGAAGCTGTACGCGCCTTCGTCGGTCCCAAGATCCGTCGGTTTCCAGCTCTTGCCGCCGTCGATCGACAGGTCGACGCCCGCGACGCCTCGGTCACCTCCGAAGGCGATGCCGCGCACAAGCTGCGGAGCCCCGGCGCGCACCGTGTCACCCGCCTTGAGGTTGGTCACGAAGGAGCGCGGCACGTTGCGGGTGATTGGGATCAGCTTGTAGTTCGTTTGCTCCGCCCCAACCGTGTGGTCCGGTGTATCCGGCACGCGGTAGCCCCGTGTTGTCCATATACTGCTGTCCGGGGACGCCATGACCTCGATGTCGTTGAGCATCTTGATCCAGCAAACGGCGCACCAGCCGGGCACGACGAGCTTGAGCGGAAATCCGTTCAGCATCGGCAGCTGCTCGCCGTTCATGGCGAAGGCCAGCATCACCTCGCCGTCGCGCGCGTGATCCACGCTGAGCGATTTGACGAACTTCGGCGCATCCGGCAGCACCGGCTCGTCGAGGCCGCCAAATCGCACATAACCGGCGCCGGCCTTGACGCCCGCTCGGTCGAGCACGTCCCTGAGCCGGACGCCGGCATAGCGCGCGTTGCTCATGGACCCGTTCGCCCACTGCGCGCCGGCGACGCGGGGCTTGGCATAAAGCCGCGAATTGCCGGCGCACTGGCTCACAGCCGCGATCTCGAACCGGGGTAGATCGTGAAGCAGCTCGCGGAGCGAAAGCGACAGCGGTCGGTCGACCTGACCGTGGACCTTGAGCGCAAAGCCGCCGACGTCGACGCTGGTCGGGAACGTTGCCCAATGCCAACTGACGAAGTGCTGGTCGTTGGGGGTGAACACGCCCTTGTCGAAGACATCGAACGGCGTCTCCAGCCACGGCGGCCGGGTCCGCTGAACGACCATGCGTCCTTTTTCCGGGTAGCTCGTGGTGAGGGGACGCGTGCTCGGACCGCCCGCGGCGTGGAGGTCGACCGTTTCGGCAAAGACCTTGGGTGCGAGCAAGCCGATGCCGCCCACCGCTCCTCCGACCAAGAGCCGTCGTCGATTGGTCTTCGTGAGGAAAAAGGCCTCGTCGTGCATTCCGTCATCCCCGTTCGGCAGGAGCCGTGAGGCGATATGTGCAAGCCTCGGCTTCAGACGACCTTAAGCGGTTGTGCGCGTTGCCGACCGAGAGCTTGGCGCAATCCGACGAGAACCAAGGCCAACAGCCTGCGGCGTTCTCGGTGGAGCAGGCTCGTCGAGCGTCCGCACCGCAGCCATGTCGTCCATACCACGATGAGTCAAGGCTTGCCCGAGCGAAGGCATCCGCTGTTGTCGCATCAACGGCTTCGCTCGATCGGCGCGCGCCACGTCGCAACGACGTGACCCTTCACGCTTCAGCGAGCCGGTTTGGTTGGTGAAGCGTAGGTTGCAGCCATGCTGCTTCGGTCGCGCCCGGTTGGACAGGTGGTGATGCCTCTTTTGCCTCGTCGCGAAGACGGATGCGGCCATCTTGCGCGGTTGCTTGTCGGCGAGCGGAGGATCCCCATAAATAGATGGTGCGCTCGTCGTGCCGCAGGTCAGGCCGAGACGGCTCGCGGCGCAATGCGAAGACTTGCTCGCGGCGCAATGCGAAGACTTGGAGGAGTCGTGGTTCGAATCGACAATCCGCGAAGCCGGCAAACGCTCCTGCATCCCGGCCTGATCGCGCTTGGCGCATCGCTGCTGCTCGCGGTGTTCGTCACCGATGTGTTGTACTGGAAGACGCTGCTGTTCCAGTGGAACAACTTCTCCGCTTGGCTGCTGCTGGCCGGCCTGCTCGTCACCGCCTTTGCCGCGGCGGCCTTCTTTTTCGACCTTCTGTCGCGGCGTTTCGCCGGCGTCGCTTGGCTCCGGCTGGTCGCGCTCACCGCCGCCGCCCTGCTGTCGTTGCTCAACATCTTCGTCCACAGCCGCGACGGCTATACCGCCGTGGTTCCCGAGGGGATCATCCTTTCGGCCGCTGTGGCAGCGATCCTGATCGCCGTCGGCATCGGTGGCTACAGCCTCGCCGCGTCCCGCCTCGAACCCATCGACTGACCGGGAGATCTCCATGATCCGCCTTTCCTTTCGAACGAGCCTGACCCTGCGGACAGGTCTGCTGCTCGCGTCGGCGCTCGCGCAAACGGCGTGGACCGACCCTGCGCACGACCCCGACGCGCAGTACGGCTCCGATCCGAACCTGCCGGCGCCGCTGCAGTACCTGGTGCCGCCGATGAAGGTGATGTCGGCCAGAACCTGGCAGCCCGGCGAGAAGCCGGTGTTGCCGGCCGGCCTGCAGGTCGAGGCGCTGGCGACGGGGCTGATCCATCCCCGGATGGTCTACGCCCTGCCCAACGGCGATGTCCTCATCGTGGAGTCCAACGGCCCGAAGGCGCCGGTCTATCGCCCGAAGGACTTCATCGAGGGCAAGATCAAGGCGCTGGCGGGATCGGCGGCGTCCGGTGGCCAGCGGGTCAGCCTCGTGCGCGAGGCGAGCGATGGTCATCCCCGGCTGCAGACCGTGCTCATCGACCACCTCAACTCGCCCTACGGCATCGTGCTCGTCGGCAACGACCTCTACGTCGCCGACACCGACGCGATCCTCCGTTTCCCCTATCACGAGGGCGACACCCGGATCACCGCGCCGGGCGACAGGCTTACGGACCTTCCCGCGCAGTCGCCCAACCACCACTGGACGAAGAGCCTGACGGCCAGCCCGGACGGTTCGAAGCTTTATGTCGGCGTCGGCTCGAACAGCAACATCACCGAGAACGGCATCGGCGCCGAAGAAGGCCGCGCCGCGATCTGGGAGGTGGACCGGGCGAGCGGGCTGAAGCGCATCTACGCGTCCGGGATCCGCAATCCGACGAACGTCGCTTTCGAGCCGACAACCGGCAAGCTGTGGGCCGTGGCCAACGAGCGCGACGAGATCGGACCCAATCTGGTGCCGGACTACCTGACCTCGGTCCGGGAGAACGCCTTCTACGGCTGGCCCTACAGCTATTACGGCCAGCACGTCGACGTCCGGGCGCAGCCGCAGCGGCCGGACCTCGTCGCCAAGGCGATCAGCCCCGATTATGCGCTGGGCTCGCACGTCGCGGCGCTCGGCCTCGCCTTCAGTCAGGCCACCAGCCTGCCGGTGCAGTACCGTAGCGGCGTCTTCATCGGCGAGCACGGCAGCTGGGACCGCGACCCGATCGCCGGCTACAAGGTCGTCTACGTGCCGTTCCAGGATGGGCGCCCAAGCGGGCCGCCGCAGGACGTCGTGACCGGTTTCGTCTCCGCCGATGCTCACACGAAGGGCCGTCCCGTGGGCGTCGCCCTGGACCGCACCGGCGCGCTGCTGGTCGCCGACGATCTCGGCAACACGGTATGGCGCGTAACGGCGGCCTCCTCGGCGGCGCATGCCGCGGCGACAAGCCCTTGATGACCACAGCGAAAGGTAGATGGCCTCCATGCCAGCCCGCCCCGTCCAGCACGGCGTGGGCGCAGCGCAGCTTACCGAGTCAGGAGCAGCCCTGAGCCAGCAGGCGACCCTGACCCGGCACCCTGGCTCCATCCCCGGCGCGAAATCGAAGCGGCGCATCCTCCTCGATCATCGAGGCGTCGCCGCTGCCGCGCGGCGCCGTGCCAGGCGCCAAGGCACGTTGATCACCACGATCCGCGGGTCGCCGCGCAGCAGCAGGGCGCCCTTCAACGCGGTCGAGCGCTGGTTGTGCAGGAGGTAGTCGGTCCAGTGCCCACCGGTGAGCTCGGGCACCACCACGGCGACGGTCCGGCCGGGGTGCTCGTCGGCGAGACGGGTCAGCCCGTCGAACAACGGATCGAGGAACAGGCGGTAGGGCGAATCGACGATTATCAGGCGGGGCATCTCGCGGGCACCGCCGCGCAGCGGCGCCTCGACGAAGCGGCTCCACTTGGCGGCGAGGTGCCGCCCTTCCTCCGCATCGCTGTTGATGTGGATGGCGACGACGTCGTCCGAGATCGACAGGGCGAAGCGCAGGGCGTTGCCGGTGATCGTGCTCCAGCGCCGCATCACCACCGCGACGACCGGTGGCCGCAGGTCGGTGACGACGAGCGGTGTCATGCAGTCCGTCTGCTCGCGCACGAAGGCGTAGTGCCGCTGCACCCGCGTGAAGAGAAGGTACAACGCCGGGATGAGCAGCAGAACCACCCACGCGCCCTCGATGAACTTCGTCGCCAGCACGACGAGGAGGACGAGGCCGGTCGAGACCGCGCCGACGGCGTTGATCGTCATCGAGGCGCGGTGGGCGTGGCGGCCCCCCTCCTGGATGTCGAGGGTGCGCCAGTGCGCGACCATGCCGGCCTGGCTCAAGGTGAAGGCGGCGAAGGCGCCGATCGCGAACAGCGGGATCAGCCGATCTGTGACGCCGCCGAAGGCGACGAGCAGCGCGCCCGACATGCCGGCGAGCACCAGGATGCCGGTCGAGTTGACGAGGCGGCGCGAGCGGCCGGCGAAGGTGTAGGGCAGGAAGTTGTCGAGGGCGAGCAGGCGGCACAGCCGGGGGAAATCGGCGAAGCTCGTGTTCGCCGACAGGCAGACCACCGCGACAACCCCGGCCATGGTGACGTAGTAGAACGGGCCGCGCCCGGTCACGGCGGCGGTGAGGCGCGACAGCACGCTCTGGTAGGTCGAGGCGTCGGGATCGTCGGCGACGATGCCGTAGGCGCGGCAAAGCAGAGCGATGCCGATCAGAAGCACCGACAGGATGGCCACCACGGCGGCCAGCGTGCGCCGGGCGTTGGCGACGGCGGGCTTGCGGAATGCGGTGATGCCGTTGGAGATCGCCTCGACGCCGGTCATCGCCGTGCAGCCGTTGGCGAAG
>CALMGA010000420.1 GCA_937863205.1 uncultured Beijerinckiaceae bacterium | reverse complement strand
TCCTCGGCCTCGTCACGAGCATGTACTTCCTCGGCTTCGCGGCCGCGCAGGTCCCCGCGGGACTCCTGCTCGACCGGCATGGCCCGCGGAAGGTAGGAGCCGCCCTGCTGCTGGTCGCCGGCGCGGGCGCGGTCGTCTTTGCGGACGCACACGGGCTGCCGGCGCTGATGCTCGGCCGGCTGATGATCGGCATCGGCGTCTCGGCGTGCCTGGCCAGCGCCTACAAGGTGGTCGCCGCGCACTTCCCGGCCGCGCAACTGCCGGTCGCCTATGGCATCGTCATCGCCGGTGGCGGTCTCGGCGGCGTGCTGTCGGGCACACCGGCCGTTTGGCTCCTGTCCTTCTCGGATCGCCGGACCGTCTGCCTCGGTCTCGCCCTTCTCGCCGTCGCCACGGCTAGTGCGATCTTCCTTGGAACTCCGGAGGGGGCCGAGCCTGCCACCGCACCGGCATCGGCGATGAACTGCGCGGGACGTGGACGGTCCTGTCGTCCCGCTTCTTCTGGCGCTTCGCCCCGTTCTCGATTGCAACGCAAGGCGCGTTCTACGCGATGCAATCGCTCTGGGCGAGCGCCTACATGGAGGATGTCACCGGGCTGACGACGGCGCAGGCGGCGCGCTCGATCACCGTCATCGGCATTGCGATGACGGCCGCAAGCGTTCCCCTCGGCATGGCGGCGCGCTGGCTGAGGGCGCGCGTCGGCATCGGCCTCGTCGCGTTCAGCGGTTTCTGCATGGCGGCGTTCACGCTCGACCAGATCGTGCTGATCGCGGGCGTTCCGCTTCCCGGCTGGTTGGTCTGGAGCCTGTTCGGCGCCTTCGGGCCGGCCGGCTCCCTCACCTATGCCATTCTCGCCGAAGCGTTCCCTCCGACGCTGGCGGGACGGGTGAACACAACGCTCACCCTGCTGCTGTTCATCGCGGTTTTCGTGTTCCAGTGGGGAATTGGCTTCGTCGTGACGCTCTGGCCCGCGCACGGGGCGCACCATGCCGCGGTAGCCCACCGCGTCGCCTGGGGCGCAATCGCATCCGTCGAGGTCGTCACCTCGCTCCTCTACCTGTCGCGCGGAGCTCGGAGACCTTGAACGGCTCCGTTCGCCTCGGACGGGACCGTCGCGCCGTAGAAGTCGAGGTAGCCCGCCCAGAGCCGATGCCAAGCGACTTCGTCGTCGGCTTGCAGCGGGCGGACGAGGATCCAGGGGTTGACCATGCGAAGGCCTCCGACAGATCGCCATCCCCGACCCGTGACACCGGACGCGGTCAGCGCAGGAATTGCTCAACCGGCGAGCCCCAGACCGGCTCGGGACCGAGCGGTACGATGCCGCTTGGGTTGGCGGCGCGGTTCGAGTGATAGTTGCGCTTGATGTGGTCGAGGTTCACCGTGGCGGCGATGCCGGGCAGCGCGTGCACGCGCTTGGTGTAGGCGAGCAACGCGGGATAGTCGGCGAGCCGGCGCAGGTTGCACTTGAACAGGCCGTAGTAGACGGCATCGAAGCGAACCAGGGTGACGAACACGCGGACATCGGCCTCGGTGAAGCGCTCGCCCATCAGGAAGGGGCCGCCCTGCGCCAGCCGCCTTTCGAGCCGGACGAGCGCGGCGAAGACGTCCGCGAAGGCCTCGGCGTAGGCCGCCTGCGTGGCGGCGAAGCCGGCGCGGTAGACGCCGTTGTTGAGGCAGGGGTAGGTCCAGGCGTTGAGCGCATCGATCTCGTCGCGCAGGTCCTCCGGATAGAGGTCGAGTTCGCACGGTGCGAGGGCGGCGAAGGCGGTGTTCAGCATTCGCAGGATGTCGGCGGACTCGTTGCTGACGATCGTCGCGCGTCGCCCGTCCCAGAGCACGGGCACGCTGGCCCGCCCGGAGGCGTGACCGTCGGCGCGGGAATAGATCTGGTGGACGTACTCGACGTCGAGGCCCAGCGCAGCGAGGGCCGGGCGTTCATCGTCGGCGATGCGCCAGCCCTGCCGGCTCCACTCCGCCTGAGCGAAGCTGACGCCGATGAGCGGAGCGAGCCCCTTCATCGCGCGCGCCATCAGCGTGCGCGAGGCCCACGGGCAGGCGTAGGCGACGATGAGGTGGTAGCGCCCACCCTCCGCGGCGAAGCCGCCGGCGCCGGTCGGACCCGGATGCCCGTCGGGCGTGATCCAGTTGCGGAACGCGGTGGTCCAGCGCTCGAAGCGACCGCCCTCATTGGCGCCCTCCATCGGGTGCCAGTCGCCCTTCCAGCGCCCATCCACCAGCATGTCGCGGCTCCTCCCCTGCCCTCACCGCGGGGCGGCAAGGCATGCAGCATCTCTTACGACCGGCAGCGAGCCGCGAGCCGGCCAATCCCGCCGTGCCGCATCTGCCATTTCACCGTGCCGCCCTGGGATGGCGCAGGGCCGCGACGAGGCGCCGCGCCTGCGATCTCGTCCGGCGTGAAGGCGGCGAAGCCGAGCAGCCAGCCCGGTTCGGAGCCGCCCGCCAGGGAGAAGGGCGACAGGCCGCTGAGTTCGATCCCGGTCCGCCGCGCGGTCGCGACCGAAGCGGCCTCATCCATGCCGTTGGCGATGACGCAGGGCAGCTGCAGGCCACCGCGGGGCGGATGGGGCTCGATCTAAGCAGTTTTGGCTTGTCTGGCCAACGCATGGAGCTGTGGTTCTTGAGCGCCGCTGATGAACGAGCGGGGTC
>CALMGA010000419.1 GCA_937863205.1 uncultured Beijerinckiaceae bacterium | reverse complement strand
CGTCCGGGGTTTTTCGCTGGGAGCGCTCGACACGGTCGCGAGATCGACATCGACCTCGGAGACCGCATGGGTGTTGGTGACCGCAGGTTGTGACCGTCGTGCCATGCGTCCATCCTGAGCACGTGTCGCAGACGCGTAAAGCCGATCCGGCCATCGATCGCGTCTTATCCAAGGTTGATGGCCGAAGCGTCCTCGGCGTCGTTCGCGCCGCGCCGACGGCAAGCGGTGCGCCGACGGCAAGCCGCGTGCTGCGCGAGCGTCCCGCGAAGGCCGGCGGCGGATACGCGAGCTGGTGCAAAGGCCGGAGATTCAACGGGCATTCCATTGGAAATCAAGGCTGCTCGACACAGCACGATGCATCAGGGCCGCTCGATCGTGGATGTCCAGTTTCTTCATGAGGCGCGTGATGTGAACCCGGATGGTGTGAGGGCTCAGTTTCAGCCGCTCGGCGATGAGCGGCACCGACAGGCCTTCCCCCAAGCGGGCGAAGATATCGCGCTCGCGCTCGGTCAGGACGGCAAAGGCCGGGTTGCGCCTTGGCGATGGAAGCGGCGGCGCGCCGTCATCCGGCGGCGGGGGAAGAATTTTTCTTTCGGCAAGGACCTTCCGCAGGGCCGCGGAGACGTCCTCCCGCGGTTGCGCCGTGCCGATCACCGCGAGCGCGCCGTAGCGCTCGGCCTTGCGCACGCTGTCGCGATCGAAACCATCGCCGATGACGGCGATGACCGCCTCCGGCACGAGCTTGCGGATATGCACGAGAAGGCTTTCCTCCTCGTCGACGATCATGTCCTTGCCGACGAAGATCGCCGCGATGTCGCGATTGTCGCACAGCATCCTGTGCAGGATGCCCCCGCTCGGCGCGTTGCAGATCGAAGCCGCGGGACTGATCTCGGCAAGAAGCCGGGCAAAGCCGTCGCGGACCAGCCAAGCCGGGTCCGCGATCATGAGCTTGAGCGGACGTGAGGAGGGTTCAACCAGAGTCGGCAGGGACATGCATCCACGCGGCTGTCGAATGGAGAATTGATATCGCTCATGGCCATCGAGCGAAAGCGCGCGCTGGTTCGATCAAATGTGATGATTTTATCTCCAGGCGAGGAATTTGCCTGAAAATCACAGAAGACCAGGTAATTTCGCTTGCCTTGTAGTCATTTTGATTATGACATCGAGATGCTCGGATGTTCGAGGGATGTATGGTCGCAGAGCCGACGAGCGATAGGCATAGGAATTCGGTCATGCAGGCAGCAAACGAACGCGGTCGTGTGCAGCGCGGGGGTCGCTTGACCAGGGCTCTGCTCGCCATCGTCCTCAGCCTACCCAGCGGCATGACGCTGGCCCAGGATCTTGGCACGGATGCGCCGGTGAACGCGGGCTCCAACACCATCAACCCGAAGATCGTCTCGGGCAATGCGCCCAAGCCCGCCGCGGCACCCGGCTTCAACGGGCCGCTGGCGACCTTCGCCGCGCCGCTCGCCGACAAGGGCATCACCTTTCACGTCATCGCCCTGAACTTCTCCGAGGTGAACCCGAGCCTCGGCCTGCAGCGCGGGCGCGCCGCCAACTCGCTCTACCTGATCGAGGGCGTCGACGCCGACCTCGGCAAGCTCGTCGGCCTCAGCGGCCTGTCGCTGCACTACGAGAACGTGTTCTTCCCGGCGCCCGAGCACCTCCACATCGCTTCCCAGATCGGCGACAGCCAGGTCGGCTACCAGCCGCCCTTCACCCCGCGCGTCGCCCGCCTGTCGCGCGCCACGATCGAGGACAAGGCGCTCGGCGACCGCCTCGACGTCGAGGTCGGCATCACCCATCCCGCGTACTACTACGCGCTGTTCAACTGCGACTCGATCAACAGCTGCTTCCAGGACATCTTGTACCTCAACGCCGGCTACACCTCCTATAAGTTCGCGGTGCCCGGCGCCAACCTGAGCTACCAGATCACCCCCACGATCTACGCCCAGGCCGGCGTCTTCGCCGAGCAGCCCAACGCCAACCTGCGCATCGGCTACGATTTCGACCAGGAACGCTACGACGGCGTGCTCGGCATGGCCGAGATCGGCAACAAGACGACCTTCAGCAACGACCCCTATCCCCGCTCCATCTCGCTGACCGGCTTCTTCACCACCCAGGACCACAGCGACCTCAACGCCGCCAGCGCCACCCAGGGCGTCACCCGCATCGAGCACGGCACCTCGGGCGCGGTTCTGCAGGCCGACAAGGTGGTGTGGCGCAAGGACGGCGGCTCGGACCCGACCAACCTGACCCCCACCGCGCTGAAGCTCTACACCAGCGTCGGTACGGCGATCGACTCGACCACCCCGATCCAGTCCGACATCTGGGTCGGCGCCACGCTGCTGTCGCCCTTCGTCGGGCGCCCCGCCGACCGCTTCGGCGTGAAGTTCAACTGGGAGCGCCTGAACCCGAGCTACACCCAGTTCCTCACCTTCGCAAACGCCGTGTCCGGCGGCCCCGGCACCAATGATCCCTACAAGCGCGACAAGTTCGTCTTCGAAGCCAACGCCCACATCCAGCTGCCCGCCGGCACCGCCTTCGAGCCGGTGGTGCAGTATGCCATCAACCCCAACAGCTTCTTCAATCCCATGACCGCGACCCGCGCCCACACCGGCGTCTACATCGGCTCCACCTTCGTCATCCCCGTCGGCGTCATCCTCGGCCTCACCGCCGCGAGCTGAATGCGAAAGGCCTCAGCAAAAAGGGGACAGCAATGGGCGCGAACCGGCCGCTTCACCGGCAGCTCCCATTGCCGCACCATGTCGGCTGGTCGATGTCGGCCAGTCGACGTCAAGGCCATGGCGCAAGGGAGCGTCCTGGGTCTTCCGAAGACTTGCTGGCTTGAGTTCGATGCCGTCGCGATGGCCTCAAGCTCGGCGCGGATGCGGCGGCTGACAGATGTCGCGAATTGCTCGGTAAACGCCGTTTTCTGTGGGGCAACGCGATCCGATCGCCGCTAGTCTGGAGGCGTGGGGAGACATGAGGGCTAGCCTTGCACTACAGCGTCTTTTCCGTCCTCGCCCAGGCATTCCGCGGGCAGCGCGACTGGCGCCCGCACTGGCGCGACGCTCATCCGAAGGACGCCTATGACGTCGTGATCGTCGGCGGCGGCGGCCATGGCCTCGCCACGGCGTTCTATCTCGCCGCCAACCACGGCATCCGCAACGTCGCCGTTCTCGAGCGCAGACACATCGGATCGGGCAACGTCGGCCGCAACACCACCATCGTGCGCTCGAACTACATGCTGCCCGGCAACACGCCCTTCTATGAAAAGTCGATGCAGCTCTGGGAAGGGCTCGAACAGGCGATCAACTACAACGCCATGGTCAGCCAGCGCGGCGTGCTGAACCTTTATCATTCCGACGCGCAGCGCGACAGCTATGCCCGACGTGGCAACGCCATGCGCATCGCCGGTGTCGACGCGGAGCTGCTCGATCGCGAACAGGTGCGCGTGATGGTGCCGTTCCTCGATTTCGACAACGCCCGCTTTCCCATCCAGGGCGGTCTCCTGCAGCGTCGCGGGGGGACCGTGCGCCACGATGCCGTGGCCTGGGGCTACGCCAGGGCCGCCAGCGATCTCGGCGTCGACATCGTCCAGAACTGCGAGGTGACCGGCATCCGACGCGAGAATGGCCGCGCGGTCGGCGTGGAAACAAGCCGCGGCTTCATCGGCGCAGGCAGGATCGGCCTCGCCGTCGCGGGGGCGAGCTCGCAGCTCGCGGCGATGGCCGACACGCGCCTGCCCATCGAGAGCCACGTCCTTCAGGCCTTCGTCAGCGAGGGCTTGAAGCCGCTCATCGACAATGTGGTGACCTTCGGCGCGGGGCATTTCTACATCAGCCAGTCCGACAAGGGCGGCCTCGTCTTCGGCGGCGACATCGACGGTTACAATTCCTACGCGCAACGCGGCAACCTGGCGACGATCGAGGACGTGATCGAAAGCGGCATGGCGATGTGGCCGGGCCTCGGGCGCCTGCGCCTGCTCCGCCACTGGGGCGGCGTGATGGACATGTCGATGGATGGCTCGCCGATCATCGACAGGATGCCGGTGGACGGCCTCTACCTCAACGCCGGCTGGTGCTACGGCGGCTTCAAGGCGACGCCCGCCTCCGGCTTCTGCTTCGCCCATCTCCTCGCCCGGGACGAGCCGCACCCGCTCGGCGCCGCTTTCCGTCTCGACCGTTTCGGTCGCGGCGCGGTGATCGACGAGAAGGGCGTGGGCGCCCAACCCAACCTGCAGTAAGGGATCAGCGATGCGCATCGATTGCCCGTGCTGCGGGCTGCGCGACGTCGGCGAGTTCTCCTATCTCGGCGACGCGAGCCTCGAGCGTCCCCGCGGCCTCGAAACCGCGCCCGAGGCGATGACCGATTACGTCCATCTCCGCGACAATCCGGCCGGCGCGTTCCGCGAACTCTGGTACCACGGGCTCGGCTGCCGATCCTGGCTCGTCGCGTCGCGCGACACGCGGGATCATGCGATCCGCGATGTCGCGTTCGCGCGCGATGAAGCGCTCCGACGTCGGACCGAGGGAGGAGCGCAGGCATGAGCATCGTCCTGGAGCGAGCGCGATCGGGCGGGCCGGCGATCGCGGCCGCCCCCGTGCCCGGGCTGCGGACGGCGGTGGGCGGGCTAGTCGACCGTCGGCGGCGGCTCGACTTCACCTTCGACGGCCAAGCCTACAGCGGACTTGCCGGCGATACGCTTGCCTCGGCGCTCCTCGCCAACGGCGTCCGGCTCGTCGGCCGCTCGTTCAAGTACCATCGCCCGCGCGGCATCCTCACCGCCGGCTCGGAGGAGCCGAACGCCCTGGTGGAGCTGCGCACCGGCGCCCGGCGGGAACCGAACACCCGCGCCACGATGATCGAGCTGTTCGAAGGGCTCGCGGCATCGAGCCAGAATCGCTGGCCGTCGCTGCGCCATGACGTGCTGGCCGTCAACTCGCTGCTCTCGTCCGTCTTCGCCGCGGGGTTTTACTACAAGACCTTCATGTGGCCGGCGGCGTTTTGGGAGAAACTCTACGAGCCGATGATCCGTCGCGCCGCCGGCCTCGGCCGCGCCGCGGATGCGCCCGACCCCGACCACTACGAAAAGATGCACGTGCACTGCGACATCC
>CALMGA010000418.1 GCA_937863205.1 uncultured Beijerinckiaceae bacterium | reverse complement strand
CAACTGACGGCCCTGTCGCGCGGCGGCCGGATCGCCGCCCGTCGGCTCAAGCGGGCTCAGATCCTGCTGGCCGCCGATGCGGGGGTGGACGACACCAGCATGGCCGACAGCCTCGGGCTCAGCGGCTCGACGATCTATCGCACCAAGCGCCGCTTCGTGGAGGAAGGCCTGGAGGCGGCCTTGTCGGAACAGCCCCGGCCGGGCGGCGCCCGCAAGCTGTCGGGCCAGGACGAGGCCCTTCTGGTCGCGACCGCCTGCTCGGGGCCGCCCAAAGGGCGCAAGCGCTGGACGCTGACGCTGCTGGCCGACGCCATGGTGCGCCTGACAACGCACGATGGGCTGTCACGCGAAACGGTGCGCCGGCGTTTGGCCGAAAATGCGCTCAAGCCGTGGCGACGCGAAATGTGGTGCGTTCCCAAGGTCGATGGCGCCTACGTGGCCTGCATGGAGGACGTGCTCGACCTTTACGCCGAGTCCCCCGATCCCAAACGGCCCGTCGTCTGCTTCGACGAAAGCCCGATGCAGCTCATCGGCGAAGCACGTCAGCCCATCCCGGCCGCGCCGGGTCGGCCGGAGCGCTACGACTACGAGTACCGGCGCAATGGAACAGCCAACCTATTCGTCTTCGTCGACGCCCATCGCTCCTGGCGCAAGGTGAAGGTCACCGACCGGCGCACCGCCATCGACTTCGCTCACTGCATGCGCGACCTCGTTGACGTCCACTATCCCGACGCCGACCGGATCAGGGTGGTCCTCGACAATCTGTCCAGCCACTCGCCCGGCGCGCTCTACGAGGCCTTTCCGCCCCGCGACGCTCACCGCATCCTGCGCCGCCTTGAATTCCACCACACGCCAAAGCACGCCAGTTGGCTGAACATGGTCGAGATCGAAATCGGCGTGCTGCGCGCCCAGTGCATCGACCGCCGCATCCCCGATCGCGCCAACCTGGAACGCGAGATCGACACCTGGGAGCGGCAGCGCAACCAAAGCGGCGCGAAAATCAACTGGCTGTTCACGACGGAGCGCGCCAGGGCAAAGCTCGCAAAGAGCTATCCCCAGCCTG
>CALMGA010000417.1 GCA_937863205.1 uncultured Beijerinckiaceae bacterium | reverse complement strand
GATGTGGAAATAGCCGATCGGGTCGGCCTTGAACTTCTTCTTGGCCGGGATCTCGTCCTCGACGTACGGCGGTTGCGAAATGCCATGTCGCCGCAGGCAACGATGCAGCGACGAGCGCGTCAGGTGCGGGATCGTCGCCCGCCACGCGTAAAGGCAGTCGTCGAGCGGCAGCCGCGTGTGCTTGCGAAAGGCAACGACGACCGCCTCGCCCTCGATCGACAGTACGCTGGACCTGGCCTCTTTCGGCCCGGTCGGGAGATCGCCGACCGCAGTCCGAACACGTGGCACGGTAGCCGTTGGTGTTCTTGCGCTGGATCACGGCGGGTCGCAGCCAGACGGACTTCACCACATGGGAGCGGATGAGGAAGCTTGCCGCTGACTGGCTGCCGAGACCACGCATCCTGCATCCCTGGCCAAGTCAGCGCGTTGCCGTCAAACACCCGAAGCGGGAGCCGAGTGCCCGAATCGGGCCCGCTCGGATCTGGGCCGGGGAGCTCAGAAATGAGCGCCCCGGCCGCGATCGCCTTCGCGACAGTAGCTGGCGCTGTGACAGCGGCTGCGTTAAAGAGCATCTTTAAGTGCCTTGGTTCGACATGATGCAACCCTAAGACGCAAATGGACACGAGTATGAATTCAGGAAATCTCAATCTTCCTAACAACTCAGATGTCTCATTTGAAGATTGCAAGCGCACTTCAACAATCAAAGCTGTGCTTCAGAGGTGCGCACCGGCTTCGTTAAAGTATCTTGTCAGCTTAAGATTGAAGCGTAATCGACAAGAGTATGCGCTTTGCGCCGACGCCTTGGATGTGGACTTTTACATTCGACAAGTGACAGACTTGTGGAAGGCCGCGAATAATCCTGTATTGCATTTCAATCTATATGGCTGGCGTCGCGGACTCGATCCCAATCCTTTCTTTCACACATCATGGTACCTGACACAATACGAGGATGCCCGCCGCGAGAAAATGAACCCGCTCTTGCATTTCCTAAGCTGCGGATGGAAAGAGCATCGTAATCCCTCGCTCGATTTTGAGACTCTGTGGTACTTACAGCGTAATGTCGATGTTGCAAGAGCGGGTGTTAATCCGCTGTTGCATTTCCTTAAGCATGGTCGCAGCGAAGGACGCAATCCAAGGCCGTCGGCAGCTATGAAAGAGGTCGCCGAAGAGTCTTTTGTTGCAATTCACAACAATGATACGTCATCCAGCACAGAGCCAGAACTGCTTACATTGCCTCGATTCGAGTCGAACAAAGTATTGGATCAAGTCGGGAATCACCTCTGGCGCTCGAATGGCAACGACCCACAGTTCACGCTTGAGAAACATGTGCCAGCTGGCTTCTTGCGACTACATATCGAAGCGACTTGCACGAACATTCGCCTTCTGGCGGCGCGTGAGGCGATTACCGAGATCTTTTTCGACCAGGGACAAGGTCTCTCGCAAGCCGACGCTTTCTCATTTCCACTGAGAGGAGATAATATTGAAGTAAATGCTTTGGTATTTCTTGAGAACGATAGCAATTTTATAAGATTTGATCCAATCAATACAGAATGTGAGATCTCCTTCAGGGTTTTTTCTGTGAACCGAGTGGCGATCAGCGACGCGATTCGCGACCTCTATCATAGATATTGCTGGAATGGCGATAAGTGCTTGCATTCGGAGCGAGAATTTCTTGAGCGGGTTGAATGGGCGAACATCAGTCAATTTGTTCGTGAGCAAGCCGACGTCATCGATCACTGCATGGATCCATACCGACGATGGATCGAGGCGCGTCGAATGAGCCCCGCCAAAATTCGGCAGCTGTATGGAGCTGTCCAACCTAAAGCAACCACACCGCTGTTCTCGATCCTAATGCCAACTTACAAATCCGATCGTACTTTCTTAAAAAGGGCGATCGACTCGGTAAAGGCTCAAACCGATGCTCGATGGGAACTTTGCATCGTTGATGATGGATCAAGAGACGTCGGCCTCCATGAATTCTTGGAGCAGCAGGCGCGCAATGAATCGCGTATCAGCTACAGGCGCTTGAGTAACAATATCGGCATCGCCGCTGCATCGAACGAAGCATTACTCATGGCGCGCGGCGAGTTCGTCGCCTTGCTAGATCACGACGACGAACTCGCCTTGCATGCCCTTTCGGCCATGGCTGCGGCGATCGAGCAAACACCGATTGCTGACATGCTCTACTCCGATGAAGATAAGATCGACAACGACGGCGTTCGAAGCGGTCCTTTCTTCAAGCCTGATTGGTCTCCCGAATTCTTTTTAAGCTGTATGTACACGTGTCATCTCGGTGTTTATCGGCGATCTCTGGTGGAAGCCGTCGGCGGCTTTCGCACGGCGTTCAATCTCGCGCAGGATTATGATCTTGCTTTTCGCGTCAGCGTCAAAGCCCGCGCAATCGTCCACGTTCCCGACGTGCTCTATCATTGGAGGACGTTGCCGACCTCGACCGCTAGCGGACATGAGGCCAAGCCAGCAGCTGAGCTTGCGGCACGACGCGCAGTGCAGGCTCATGTTGATGCCGAAGGCTTAGCCGGCCACGTCAAACCTGGCCCTATCCCCGGCACGCATCGCGTGAAGCTCGAGCTGCTCGGCGAGCCGCTCATCACCATCGTTATCCCAACCGCGGCGCGTCGTCTGGAGCCAGGTACCCCGCGTTGGTACATCCTTGATCTTTTGCGATCAATCCATGATCGCTCGACATATCGCAACTACGAGATCATTCTTATCGACAACGGCGATGTTGAACCGGCTTTGCAAGAACAGCTTCGTGACTTCGATGTCGTAACCGTCACTTATCGCGAGCCGATCTTCAATATGTCGGAGAAGGTGAATTTCGGCGTCGCGGCAGCCCGAGGCGAATTTATCGTCCTGCTGAATGACGATATGACCATCATCACGCCTGACTGGCTTGAAGAACTTGTTGCTTGGCTGCAGCGTCCCGGCATCGTTGGAGTCGGCGGTAAACTTCTGTTCCCGGACGGACGGGTTCAGCACGCCGGAATCCTTATGTTGGCGCAAGGACCTTCGCATGTTTACTACGGGGCCGCGGATGTCGACGCCGGCTTGGTCGGCAGCGCCCTGACCATTCGCAATTATTCGGCAGTGACAGGAGCTTGCCTTGCGGTGCGCAAGGCCGACTATGAAGCGGTCGGTGGCTTCGATCCAGCCTTGCGGATCAACTACAATGACGTCGACTTCTGCCTCAGACTAGGCCGGCTCGGTCGGATCGTATACACGGCCTTTGCCAAGTTGTATCATTACGAGTCTGTCAGCAAGGGGGAGATCATAGCGTCCGAGCTTGGTTGCTTCAAACAGAGGTGGGCAAACATCCTCGGAATGGACCCAAGCTACAACATCAACTGTTCACAAACGGCGCCGAATGCCGTTTCCCTTCGGCCAATAGAACGCTAATCATTTTCGGCTAAGCTCAGGCACGATTTCTCAACTCTTTTGTTCGCGAAAAATAATGTTGCCAATCAGGATCTTGTAGTGTTTCTCTCAGGGTCTCGAAATTACTTCGAGGCTCGACCGGGTCCTCGCAGCAGTAGGAAGATGTAGGCTAAGTGCAAGATGCGAGCGGTTTGCGCTTTACTTGCAGTATCTTCACGCTATCACTTGAGAACTGGAGTCGCCGGAAAGTCCAGAGCAGCAGGTCGTCGAAGCGGCTGTTGGATTGGCCTTCGGCGATGCGGGTGATCACGTCGGCAAGGTAGGGCTGCGGCTCAACACCGGCGAGCTTGCAGCGATCGTCGCTGTTTTCGCAAGGTAATTACCATTGCGCCGCGGGATCGGCAAGGAACGGATGGTGGAAGTCCGTCACGATGAAGGTGTAGTGAACCGCATCGGCCCCGAGCCGTGCGCGAGCATTCGTGAGGATGTCGGCGAAGCGTCGGCAGGGAACGCACAAGCCAGCTATCGAGCCGCGACAGCTGCCTATCCCGGGTGCCGACGGCGTTGGGTCGTCGGGCGGCAACATGGACAGGCGCGTCATCGCGAGTGCCGGCCCGACCCTGCGTTTTCGCAGACCCTGGCATGCGCGGACGTTCCTTGTTCGGGAACCGGGAGATCGCCCGTTGGCTGTTGCGGTGGATCGGTCTGTGGCGGGACGCCGAGGAGCCGAAGCCGACGAATATATGAGGTAGAGAGAACCCCTCCCCTTATCTTGCTATGGTCGTCAACGTGTCGCTGATCTCTCGCGCGCGAGCGGAGGAGATCGAGGCGCGGTGACCGAAAGGATAGAGCATCGGACCGAAAAGTGCGCAACGGTTTTCGGGCAAATCCGATGCGATACAACAAATTAGAGCATCGGACCGGATCCGATTAAAGGTCCGATGCTCTAGCGGACAACGAGATCGTCGAGAATAAAATTCAAGCTTTGCTATTTTATGTTAGGTAATTTCGTTTGAGACGATTGATTAGGGAGTTTCCTAACCCGCGGCCACATCTACCTCAGAGTGACTTTCCGCAGCAACCGCTCCAGGATGAGACCGAGGACGAAAGTCCCGGCAGCAACCTCGAGCACATAGCTCTTATCCAGCAGGTGGGCAGGAAAATCAAGGTAATAGGCTTTTCTGACCCATTCGATGCAGTGCAGGAGAGGATTCCAGGCTAGATACTGCCCGATCTGGTCAGGCAATGCTTCAGGATTAATGGCTAAACCGCTCGTAACCCAGAACAGGATAAGGAAGAGAACGTAAACGACGTTGAAGAAATGGTGGATCAGGCAAAATACGGACACGAGATAGCCGCAACCGATACCAAGTGCGACAGCGGATAGAAGTCCCAGAACCGCTTCACCCGGATCATTTGGGATGACTTTTACTTCGCATGCGGCCAGGATCAAGATAGTGCCGATTGTGATGATAAAGATGCTTACGAGCTCCAGAATTGTTCGGGAAAACATCATGTCAAGTGGTTTGATAACGGGATAAGCCATGAAGCTTCTATTGGATGTCATACCAAGACTGACAAAGCGACTAATATAATTCCAAGCTATGTATGGTAGAACACCAGTTGCTGCATAAAGCGCTGCACTATCACCGTAAGGCACAGCCCTGCCTACGACGAGGAACATCACCATCAGCACGATCATATGGACCGTCGGCCAGAGAATCGATACGATATAGCCAAGCCCGTTACCAAAAAAGCGGCTTTTTATATCATGTAGGATCAAGGCGTGGATCACATAGGACTGCGACTTAAGCGCGTTGCGATAGGGCGTAGATTTAAGGCTGGCGGTTTTCAGCTGCGGCAGAGTGAAGTCGGACATTAACAGGATCCCGAGGTGGTAGGTGCGGGTTCGATTCACGATCAGCACCATAACTCCTCGGGGCGGATGTGACGAGAGACGCAGAGTTTTTCAAATTTGAGATTTCCGCACGACGAGGCGAAGGGAGTGATCAGACGGCATCGGGCGCCGTTGTAGCTGCGCGACCTGCTTGGGCCCGGCGACCGCATAAGCCTGCAGCCGATGGCGGCGCGGCTGGGTTTATCGGGGCACGATCAGTTGCAGCACTCCATCGCCAGCCCGGCCTGGGACGACGGCCCGCTGTGGGCGGCGTTGGCCCGTGAAGCGGACCTGCTGATGGGCGGCCCGGACGCCTTGCTGGTGATCGACGACACGGCGCTGCCTAAAAAGGGCACGCACTCGGTCGGCGTGGCGCGGGATTACTGCGGGGCGCTGGGCAAGCGGGCGAACGGCCAGTCGTTGGTGTCGCTGACCCTGGCGCGGAGACGAGGGTCCCGTGCCGGTCGCCCTGCGCCTGTTCCTGCCCGACGCGTGGACGGGCGACACGGCGCGCTGCGCGCAGGCCGGCGCACCCGCTGACGTGGCCGTGCCTCGCAGCAAAGGCGAGGTCGCCCTGGCCGAGTTGGACCGCGCGCGGGCTGCCCTGGGCCGTTGGCATCGTCCGGAACCAGAAGGTGCATGACCCCGGCGTGCAGCTAATGGCACCAGCCGGCCGCGCTCGCAAGCTCGTGCCGGATCGGGAGCCGCGCGAGGCCGAGACGGTGCTCGACGCTCTGCCCTGGCGGCGCGTGACCTGACGCCAGGGTACCAGGAGCAAGCTGTCGGCCTGCTTCGCCGTGGCTTGCGTGCGGGTCGGCGACGGCGCGACCTGGGGCAACAACCGCCACCTGCCCGGTGCCGAGGCCTGGCTGGTCAGCGAGTGGCGCTCCTCGGGCGAGCGCAAGTTTCACCTTTCTAACCTGCCGCCCGGCACCTCGCGCCGCGCCCTGGTGGGTACCATCAAGGCGCGCTGGATGTGCGAACAGGCGCATCAGCAGCTGAAATAGGACCTCGGTCTCGATCACTTCGAGGGCCGCTCCTGGACCGGGCTGCACCGCACGCGCTGATGACGTGCATCGCATTTGCCTATCTGCAGCATCTGCGCCTCGCCGAGCAGCCTCAGGCGGGGCGGGGAAAAAAGCTGAGGACCTACGTCGATAGGCATCGTCTCCAGGCCATGACGACGAACGCGAGGTGGGTCAGGGCGAGATAGTTCTCCGGCTTCTTGGCCCACCGGTTCAGCAGACCGCGGAAGCGGTTGGTCCAGACGTGGGCGGCCCCAACGACCCAGCGCCGCGCCTTGGCCCCGATGTGCGTTTGGGCGTGGCGCTTGGCCTCGATCTCCTCGCCGCGCGTGCGCAGATGCAAGGTGAAGCCGCGCTCCTCGGCCAGGCTGCGCGGCGCGTCGTAGCCCTTGTCCAGGCACAGGTGCTGCGGGCAGCCTTGCGTCGGCTCGGGTCGCGCAACGGGCAGGCTGTTCAGCGTGTCGGCCATCAGCCAAGTGGTCGTTGCGGTTGGCACCCGCGATGACAACGCCCACCGGCACGCCCGCGCGTCGCTCAGCACCGAGCGCTTGACCCCCGCTTGCCCCGCCGACTATGCTTCGCATTGCGGCGAAACGGTCGGATTGGGGCCGGTGTTTTCCCCCGCCCAGCGGCGCTTTCACCATTGCGTCGTCCAGCGACAACCAGCTCCAGACGATGCCCACCAGCCCATCGCAGGCGAGAAGACCGCCTTGCCAGAAGGCGGCAAACACGCCTGCCTCCGTCCATTCCTGAAGCGGCGGTGGGCCGCCGACGACGAGCAGATCCGGTGCCGTTCAGGGCGTTCCACCGGCATCCCGTGCGCAGCACGAGGAAGGTCGCGTCCATCGCCGCCCGGTTGGGCTTGCGCGGGCGATGGCAGCGCAGCGGGTGCGGCGGAGGAGGCGGCAGAAGCGGCGCCATCTGCTCCCAAAGCCAGTCCGGCACGCGCCAGCCGGCGTCATCCCAATGGGACCGGTCCGGCAAGGGTGATGATCGCTGTGTCCATCCACCCTGCCTCGGGCGCAATCCCAATCGGGATAGATCCCTAAAGCATCAGCCCTGCGACGGGCGGCCGAAGCGGCTCGCCGGCTTGGGCATGCTGATGCTCCACAGGAAGAAGCCGCGTCCCTTCAGCGCCGCCTCGATGTCGGCCTTCGGCGCCTTGATCCAGGGATCGCTGGCTTCGAGGTCGAAGCGCCCGATCGGCTGCCATGGAGAGCCGTCGGCGGGCAGGTTGTCGCCGGCCTCGCTGATCGAAAGAGCGACCCTGTGATCGGCGCGTTCGGCCGGCTTGAACCTGTAGATCAGCATGGCAGGTCTCCTCCGCGGCGCGCGCGCCACCGCCGGCATGCACGCCGTGTACCGCCCGGCCGGCGAGCGGCAAGTGGCGAGCGGCACGTGGCGAGCGGCACGTCAGGCGGCCAAGCGCTCCTCGCCCTGGCGGGGAAAGCGCAGCGCCTCGGCGATCACATCCAGACCGGCGCCGCGCTTGACCCCCTCGGTGGCGAGATGCCGGCGCCAGCCCCTCGCGCCGGGGAGGCCGTTGAACAAGCCCAGCATGTGCCGAGTCACCGCGTGGAGCGGCACGCCCTGGGCGAGACACGTTTCGACGTAGGGAAGATAGGCCACGACCGCCGCAGCCCGCGTCGGCGGAGCGCCCCCGTCGCCGAACAGCCGCGCGTCGACGTCGAGAAGCAGGGCCGGCTCGCCGTAGGCGGCGCGGCCCAGCATCACGCCGTCGACCTGCTCCAGAGCGGCCTCGATGGCCGGCCAGCCGGCGAGGCCGCCGTTGAGCACCACCGGCACGCCGCGCAGGCGCCGCCGCAGCGCGAACACGGCGGGATAATCGAGCGGCGGCACGTGGCGGTTTTCGCGCGGCGACAAGCCTTTCAGCCAAGCTTTGCGGGCGTGAACGATCAGTGCCGCCGCACCGGCCCCGACCACCGCATCGGCGAGCGCGTCGAGCGCCTCGGGGCCCTGCTCGTCGACGCCGAGGCGGCACTTCACCGTGACCGGCACGGCGCCCCCGAGCGCCGACCGCATCGCCGCCACGCAGTCCCCGACCAGCGCCGGCTCGCGCATCAGGCAGGCGCCGAAGGCGCCGTTCTGCACCCGGTCGGAGGGACAGCCGACGTTGAGGTTCACCTCGTCGTAGCCGAAGTCGGCGCAGATGCGGGCGGCGCGGGCAAGATCGCGCGGATCGTTGCCGCCGAGCTGCACGGCGACGGGGTGCTCCAGCCCGTCGAAGCCGAGCAGGCGGTCGCGGTCGCCGTGCAGCACGGCGGCGGTTGTCACCATTTCGGTGTAAAGGCGGGCGCGCCGGGACAGGGTGCGATGGAAGGCGCGGCAGCGGCGGTCGGTCCAGTCCATCATCGGGGCGACGCAGAAGCGCAGGTCCGCGGCGCTCAGCAAGGCGCCTCCCCGGTCGGCGCGCGATCGCGCGGGAATGTCGGACGAGACCATGCGCTAGCTCCGGCCCTGCTCCACCAAGTCGCCGAAGCGGGTCGCGAAGAAGGCCGTGACGCCTTTGCCGATGCCGTTCATCACGACGGGGCCAGCCGCCGAAAGGGGGCCGCGGGCCTCCGCCTCGATGGCATATTGCAGCCGGCAGCCGCCGTTGTCCTCGGAAAGGGTGATGCGGACGACGCCGCTGGCATCCATCGCGCCGCCGGTGCCGTGCCCGACGAGGCAGTAGGACCGCGGCGGGTCGCTTTCCGCGATCTCCACCGTTCCTTCAAGCGTGATCCGCAGCGGACCGATCGCGATGCGCGACGAGAGCACGAACAGGCACTCCGAAGCGCGGGCCAGGGACCGGCAGCCGGGCACGCAACGGGCGATCACGGCCGTGTCGTGCAGCGCCGCCCAGACGGCTTCGCGATTGGCCCGGACAAAGGTCGCCCCGCGCATCGTCACTTGCATCTGCGCTTGGCTCCGTACTTGGTTCCATGAACCAATGCAGCACCCGCGAACGAGTAGCGGCTGCTGCGTTCACATAAACCATTTGCGGAGCGTCCGCGTGGATGATTCCGCTGCCGCGCGGAAAGTTCTACATGATGTTCCAAGCGCTGGGATCCAAGGCGCTGGGATCCAAGGCGCAGGCGTCCGGGACGGAACGAATGGCGGTGAAAACGAGCGGCGAAGAAATGTTGGCAATCGTGGGCGATGCCGCCAAGCCGGCGGCAAGCCGGGTAACGGAAGCCGCAAAGGGCGCGACGAAACCAACCGGTTCCGGCACGCCAAGCGGCGACAGCGCCGGCGCTCTGCCGCAAGCTGGATCCTCGCCGCCGGCGCGGGCGCGGACCCTCGTGATGTCCCGTCACGCCGCATTGCGGCTGGCGATGGCCCTGCCGGTCGTCATCGGCCCCGCTGCAGTTGACGCGGCGCCGGCCGAGCTGCGCATCGGGATCGCGGCACCCTTGAACGGTCCCGACTCCGTCTACGGCGAGCAGATCCGGCAAGGGGTCGAGCAAGCCATCGCCGATCTCAACGCGAGCGGCGGCTTCCTCGGCCGGCGCGCACGCAGCGTTCCGCGCGACGACGGCAACGATCCCGGCCGGGCGGTCGAAGTCGCCAAAGCCTTCGCCGCCGCCGGCGTTTCGGTGGTGATCGGCGACTTCTCCTCCGCCGCGACGGTGGCCGCTTCGAGCGTCTACGCCGATGCCGGGATCCTCAACATCACGCCTTCCGCGCTGGCCCCGGCCGTCACCGACCGCGGCCTTTCCACGATCTTCCGGGTGAGCGCGCGCGACGACGAACAGGCCGGCAGCGCCGCGCGCCTGCTTCTCGCCCACCACATCGGCCGGGTCGCGATCGTCCACGACCGCACCGGCGAGGGTAAGGCGCTCGCCGATGCGGTGCGAACGGCGCTGGGCAAGGCCGGCGTCGCCGACACCTATTACGGCAGCCTGGAAAAAGGCACGCGCGACATGTCCGGCCTCGTCGGCCGGATCAAGGCGTCGGGGGCGCAGGTGGTGGTGTTCGGCGGCGGACCGCTGGAAGCCGGACTGTTGATGCGGCAGTTGCGCGATGCGGGGTCGCGGGCGACGTTGATCGGGGGAAGTGCTCTGGCGTCGGACGACTTCGCGGCGGCGGCCGGCACCGCCGCCGACGGCGCGATGCTTGTCTTCCCGCAGGATCCGCGAACCCGTCCGGCGGCGGCGGACCTGCTGCGCCGGCTGCGCAGCCGGGGGCAGGAACCCGACGCCTACGTGTTCTACGCCTATGCGGCCGTCCAGGTGATCCAGCAGGCGATGGAAGCCAGCCGCTCGGTCGAGCCGGCCGGGATCGCCGCCGCGATGCGCGGGGGCGTCGTCTTCAAGACCGTGCTGGGCTACTTCTCCTTCGACGCCAAGGGCGACCCCAGCGTGAGCGACGATGCGGTTTACGTCTGGCACAAGGGCGCGAGCGGCCGTATGACCTTCGACGAGCAGGCGAGGTTCTGAGCGTCGGTGCTCGGTCGGCGCTCTGTCGGCGCTCGGCGGCAAAAAGGCTGGTAACGGTTTGTTGCGTCTTCCCCCGGTACGAGGTGGAGGCCTGCGCCGCCCGGGCCGACCCGGGATCCGGTCACCCGCGCGCGCAACGAGGCCGGAATGAAGGTGCTGTTCGCTTTTTTCGTGAACGTCGTCTTCAACTTCGCCGTCGGCCTGCTGGTCGCCAAGTTTCTCGGGCCGGAAGAATACGGGCGCTTCGCCCTGGCGCTGGCGACCGCGATGGCCGTGCAGACCGCCTTTCTCGACTGGATCCGGCTGGGCGCCACCCGCTTCTATTCCGAGCGCTCGCGCGACGAGGATCCGGCCCTGCGGGCGACGCTGGACGTCGCCTTCGCGCTGATCATCGCCGCCCTCGCGGTGGGCGCTGGCCTGCTGTTTGCCACCGGCCTCAGCTTTCCGCTGTCGCACGGGCTGATCGCGCTGGCGCTCGGGGCGGCGGTGGCCAACGGGTTGTTCGACTTCAACACCGCCCTGGTGCGCGCCCGGTTCCACGACGGGCTCTACATCAAGCTGATCGTGGTGAAGAACCTCCTCGCGATCCTGCTGACCGGGGGCGGCGCCTTCTACTTCGGTTCAGCCCGGATGGCGATGCTCGGCGGCATCGTCAGCCTGACCGGATCGGTGATCGCGGCGCGGGCCAGCCTGAGCGACAGCAATGCGCAGATCCGCCTCGCCCGCACGGGCATAGCGCGCTCCCTCGCCGGCTACGCCCTGCCCATCGTCGCCGCCAACCTGCTGTATCTCTGCCTTCCCCTGGCTAACCGCTCGCTGGTCGCGGTGGTGTACGGCTTTTCCGAAACCGGGCAGTTCTCGCTCGCCTACGACATCGGCAGCAAGGTGGTGCAGGCGATCGGCTCGACGCTCGACGTCCTGCTGTTCCAGCTCGCCGTCGCCGCCCACGACCGCCTTGGCGCCGGCGAGGCCAAGCGCCGCATCGGCGACAACATGGCCATCGTGGTCGCGGTGATCCTGCCGGCCTGCACCGGGATCTGGCTGGTGATGCCCTCGATCCAGGCCCTGATCGTGCCGGCCGACTACCGCGGCCCCTTCGAAGAGTTGCTGACGCCGATGATGCCGGGCTTCTTCTTCTTCGCCCTCATCCTGTACGCCATCAACCCGATCTTCCAGATCCGCAAGCGCACGGCGCCGCTGATCGGGGCGGCGGCGGTGGCCTGCGTCGCCGATCCCGTGCTGCTGCTGGTGCTGCCGCGCAGTCACGACGCATCCGGCCTGGCGTGGGCGCAGACCGGGGCCTTCGCCCTCGCCTTCGCAGCGCTGGTCGCCATCGCCTGCCTGTCGAAGCCGGCTTGGCCGAGGATGCGCGACCTCGCCGGCACGCTCGGTTCAACGGCGGCGATGGTTGCCCTGCTGCTGCCAATGCGCGCCCACCCGCCGAGCCTGCCGACGCTGTGCCTCCAGGTGGCGACGGGAATTCTTGTCTACGGCTCGCTGGCGGCGCTGCTCGACATCGCCTCGCTGCGCACCCTCCTGCTGGCCCGCCTGCGTCCCGCCGTCACCAGCCTGGAGCCGGGCTGAGCCGCTCGCCGGGAGCCGATCGTCAGGAGCCGCGGATCGGAGTCCGGTACGGTGCCCGCATGACCAGGGTGGCCCAGCCTTCGAGATCACGACGGCTGCGGAGCGCGAGGCCCTGACGGCGGTAGGCCGCCACCGTGCCGGCGACATCGCAGGCCAGCAGTCCCGACAGGATCACCTCGCCGCCGGGCGCCATCAGCGGACGCAGTGCCGGCGCCAGGGCGCGCAGCGGCTTGGCCAGGATGTTGGCGAAGACGAGGTCGAAGGGTGCGCCGCCGCGTAGGGCCGGGTGGCGCACGCCGACCGCGGACACGACCGCCTCCGGCTCGGCCTCGAAGACGGTGCGCGCGGCGTTGACCGGGTACGGCCCCATGTCGAAGATCGGCCCGGCCTTGACGCCGCTCTGCGCCCGGTGGTTCG
>CALMGA010000416.1 GCA_937863205.1 uncultured Beijerinckiaceae bacterium | reverse complement strand
CCGAGCGCTGGAGGTCGCGCGCGGCGAGCATCGTCAGGAACAGCTGGTACTGCGGGCGCAGGCCCGAGCCGAAGCCGCCGCCGAGGTATGGGTTGAGGACGCGCAGCTTTTTCTTGTCGAGGCCGAACACGGCCGCGAGGTAGGCGAAGCTGTTCGAGACGCCCTGCACCTTATCGTACACGGTGTAGGCGCCGTCGCCCTCGCAGACCACGGTGGTGGCGTGCGGCTCCATCGCGTTGTGGTGCTCGTTGGCGATGCGGTATTCGCCGTGCAGCTTGATCGGTGCCTTGTCGAACCCGCCGTCCGCGTCGCCCCACGGCTTGGGCGGCGGCTTGATGCCTTCGCGCTTCTTCGGTGGATCGTAGGCCCTCGCCTGCTCGACCTTGATGTCGGTCGCGGGCGCCTCGGCGTCGTAGCTCACCTTGACGAGCGAGGCGGCGTGGCGGGCGGTGCCGAAGTCGGCGGCCACGACGAGCGCCACCGGCTGGCCGGCGAAGGCGACCTTGGCGTCGTACAAGGGGCGGATCGGCGAACCCGGCGGCGCCACCGCGTCGCGGTAGTTGTAGTCGAGCCACGCCGTGCGCGGGCGGTTCTCGTGCGTGTACACCTTGACGACCCCCGGCACGGCCTCGGCCGCCCTCGTGTCGATCGCGGTGATCCGGCCCTTGGTGATCGTGCTCGACACGACGTAGCCGTGCAGCAGGCCCTCGGCTTTGAACTCGCCGGCGTACTTGGCCGCGCCGGTGACCTTGGCCGGGCCGTCGACGCGGCTGCGCGCGGTGCCGACGTAGGTGTCCGTGCCGGTGGAGGAGATGGTGACGGGCATGGGGTGCTCCTACCGAATGCGCTTGTCGGACAGGGACTGCGGCGTCCCGGCGGCGGCCTGCTCCAGGCCGCGCACGATGGCGCGGTGGGCAAGCTCGATCTTGAAGGCGTTGTGGCCATAGCCGCGTGCGTCGCGGAGCACGATCGCGGCGGCCTTGGCGAAGCTCTCGCGGTTCGCCGGCTGGCCGACCAGGGCGGCCTCGGCCTCCGTGTCGCGCCACGGCTTGTGCGCCACGCCGCCCAGCGCGAGGCGCGCCGTCGCGACCGTCCCGTTGCGGAGCTTGAGCGCCGCCGCCACCGAAACCAGGGCGAAGGCGTAGGACAGCCGGTCGCGCAGCTTGAGATAGGTGTGGTGCGTCCCGAAGTCTTCGTCCGGCAGGTCGACGGAAAGGACGAGCTCGTCCGATCCGAGATTGTTGTCACGCTCCGGCGTGTCGCCCGGCAGGCGGTGGAAGTCGGCAAAGGCGATCGTCCGCTCGCCCTTTGGGCCGGCGACGCGGACGGTGGCCTCCAGCGCGGCGAGGGCGACGCACATGTCGGACGGGTGGGTCGCGATGCAGGACGGCGAGGTGCCGAGGATCGCGTTGACCCGGTTCACACCTTCGATCGCCGGGCAACCCGAGCCGGGTTGGCGTTTGTTGCAGGCGGTGCCCTCGTCGTAGAAATAGTAGCATCGCGTGCGCTGCAGCAGGTTGCCGCCGGTTGACGCCGCGTTGCGCAGCTGCGCCGAGGCGCCGGCGAGGATGGCGTCGGCGAGCAGGGGGTATTTCGTACGCACGCGGTCGTCGTAGGCGACATCCGCATTCGGCACGAGGGCGCCGATGCGCAGGCCGCCCCCGTGCTCCTCGATCGCGTCGAGGGGGAGCCGGGTGATGTCGATCAGCCGGGCCGGCTTTTCGACGTTGTACTTCATCAGGTCGACAAGGTTGGTGCCGCCCGCGATGAAGCGGGCGCCGGGCGTCGCCGCGATGGCGCGAACCGCCTCCGCGACCGTTGTGGCGCGCTCGTAGCCGAAGTTGTTCATCAGGCGGCCTCCTTGACCGAAGCAATAGCGGCGGCTCCGCCCATCACCTCTTCGATCGCGTCGACGATGTTGGTGTAGGCGCCGCAGCGGCAGATGTTGCCGCTCATCGCCTCGCGGATCTCCGCGCGGCTGTGGGCGTGCCCTTCCGCCATCATGCCGACGGCGGAGCAGATCTGGCCCGGGGTGCAGTAGCCGCACTGGAAGGCGTCGTGCTCAATGAAGGCGGCCTGCAGCGGGTGTAATCCGCCGTCCGCCAGCCCTTCGATTGTGGTGACGCTCGCCCCATCCTTCATCACTGCGAGCGCCAGGCAGGAGTTGATGCGCCACCCGTCGACTATCACGGTGCAGGCGCCGCACTGGCCGTGGTCACAGCCCTTCTTGGTGCCCGTGAGGTCGAGATCCTCGCGAAGGAGGTCGAGCAGCGTCGTCCACGGCGCGATCGACAAGTGCAGCACATCGCCGTTGACAGTCAGCGTTACCGGGACCTTGGTGGGCAGGGCGTTGTCGAGCATTGCGGTTTCCTTCGGAAGGCGGTCTGACCCGCTCTGGCCTAAATGATGGACCTACGCTGGATGGCGGACTGTCCTATACTGACGGCAATGTTCGAAACGTGAGTCAGCATCCGACCTGCTTTCGGAACTCGGAGAATTACTCATTTGCAACTGTCGAGTGATCTGTTTTCAAATGATTTTAGCTGCGTAAGTTGAGCCTTGCTGCGGTTGCAGCTTGCAATCGATGGCGCCCTCAAGAATCGGATTCGAAGCCGAGTAGGCAATTCATCCAACGCCAGGACCCTGGAAAGTCGAGGTCATGAATTGCTTCTCTATCATTAAGCTGTCTCGTCCGCTTGCTTTCTCTAGAGCATCGGACCGAAAAGTGCGCAGCGGTTTTTGGACAAATCCGATGCGGCACGATAGGTTAGAGCATCTGACTGGACCCGGTTTAGGGTCCGATGCTCTAGGAGGCGGACTCTCTCAAGAAGTAGCGGGTTTGTATTTTGACTAGCAGGTCAGGAAAGCACTTGGGAGATGGCTCTCCATCATGTCACTGCGAGCCATCGGATCTCTATCCTCCACGTAGATGACGATCGACAGATCCGGGCGGCCCTCTTGCGCCAGGGAAACGTAAGTAAGATCTATGCGACCGAGCTTGGGATGCTGGAGGCGCTCGCTACCTTCGTCGAATCCTTTCACGTCTGTATCGGGCCACCAAGCACAGAACTCCGGACTGGACCCGCACAACTCCTCCACCAGCTCGTCGAACGGTGCCTGGATCTGCGCTTTCGCTCGAGAGGCGCGGAACGTCGAGATCATGCCGCGCGCTATCTGCTCCCAATCATACATCAAGGTTCGATACGGCTTATGTAGAAAGAGCAGTTTCAGAATATTCCGTTCGTGCGGATGCAAGGTGGCATAATCGACGAATAAATTCTTTACTGCTGCATTCCACGCGAGTATATCAAATCGGGTGTTGCGGACGTAAGCAGGAAGTGGATCGATCGCCTTGATGAACATTGACACTCCTTCACTTAACTCCTCGCTCGAAGAGAATGAAGGTCGGTCTCGGGCAGACAAAGCGAAAAGGTGGGTCGACTCGGTTCGGTCGAGCTGAAGCACGTCGGCGACACGACGGAGTGTGTCGGCGGACGCCTGGATGTCGCGCCCCTGCTCAAGCCAAGTATACCAGCAAACGCCGACGCCGGCGAGAACCGCCACTTCTTCCCTGCGGAGTCCTGGTGTGCGGCGCTTCGTCGACGGCAAGCCCAGCCCCTCTGGCTTAAGGCGTGCGCGCCGGCTCGCCAGGAAATGGCCAAGCGTCTTGCGTTGCTCGATGGACGGCTTCTTCATCGAGACAACAGATGGAAATCCGTTTAGCACTGTCGAGACTCCAAGCGTTTAGCGCGCCTGCTGGACCTGCCGGCGTCTAATTCTCTAAAGACTTCTGCCCCTACAACATAATAAGTCATAAGACTTAAGTAACGATGTTGCTTGGCGATCTATTCTAGCTGGTTGTGATCGCGTCTCGTGGGGTGGAAGTCATCGGTCGATCTGTGGGACGGTCCTGCTGGCGAAAGGAAGAAATTCTTCTGGTATTAAGCATTGCGTCAAGGAAGGGTGGATCTCACGCAGACTCTTGCGAAGGGTTGTGACATCATCACTGGGATAGGAAGACTTCGGTGGATAGCCTCGGAAAACACCGAGGCCGCTGCGGCGCCGCTAGGTGCTCCTATCCGCTTCGACCAAAGAACGGCTTGTGAGTCAGTATAATCCGAGCCTATCGATTATGATCGAGAAGATCGAGTTTGCCGTTGCGCCGCCGTGCCGACGTAAGTTTGGCGGCGAAGTGCTCGATGCAATCCACTTCGCCAACCCTCATCGCTATCGACTTCGCCAATGAAAACCTTGGAAGCGAATATACTCACAGCGGCTATTACGTCGGCGGACCTGCTGCCTTAGGCAGGGATCCTGAAGGGACACTGCAGTGAAAGTTCTGATGGTCCTCACATCACATGACAAACTGGGCAGTTCCGGACGAAAGACCGGGTTCTGGCTCGAGGAGCTGGCTGCGCCATATTACATCTTCAAGGAGTTTGGCGCGGATATCACGCTGGCCTCACCGAAGGGTGGCCGGCCCCCCCTCGATCCGGCAAGCAACGAGCCTAGCTTCAAAACGGACGACACACGTCGCTTCGAAGCCGATGCTGCGGCCGAGAAGCAGCTCGGCGCCACTGTGCGGCTCGATACCGTCCGACAGGAGGATTTCGATACTGCCTTCTATCCCGGCGGCCACGGCCCCCTTTGGGATCTCGCCGAGGATCCCATCTCGATCAAGCTAATCGAGTCCTTCATCGGTGCTGCCAAACCTATAGCTTTGGTCTGTCACGCTCCGGGGGCTTTACGACACGCCAAGGCAGCCGATGGGCGGCCGCTTGTCGAAGGCAAGCGCGTTACCGGGTTCACAAACGGCGAAGAGGAAGCCGTCGGCCTAACGAAGGTGGTTCCGTTCCTGGTGGAGGACGAGCTAATTGCTAAGGGCGGCCTGTTCGAAAAGACGCAGGCTTGGGAGGTCCGCGTTGTGACCGACGGTCTATTGACCACCGGTCAAAACCCGCAATCATCCGCAGCGACTGCCCGAAAGCTCCTCGAGCAGCTCGCTGTAACTGCATAGCTGGGTCATCGTGCCAGGGGCACTGCGGGTTTCAGCGCTGATGAGCTTTGGACTCACTTGTGAAGCACGTTTGATTCAAGACGGCCAGGGTGGAACTGAGCGGTGACGAGCGGACGACGCTGCAATGCTTCATTCGCCATTCGCCGACGCGGGACCCTGCATGTCGCTCTCAGCTCGACTTTGGCCAATCTGGCTGCTTGCGAGGTGGGGTGACGAAGCGGGCGTGAGGGGTAGTCTGGAGGCATCCCCGCCAAGAAATACCGCCATGCTGCCTTTACCCGCCCGCTCCGCCGGAATCATCCTGCGTTCGCGCCGCTCTTCGTCCAGCGATCCTGGCGGCATGTTCAGGTGCTGCTGGTGGGTGCTATTCTGGCGCCCGGGCGGGCGCCCGGTGACGAGCCTGCTGCGGATCGCGTCCGCGCGGGCACACATCGCTCGCCGGCGCTGCCGACGTGCTGATCGCGGCGAAGAAGAATGTCGGCAGCATCGTCGCGACGGTCGAGCGGACGAAGGACGGCCCGGAAGGCAAAGCCATCGCCATCCGCCTCGTCACGGTCAAAATCGGCACCGATGAGGACGGCGATCCCATCAGCTCTTGCGTGGTCGAGCCCGTCGATGACGCGCCGCGCAGCGCGGCCAAAGCGAAGGAGCCGAGGCCGCCGGATTGGGTGTGGCTCGGGCGCAACGCCCTGGTCGATTGCATCCTGTCGAGCGGCGAACCGCTGCCGTCGAGCTACGGCACCCTCGCTCGCCTGCTGAAACAGCACCGCATCCGCCGCTTCACCGCGGCCGAGGTGCTGGGTCGGCTGCGCGCCCCGCCGCTCGCCGTGACGCCCGGAACGGTGAGCGCGGCCACGACTCTACGAGGAAGACGTCCTCGGCTTCTCGTACGGGTTCCGGCCGGGGCGCGGCCAGCACGACGCGCTGCACGCACTCTGCGTCGGGATCTCCAGCACAAAGGTGAACTACATCCTGGACGCGGACATCCGGTCGTTCTTCGACGACGTCAGCCAGGACTGGCTGATGCGCTTCCTCGAACACCGGATCGCAAATGGCTCAGGGCCGGAGTTCTCGAGGACGGACAGGTCGAGGTGAGCGACACGGGAACGGGGCAGGGCTCGGTGATCTCGCCGCTGCTGGCCAACGTCTACCTGCACTATGTGTCCCGCGACAATCAAGGTGAGTCGGCATCCTGGCCGAACACGAGCTGGCCGAGCGCGACCGCCGGCGCATCGAGCGCCACCTCGTCGAGGCCCGCCTGCCGCCCGGCAAAACGCTGGACAGCTTCGACTTCGACGCCGTGCCGATGCTCTCCAAGGCGCAGGTGAGCGCGGTGGCCGCCGGCGACGCCTGGCTGAAGACCGGGGCCAACCTGCTGCTGTTCGGGCCGCCCGGCGGCGGCAAGAGCCACCTCGCGGCGGCGATCGGCCTTGCCCTGGTGGAGAACGGCTGGAAGGTGCTGTTCACCCGCACCACCGACCTTGTGCAAAGGCTCCAGGCGGCGCGGCGCGAGCTCGTTCTGGAGGCGGCGATCAGCAAGCTCGACCGCTTCGACCTGTTGATCCTGGACGACCTCGCCTACGTCACCAAGGATCAGGCCGAAACCAGCGTTCTGTTTGAGCTGATCGGCGCGCGCTACGAGCGGCGCTCGATGCTGATCACGGCCAACCAGCCTTTTGGCGAGTGGAACAAGGTCTTCCCCGACCCGACCATGACGCTCGCGGCGGTGGACCGCCTCGTTCACCACGCAACCATTTTCGAGATGAACGTCGAAAGCGACCGCCGGCGGGTGGCGATGGAACGCAAGCGCGGTCCCGGACGCCCGCCGACCCGCGCGACAATCAAAACCTCGGCCGATTGACGCGCCGCGACACAGGCCACCGAAACCGCTTGCACCATGGCAGCAACCCCCGCCGATGATCACCATCGCCGCGTCACGATCAGTCTCATCCTGATTGCCGCGCAAGTCGCATCCAGATTGTCGCGTTACAACTATGCCTTCGACCTCTGGGCCGAGCGCTGGCGACAGCGCGAGGCCAAGGGCTACGACGCCGCGGACTTCGTGAACGAGTTGCGCTCCATGAACGTGACGCCGCACATCGCCCGCAACACCGCGAGGCGACGCTCCGCCGTGGACGGGCGCACCACGCGCCATCCCGGCTACGCGGTGAGCCAGCGCATCCGCAAGCGGATCGAGGAAGCTTTTGGCTGGGGCAAGGAGTTTGGGCTGCTGCGCCGTATCCGGGTGCGGGGCCGCGAGCGCGTCGACATGGCCTTCGCCTTCTCGGCCGCAGCCTGCAACCTCATCCGCCTGCCCAAACTGTGGAGGAGCCGGTGGCAGCGTGAGAATGACGTCGCAAAGGCAGGCGCTCCAAGCTGCGGGCTGGTGCCCGGCGCACCGGGCAGACCGGCAGGGTTGAAGGGGCCGGTCTTCCCGACAAGGGCCGGGCCGCCCGCGAAAGTCATGCGAGATCAGCAATCCGAGCCGGAACCAACCCTTTTTCAGCGGCCTGCTAATACTACTGCGTCAGAAAGTCATCGTCGATCTGTGTGGAGAAGCTTGTAGCGTCGTTGATCAACGATGGACCGGGCGAGCTACGATGGAGCACTGGACGCAAGATAGCGAGGCGTCATTTTCGGCCTACGTCGATCA
>CALMGA010000415.1:1243-6149 GCA_937863205.1 uncultured Beijerinckiaceae bacterium | reverse complement strand
TGGAGCCGACCTTGTCTCGCTCGCCATCGCCGTCCGACGACATCGTCTTTCCTTCCGCCGTGCCGTTCGTGCTGATGCACGTGGCCTGCCTGGGCGCGGTGGCGACGGGCATCTCGGCGCCCGCCCTGATCCTGTGTGCCGCCCTGTACGTCATCCGCATGTTCGCGATCGGCGCCGCCTACCACCGCTACTTCTCCCACCGCGCGTTCGCGACGAGCCGGTGGTTCCAGTTTGCGCTGGCCGCTCTCGCCCAGTCCACCTCGCAGAAGAGCGTGCTGTGGTGGGCGGCGAAGCATCGGCATCATCATCTTCACGCCGACACGCATGATGACGTGCATTCGCCCGCCGAGCACGGCTTCCTTTACGCCCATGTCGGCTGGATCTTCACGAAACGGCACGACGCAGCCGATCTGTCTCGGCTCGGCGATCTGACGACATACCCGGAGCTGATGTGGCTGCACCGGCACGAATTGGTGCCGGCGGCCATCCTGGCCATCATCTCCTTCCTGGTTGCTGGCTGGTCTGGGCTGATCGTCGGCTTCGTGTGGAGCACCGTGCTGCTCTACCACGCGACCTTCTGCATCAACTCGCTGGCCCATACGCTGGGCACGAAGCGCTACGTCACGGGCGACGACTCACGCAACAACTGGGTGCTGGCGCTGATCACCTTGGGTGAAGGCTGGCACAACAACCACCATGCCTTCCAGAGCAGCGCCCGCCAGGGCTTCCGCTGGTGGGAGGTTGACCCGACCTACTACGTCCTGAAAGCCTTCGCCGCCGTCGGCCTGATCTGGAACCTGAAGGCGCCTCCGGCTTCCGTGATCCGGAACGAGCGGAGGCTTGGCAGCAAGGTGATCCAGAAGGTCGCGGCGCAGCTTGCATCGACGTTCTCGGCCGAGCAGGCCGCCACGGCGCAGGCCATTGGGTCCGATACTGCCAACAAGCCCGACCAGTTTAGGGCGTTGCTGGCTGCCTATCGCCGAGGCGAGGACGTCCTTCCCTCGATGCCGACCTGGGGTGAACTCCGTCGCAGGGCGACGGCGACCTTTGCGAACACGCCCTCGATGGAAGAGATCGTCGCCTGCTGCCGCTTGGCGATAGCCGATGCTGTCACGATCAGGCTGGAGGAGCGGCTTGCTAACACGATGCGGCGGTCTCCTGTGCCCGGTCCTGAGTGATCATCGCAGCCACGCGCGGCTTCATCGCTGTGAGAAGAGGCGTTTCCCGCAAAAGCCACAAGGAGGCGCTCGGAGGCGCTCGCGAGGCAATCCGCCATCGCACTCTCCCATTCCGAGTTCCAGGCTGTCTGATACTGAAGGCACGGTGACAATCTGCTATGTGAGAGACGGCCGCAGCGCTTGTGCTTTCATCATCAGGGGTGAGCCTCCATGCTGATTAGGTATGGCTTCGACATCACGGTCGGCTGTGCGCAGCCAACGCCGATGATTACCCTGCTGAGCGTCCGTGAAGAGCGCCTCGCTGCCGATGCCCACGTCCCCGAAAGCTATCACACCACCCCGGATGTCCCATCGGCGACCTACACCGACCTGTTCGGCAATACCTGCAGACGCTTCGTCGCGCCCGCCGGCGAACTCCAACTGTGGGGTGATGGCACCGTCGCCGACAGCGGGACGCACGATGTCATCGACAGCGCTGCGGGCGAAACGGCGGTGGCCGACCTGCCGGACGAGTGCCTGGTGTACCTGCTCGGCAGCCGGTACTGCGAAACCGACAAGCTCAGCCAGATTGCTTGGGACTTGTTCGGCAACGTGCCCCCGGGCTGGCGCCGGGCGCAGGCCATCTGCGACTTCGTTCACCAGCATATCGCCTTCGATTATCAGAACGCCGACTCGACCCGCTCCGCCCTGGACGTGTACTGGGGCCGAACCGGCGTGTGCCGCGACTTCGCCCATCTTGCCATCGCGTTCTGCCGCTGCATGAACATGCCGGCGCGCTACATCAACGGCTACCTCGGCGACATCGGTGTCCCGATTGTGGACCCGATGGACTATTCCGCCTGGATCGAGGTGTTCCTCGACGGGCGTTGGCGCCCCTTCGATCCACGAAACAACATACCGCGGATCGGCCGCATCGTCGTCGCCCGCGGGCGTGACGCCGCGGACGTGCCGCTGATCAACTCGTTCGGCCCGCATCATCTGCGTGCATTTCGGGTCTGGGCGTATGTGGTCGGGTAGGCGGCTTGCGCCACACGCGAGCGGCCCAGAGAGCAGCCGGACGACCCTGACGCCAACCCAAGCAGCTTGTTTGCGGCCGGCTACTTCGCCTGCGTCCTCGGTACGCTCGGCGTCGCCAGCCGGCAGCTTAAGCCTATGTTGTCCCGATGACGACGCCGAGCCTCGCTCAGGGTGCGGCCTGCGGGTGATGCCGGAGTGAGCGAATTGCTTGGGCCGCCACGATCGCCCGAGATGTGCACCAGCACGTCTTCCGAGGGGGTGCTCAGCCTTGCCCGCCGACTGCGCAGGCTCACATTGAGGAAAGCTGAAAAAGAACAAGTCATGATCGATTACTCGCGGCTCGGAGACCAGTCCGGATCTCTGATCCTTGAGGAACCTTCTAATCTTTCCCGCCATTCTCTCGGCTGGATTTGGTCATTGTCTCTGCATTGTCATGTGAGTCCTTGATCGCTGATAGCACAGTCTCCGGATCAGAAGATTGAGCCAAAGCGTCTGCCTCGAGATCGGTGCGGTTCATGACACTCGGCAGATCACGACGCAGCTCTTCCAGAAGCTCGATGATCTTGGCCGCCTTCCGTTCGGCAATGATGCTGAGTTCCAGCGTCAACTGTTCACGGTAGCTGGCCAGCTCGTCATCGCGTCGCTGGGTGGTCAGGATGAGCGATGCAATCACAAGCCCGGCAAGACCGATACCGCCCTGCAGAATGTTGAAGGGCGCTTCATCGAATGCAGCCAGGCCAAGCCTCGGCAGTGCGAGGTTGATGGTTATCCAGGCTGCAACGGCACCCATCAGGATGCAGACGAACAAGGGATGGCTGGCACCTCGGGTCAAGCGCGACAGCAGGCGCTGTAGCGGCAGCGTCTCCGCGTGATGTTCAGCGTTGAGCCGAGAGATCGCCTCGACCGTTTCCTCGATGTGCACGGGAAGAATGCGCATCGCGGTCTCTTCACGACCGCTTCGTGACTCGGGACGTCGTTCGGCCTGCCGTGGGTGATCCCTGGACGGCATTGTGCTATCGCGGTTGTACGCCCTCACCGCTGTCGCGCTGTCGCTGCCGCTCCTGCTCGATCCTGTTCTTCAGGCGCGCGTCGCAGTTCGTTTCGTAGCACCCGATCACGGCAGCGGCGCCGACACCAATCGCAACCTTGGTCCCGGTCGACAGGCCTGTGGTGCCCCGAGCTTCGCCTTGCCGTGCCGCCGCGCGTCCACCATCGCCGACGGTCACACCGAGGCGCTGCGCCTGCCCCGGCCCGCCTCCGGCCGGCATGTAGTCGATCTCGACCTGACGACTCGGCGGCAGCGACCCGACGTAGGCGGCGAAGGTCGCGACATTGGGGAAGACGCGGCCGTCAACCGCGATGAGCTGGTCGCCGACCTTCAGGCCGGCCTGGGCGGCGGGAGACCCCTCGCCCACGCCCTCGACCTTCAGGAGCTCGAAGGTCAGCCCGCCGCTGCTGATCTGGTGCTCGGCACCGACTTTCATGCCGAGCGAACCGCCGCTGCGCCGCAAGCTTGCCGCCTGCTCGGCAGTCTGCATCCGGTACCCCATTGCGTTGTCAGCCCTGGCCGGTGCCGGCATGAGCTGCGCGGCAAGGGCGAAGGCCATCACAGGCGTCGCGAAGCGCTTGGTCATCGGTTTGCAGGCCTCGTGCTGATGCGGGAGGAGGTCAGCGATCAGACGTCGACCGCTTCGTTGCCGGGCAACCGGCCGTTCGGCGTCATGCCGTGCACGGCGTTCGGCAGATGCTGGCTGAGCTGGGACAGGAAGTCGCCAGGTTCCATGCCGGCCTGCTGCGCCATGCCTTGCACCTGATCCTGACCAAAGACATTGCTGAGCTGCTGCGGCGACACCTGCTGGTTGGCACCGTTGCCGATCCAGGACTGGGCGATGTGCCCGAGCCCGGCGTTCTCGAACTGCGACACGAGCCCGCCGAGACCGCCCGCCATGCCGCCCATGCCAGCCCCGCCCATGCCGGCGGTGTTGCCACCCTGCCCACCGAGCATGCTGGATAGAATGCGCGCCATCGGCGAGGACGTTCCCGTATTGCCTCCGCCGAACAACCCGCCGATGACGCTATCGATGAGACCCATGATCTTGTGTCCTTTGCTTGTACTGCTTGCATGGAGTTAGGGGGGCGCTCGCGCCTCCGATCGACCCGTCAAGCTACAGTCTTCGCTGCTTCACGCCCGCATCGAAGATCGGCAAGCACTCTGCGCTCAGCGACGACCTGTTCGCCTTCATGCAGACGAGAAGCCTACGCTCGTCCGGGTAGGTTTCGGCGCACAGCCGCATCGCATCGGCGGTGCACGCCGCTTTCTCAGGTTCGGTCAGGCGATAGGGATCCGGCGCGTCCTGTGCCGCGAAGACCGGAACCGATCCCAGGCAGATCACCAGGGCCGCGAAACGGAGCGATCGGCCTGTCCAAGGCCGTCGGCGGTGTCGCGATCGGATGGGCATCTCCGGCTTCAGAGCACGCCGCGTCGGCCGACGACCATGTGGTACAGCGCGAGAACGATCACCGCGCCGACGATGGCGACGACCATGCTGTAGAGATTGAAGCCGGTCACTGGTGCGGCGCCGAGCAAGGAGAATACGTAGCCGCCAACCGCAGCGCCGACGACGCCGAGAACGACGTCGAGCAGCAGGCCCTGGCCGGTGTTGTTGACGATCTTGCTGGCGATGAAGCCGGCGAGGCCGCCAAGGATGATC
>CALMGA010000415.1:0-1233 GCA_937863205.1 uncultured Beijerinckiaceae bacterium | reverse complement strand
TTTCCAATCCGATGTGTCGGCCGATCCGTCCCTTCGGACGGATCGGCTCAGGGAAGCCTGCGGCGGGCTAGATCTTGTTGGCCGGCTTAATGCCGCGCTCGACGACGTGTCCGGTGCGGCCGTCATCGACCTCGACCTCGGTCTTGCGCACCGTGTCGTGGATCTCCTGGGTGCGGTCCTGCATCACCTTGCCGAGCGAGACTTCCTCGACGACGCGGGCCTCCTTGGACACGACCGCCTCCTCGTCGTGCTCCTCGGCCGAGATGGTGCGCTCCTGGAACAGGTTCTCGCCGACGCCGAGCGCCCGGTCGACCGGGTGGCGGCTGACGTCGACCCGCTCGGAGTGCAGGCTGATCGACTCGTTCACCGGCGTCTCGACGACGTAGGAGCGCAGGCGCACCCGACCGTGGTTGACGTCGCGCTTGCCGACGCGCAGTTGCTCCTCAGCGAGCTGGATCGTCTCTTCGCCAAGACCACTGGCGACCCCGGCGGCCGCGCCCATCACGCCAGTCCTTTCTGTCGCCGTGCCGGTCGTGGTGCCGGTGCTCGCGGCGGTCGACTCCGTGCGCCCCATCTCCGTGCGCCCCATCAGGCCCGTTCCAGCGGCAGCCGTCGAGGTGCCGACGCCCGCGGCAGCCGTCGAGGTGCCGGCGGCCGAGGCGTAATGCTCGTTGCGCCCGCTCCAGCCTTCCTGGCGCCACTGCGCTTCGCGCTCGTCCATGTCGATGGCGCCCTCGCTGTCCAGGATGTGCAACACGCGATCATAGTCGGCTTCGCTGGTGTGCACCGTCAGCAGGAAGCCGCCGCGGTGCAGGCCTTCGGCAAAGACGTGCTTGTCGTCCTCGGGGGCGAAGATGTTCTTCAGCGAACCCCAGAACCCCTCGTGGCCGGTCCCCACCGTGCTCTCCTTGCCGGTCAGGCCCTCGGCCGCGCTGCTGCGCCCTTCCGTGACGGTGACGGTGTCGCCGCCGAGCCCAAGGGCGAGGACTTCGGCCTTGGCCTTCTCTGCCGACGCACGGGTGTCGAAGAAGGCGGTGATGACGTGGTCGTGGTGCGTGTCGGTTGTCATGCTCATTTTTCAACGTCCTTGACTGTCGGAGCGGATGCGTCCGGAAGGGAGCCGGCCTCGTGGCGTTCGACGACCGCGCGCTGCCGGCGGAGCGGGACGGTTGTTTCAATGTCTTCGCTGCGGCTGGTCCGACGAATGTGGACCTCCTCCTTCAGCAGCAGACG
>CALMGA010000414.1 GCA_937863205.1 uncultured Beijerinckiaceae bacterium | reverse complement strand
GCCGGTGCGCGAGCTGATGGGGCGCATTCACCCCAAGCCGCTGTCGCTGTTCCACGCGCGGGCGCTGAAATACCGCGACTTCCTCACCGTGGTGCTGATCGGCCGCTCGCGGATGGAACTGCCCGACAACTGGGTCTACATCCACGATCCCTCGGTGAAGGTCGGCCGGGTGCAGAACTTCCGCTCCTGGTCGCCCGACATGATCCCCGACGGCGTTTCGACCTGCTTGGGGCTGGAATACTTCTGCTTCGAGGGCGACGGCCTGTGGAACGCGTCCGACGACGACTTGGTGACGCTGGCCAAGGCCGAGATCGCCAAGATCGGGCTGATGGATGGCGCCGACGTCACCGACGCCTGCGTGGTCCGCCAAGCCAAGGCCTATCCCGTCTACGACGAGGAGTATGCCGCCAACCTCGACGTGATCCGGCGCGAGATCGCGCTGCGCTTCCCCCGGCTGCACCTGGTCGGGCGCAACGGCATGCACAAGTACAACAACCAGGACCATGCCATGATGACCGGCATGCTGACGGCCAAGAACATCATCGCCGATGCCGCGCTGTTCGACACCTGGGCCGTCAACGAGGATGCCGAATACGGCGAGGCCGGGCTGTCGGGGGCGCAGGAAGCGCTGAAAAGCGAGCGGCTGGTGCCAAGAAAGGCCGCCGCGTGACACGCCATCATCGGACGGGAACGCGCGCGGCGGTTTTCGGACGAAGTCGATGCGACACGACAGGATAGGATCCTGGGCCGGATCCGGTATTGGGTCCGAGACTGTCCAACTCGCGGCCGGGCGGGACCGCGCGGCGCTTCCGCTGCGCGCGGCGATCGTTCTGGTCGGCACCGCCGCGCTTTGGGGCATTTGCCACCCCTACGTCGGCATCATCGGCGACAGCACGATCTATCTCGGCCGCGCGCTCGCCGACCTCGACCCGGACGGGATCGGTCGCGACTTCGCCTTCGCCTACGACGGCCAGTCCCGCTTTTCCCTTTTCCCGGTGATCGCCAAGGCGCTCGTGGGCGCGCTCGGGCCGGCAAACACGGGGGTGCTCATCGCCGCCCTCGCCGATGCCTGCTTCCTGGCGGCGGTCACCGCGCTCGCCCGTGCCCTCGCGCCGCCGCGCACCGCGCTGGCCATCGTCCTGGCGCTTGCCGTGCTGCCGGTGACCTATGGCCAGACCGGCGTCTTCCACTTCGGCGAAACGGCGGCCATTCCCCGCCCCTTCGCCGAGGCGGCCGTCGTCGGCATGCTTGCCGCCCTGATCGTCGGACGCGTCCGGCTGTCGGCCGTTCTGCTCGGCACCGCGCTCGCCCTGCACCCGATCATGGCGTTGGCCGGCGTCGGGACCGCGCTCGGCACCCTGCTCGCGGCATCGGGGCGGCGCGCCTTCATTTTAGCGGGCGCTGCGCTGCTGGGCCTGGGCGCGCTCGCGCTCGCCCGCCTCGGCGTGCCGCTGTTCGACCGGCTGCTGGTGGTGATCGATCCCGACTGGCTCGGTCTCCTCGTCGAGCGCAGCCCGCACCTGTTTCCGACCCTGTGGCGCGCCACCTCGTTCTGCCCGATCCTTGTTCAAGCGACCACGATCCTGGTCGCCGCGCCTTTCGTGCCGCGCCGCGCCCGGACGGTTCTGCTCTGCGTGGCGGCGGCGGTGCTCGTGCTGCTGGCGGCGGCCCTTCTCGGCGACCGGATGCACATCCTCCTGGTCCTTCAGATCCAGCTCTGGCGCGCGACATGGCTGCTCGCGGTCGTCGGCGGCGCCGGCTTGGTCGCCTGCGCGCCCGGCCTGTGGGACGAGGGACCGCGCGGGCGCATCGTGCTGACGCTGCTGGCCCTCGCTTGGTTCGACCAGCCGAGCCTCGCCTTCACCGCCGCGCTTTGCGCCGCCGCCCTGATCTTGGCGTCCGGGCACCTCACCTTCGGCTTCACGCCCCGCCACGCGATGGGCGTCGCGGCGGTCGCCGCGGTGCTGCTGCTGATCTGGTCGGGCGGCCCGATAATGGGCTACGTCGCCTTTCTACGCACGGTGCCGCCGGCCATGCCGCTGCAGATGATCGATCCCCTGCGCAACAACCTTCACACCGCGCCGGTCTGCCTCGCGATCGCCCTGTGGCTCCTGGCACCGCAACCCTGGCGTCATCGGCTGCTGCCGCTACCCGTCATCGGGGGCGCGGCGATGCTTCTCGCGACCGGCGCGGGGAAGCTGTGGGACCAGCGCTCGGCCTACGGCCGCTACGTCGAGGCCGGGCAGGTCCCCGACGCGCTGGCCTCCCTGACCGGCGGCCGTCCGACCGACGTGCTGTGGATCGACGGCATCGCCGAGCCCTGGTTTCTTTTGCGGCAAGCGCAATGGATGTCGTCGCAGCAGGCGGTCGGGATCGTGTTCTCGCGTCCGCTCGCCATCGAATGGCGACGCCGCGCCGACAGCCTGCTCGCGCTCGGTCTGGCTCGCAAGGCGATCTTCGAGCCGTGGAACGTGATGGCCGACGACGACCGTACCCGCGTCGGCGCCGACACGGTCGCCGCCTTCTGCCGCCGGGACGATGCGCCGGGCCTCGTGATCGTCCCGCTGGGGGAGGGTCGGCCGGCGCTGGACCTCCCCGGAAGCGTGGTCTGGCCCGTGCCGGCCGGCTGGGTCGTCGATTCCTACGCGACACCGGAATGGCGGGAGACGAACGGCCTGCAGGCCATCGCCTGCCGGCAAACGATCGCGACCCGACTCACTCCCGGACTTGCAACGGCGCCGGCTCGCTGAGGCCGGGCGGGATCGGGAACAGGCCGGTTTCGATGCGGGTGAGCGCTTCGGGGTCGGCCTGGACCTTGTCGGGGTGCAGCAGGACGGCCAGAGCGAGCACGCCGGCGAGCCGGTTGACCGAGGGCGGACCCGTCAGCACCTTGTAGGGCTCGCCCGCGTCGAGCACGAAGCGGGTGCCCGCCGGCAAGGCGGCGCGCAGGGATCCGTGCAGAGCCTCCGTTTCGGCAACGATCACCACCGCAGGCTTCAGCGCCTTGACCTCGTCCACGCTCATCGGGCGGAACGCGCCGCCGCCGCCGGTGACCACGTTGCGGCCGCCGGCGAGACGGATCGGCTCGTCGAAGGTGGTGCCGGCGCGCGCGGCGTCGAGCCCGTCGCTGCCGCGGGCAAGGTACACCGCCACCCGCTCGGCATCGGGCAGGCCGGCCACCGGCTTCACCTTGGCCAGCACACCCTCGATGGCGGCGGCGACAACCTTTCCGCGCTCGGCCGCGCCGAGGGCTTGGCCGAGCCGACGCGCGGTATCCGCCGCCTGGTCGAGGCCGCCGGAAAACAGCACCGCCGGCACCTTCAGCTCGGCCTGGATCTTTTCATCGGCCGCCGCGTAGCGGGCCGCGGTGCTGCCGTAGTCCACCACCAGGCCGGGATGCAGCGAGGCCACCGCCGCGACATCGCCGGACGCATCCGTTCGCGTCAGCAGCGGGATCTGCGGCAGGCGGGCGAGGTTGGCATCGACATAGATGGCGTGATCGGGCGCGAAGGGCTCGACGAGGCCGCCGAGCTTGCCCGGGGCGAGGGCATGGAGGAGGATCTGAGCCGGAATGCCGGCGGGAACGACGAGCGCCACTTCGGCGGGGATCTCGACGCTTCGATTGACCGAGTCCGTCAGCGTCGCCGCCGACGCCGGCTGGCAGATGACCGCGAGGGCCGCCACCTTCATCAGAACGACGAACAACTCCGTCAAAGATTTGCGAGGCATCGAGGCCCCGACCGCCGGGCGACCTTGCGCGCGACGGTCGGGGCGATCATGCCTCCTCCCTGCACACGGGTAAAGCAGGTCCATATCATGCCGACCTTTCTGTGCTGGCTCGCCGGATTCTTCCTCACCGTTCATCTGGCGACCCTTGGCATCGCCTGGATGCGCTGCCGGCCGCGCGACCGCAAGCCGGCCAGCAAGTCTTGCGGCCCGGACTTCGGCGTCACGGTGGTGCGTCCGCTGTGCGGCCTGGAAACCTTTTCCGCGCGCACGATCCGGGCCGCCTTCGAGCTGGAGTACCCGACCTTCGAATTGCTGTTCTGCGTCGCGCAGACGGGCGATCCGGTGATCCCGCTGGTGGACGCGGCGATCGCGGCGCACCCGGACGTGGCCGCCCGGCTCTTCGTCGGCGAGGATCGGATCGGCAGCAATCCCAAGCTCAACAACATGGTGAAGGGCTGGCGCCACGCCGCCTTCGAGCGGATCGTCTTCATCGACTCCAACGTGCTGGTGCCCAGGAGCTTCCTCGGGGATCTGGCAGCCACCTTCCGGCCCGACACGGCTGTCGTCTCCGCCCCGCCCTGCGGCACGGAGCCCGACGGCTTCGGCGCGCATCTCGAATGCGCCTTCCTCAACACCCACGAGGCGCGCTGGCAGTATGCGGTCGACAGCTTCGGCCGGGGCTTCGCCCAGGGCAAGACCCTGTTCTATCGCAAGGCCGATCTCGACCGCTCGGACATGCGCGAGCTGGCCGCCGAGCCGGCCGAGGATGCCGCCACCACCAAGATGGTGCGCCGCATGGGCCTGAAGGTCCGCCTCGGGCCGCCCTCGCCGCAGCCGCTCGGCCGCCGGCCGCTCGCGCAGGTTTGGAACCGCCAGCTGCGCTGGGCACGATTGCGGCGCGCCACCTTTCCCCTCGAATTCCTGCCGGAGATCCTGGCCGGCTCGCTGATCCCCGCGCTGGCGGCGGCGGCGGCGGCGGCGGCGCTGGACTGGTCGGTGCCGCTCGTGCTCACGGCCTACCTTGCCTCGTGGTTCGCCGCCGAGGTCGCCCTCGCGCTCGGCTGCGGCTGGCCCTGCGACTGGCGCACCCCGTTCGCCATCGCGCTCCGCGACGCGATGATGCCTCTTCTCTGGGTTGCCGCCTTCACCGGCAGCTCGTTCACCTGGAACGGCCAGGTGATGCGGATGCGGGACGACGCGCCGGGCGAGAACGAAACGGTGAACCCTTCGGAGGCCTGACATTGCGCCGCTCCGGCGCGGTCACATGATCACGAGTTCGGGATGGGCGGCGAGGCGCCCGAGCAGGCGGCGCATGTCGCCCGGCCGAAGGGCGACGCAGCCCAGCGTCGGCTTGAGGCCCATCGATCGGCCGCCAACCGGGCCGCTCGTCATGCCGCTCCACTTGGCACAGTGCAGGAAGATGGCGCTGCCGCGGCCGGCGCGGCGCGGCGCGACGTTATGGCCGAGCACGAAGACCACGTCGTAAAGGCCGTCGTCGCGCCACATCACTTCGTGGGTCGCCGCCATCGGCAGCCGGGCCGGCCGGTTGTAGGCCGGCGAGGCCGGGTCGTCGCACCAGCCGTCGTCGCGGCGTAGCGGCCGCAAGGGCACCCGGCAGAACGGCCGGCCGATGCGGTCGGGTCGGTAATAGCCGTGGAGCACGCGCAAGCGTCCGGCCGGCGTCGCCCCGTCGCCCTCGCGCTTGCGCCTCGTCAGGCCTGTCCGCCCCATGGCACACGCAAGCGTGAGCGTGCCGGCCTTGACAAGCCCCCTCGAACCGCTTTCACCCGGCAGGCGCGCGGCCCGCCTCACCGTGAGCGTTCGCAGGACCGGGCGCGCGTTCCGACAAGGCACTCTTTTCTCGCGCATGGCTGATTGCTCTTGGATGGGCCGGCGACGATGATCGCGGGGCAACGGTTTCGCCGCGGTCGGGAGTGCCGTCCCGCCATCGGCAGCCCGCTCCGGGTGGCTTGTAATCAGAGCATGGTGATGCAGGTTCGTAAAATCCTCATCGCGGACGACGACGACGACCTGCGCGCCGCCTTGGCCGAGCAGCTCGCCCTTTACGAGGAGTTCGAGCCGGTGCAGGCCCGCGACGCCGGCAGCGCCGTCGCCCTCGCCAAGCAGGACCGGCCGGACCTCGTCATCATGGATGTCGGCCTGCCCGACATGGATGGGCGCGACGCCGTCAGGGCGTTGCGCGAGGCCGGCTTCAACAACCCCGTCATCATGCTGACCGGCCACGATGGCGAAGCCGATACGGTGCTGGGCCTGGAAGCCGGCGCCAACGACTATGTCACCAAGCCGTTCCGCTTCGCCGTGCTGCTGGCCCGCATGCGCGCACACCTGCGCAGCCACGAGAGCAGCGACGATGCCAGCTTCCGCATCGGCCCCTACACGTTCCAACCCGGCGCCAAGCAGCTCGTCACCGACAAGGGCGGCAAGCTGCGCCTGACGGAAAAGGAAACGGCCATCCTGCGCTACCTGTACCGGGCCGGCCAGGGCGTGGTCGGACGCGACATCCTCCTCAAGGAGGTGTGGGGCTACAATGCCGCCGTGACCACGCACACGCTGGAAACGCACATCTACCGCCTTCGCCAGAAGATCGAGGTCGATCCGACCAAGGCACTGCTGCTCGTCACGGAAGCCGGCGGCTACAAGCTGGTGCCGTGATGGCACTCGGCGCCGACCTGCGCATGCTGGCCAGCCTCGCCGCCTTCCGCGAGATCGAGGCGGAGGCGATGAGGCTGATCGCGCTTTCGGCGGAAACGCGCATCCTGCGGGTCGGCGAGGTGCTCTTTCGCAAGGGCGAGCCGGCGGACGGGGCCCTGGTGGTGCTGAGCGGCACGGTGAGCCTGGAAGGGGCCGGGCCCACCGTGGTCGTCAGACCGCCGACCCTGCTGGGCGAAACGGCCTTGCTGGTGGAAACCACCCGGCCGGCGACCGCGACCACGCGCGAGCCGGCCAGCGTGCTACGCATCCCGCGCTCGCTCTACCTTCGCGTACTCACCGAATATCCCCACAGCGCCCGCCGCGTCCACCGGCAGGTCAGCGCGCGCGTCCTCGCCCTGCGCGATGATTACGAGGCGCTACGTCGAAGCTTCAGCGGCTGAGCGGCCCCGGGCATGCTTGGGCAAAAAATCATCGCGCTGGAGATCATTGACCATCGGCGGCCGTCATTTCGACGACCGTTGACTTGACGGGTCGGGACGGCTAGCTCTGCCGGGTCGAGGCGCCCGCGCGCCGCGACTTCATCGAAAAACAAGAAGCCGGTCGCTCGTGGGACACGCCCGCGGCAGTCCGCAGCACGACGAGGATCTTCATGTTCGCTGTCATCAAGACGGGCGGCAAGCAGTACAGCGTTGCCGCCGACGATACGATCACCGTGATGCACCTCGCCGGCGAGCCCGGCGACGCCATCACCTTTGACGAAGTGTTGATGTTCGTCGGCGACGACGCCACCACGCTCGGCACGCCCTTCGTGCCCGGAGCCAGCGTCGCCGCTGAGATCGTGGCGCAGGAGCGCGGTCCCAAGGTGATCGCCTTCAAGAAGCGCAGGCGGCAGAATTCCAAGCGTAAGCGCGGCCATCGTCAGGACCTGACCAGGGTCCGCATCACGGGCCTCGTCGCGGGCTGACGCGTTCCCAACCGGTCGCGATCAGCCGACCGGGATCCATTCCGTCGAGCCATCGTTTCGCGCGAGGGCTTTGGAGCATTTCAGATGGCACATAAGAAAGCTGGCGGCTCATCCCGCAACGGTCGCGACTCCGACGGCCGGCGCCTCGGCGTCAAGAAGTTCGGCGGCGAGCACGTGATCGGCGGCAACATCCTGGTACGCCAGCGCGGCACCAAGTGGCACCCCGGCACCAACGTCGGCATCGGCACCGACCATACCCTCTTCGCGAAGGCCGAGGGCAAGGTGCAGTTCGTCACCAAGGCGAACGGCCGGGCCTTCGTGTCGGTGGTGGCGCAGGCGGACGCGGCGGAGTAACCGCGGCCGGGTCTTCCCACCCTCGTCCGGGATTTCCGTCATGTTCCCGGACATCAGCTGCGACGACATCTTCCGGCTGGAAACGGCGCGCCTGTGGCTGCGCTGGCTGCGGGCAACAGATGCGCCGGGCGTCACCGCGATTTGCGGTCTCGCCGCCGTGGCCGAGATGACCGCGGCCATTCCCCACCCC
>CALMGA010000413.1:2742-5462 GCA_937863205.1 uncultured Beijerinckiaceae bacterium | reverse complement strand
CGCCTGATCCGAGCCATCGGCAACGTGCCGGCCGAGATGCTGGAGAGCCTTGCGGCCTAGCCGGGCGCGCCGGCCGCGCGCGATCCGTGCGGCTGTCGGACTTCCCGTGGGTGCTGGTTCGCTTCGACTGCGGGCTCTGCCACCGCAAGGGCCAGTACCGTCTTGCCCGGCTCGCCGCCCAGGTCGGCCCGGAGACCGAGCTTGAGGTCGTCTTGCAGCACATCGCCTACGACTGTCCGCAGATGCGCCCCGACCGCAAGGCGCGGAAGTACGTCGCGAACTGCGGCATCCGCTTCACCGACCTGGAGGGCCGCGGTGGGCCGCCGCCCGACCTGCCGCCGGCGATGGTGCGGCTGCGGGTGGTCGGCGGGCGGGATCGCGACGGCACGGAGCCATGAGCTTGGAGCGAAGAGAGGGTGCCGGCCTACGACCTGCTGATCCACGGCCCGGCGCCGTCCACGCTCATCTTCACCGCGCAAAGTGACGAGACGGCCTTGACCTTCGTGCGCGAGTGCCTGCAGCTCGACTATGCCGGCGAGGACGATCCTGCCGTGCTCGCCTCGCGCGTCAGCCTCGTGGCAAGGCGGAACGGGCAGACGGTGCTGGATGCGGCGCTCACGGAGATGCTGTCCGGGGAGGCCGTGGCGATGCGCTGTGGGTGCTGACGCAGGCAGGGCGGGCGGCACAGGCGAAGGACGAGCTGGGGCGGGTGGTGCGGCGGCTTAACCAGACGAGTGCCCCGCCCGCCGGAGCGGACGAGGCGAGGTCATCCGCTACTTGGTGCGGCGATGATCGGGCTCTTTCGCAACGCCCTTGAAGGGCTTGCCGCCCTCCTTGCTCTGCATGAACTGCCCTGTTTGGTCATTACGCTTCGTGTACTCGCCGGTCTGCGGGTTCTTCACTTGAGACCGACGAGTCACCGAGCCGTGACGGAAGCCCTTACCGCTGTTTGTCGCCATTGCGGCACCTACGCCGCTTTGCGGCGACGAAGAGCTTCTTCGTAGCTGCCGAGATGGAGGCGGCCGAACTTCACGTCGGCAACGCGTCCTTGATTGACATCGTAGTCGGCGGCGATTCGCGAGTAGAACTCATGGTTCATCAGTCTAAGATGAACCTCGACAGCTTCCTCGAAGGTAAGCTGGTGGCACGGATCGTACTTTTTAGGCATAGGGTTCCATTCATAATGGACCCTGAACACACTTGACATGACTCAGCGAACGCATAGGGTGCGTCTGTCATCACATCGTCCGCAAGTGCATTCAGGGCTTTGCGGGAGATGACAAAGGGACATGAGCCGGCCAGCCCATGTCTTACTCTGCCGGGCGGTTCAATGTCCGCCCGGCAGCAACATTGCCTAGGTGCTTGGTCGGCTGTCAAGTCGAGTCTGCGCTGCCTCCGTAACTGGTAGCATTGCGCAACCACCCTTGACTCCAAAACGACGCTTAGAAGCACCCCTTGAGCGCGTGATGTTATGCGCTAAACGCATTTTCGCACGCTCACAGCGCTATTTCGTTTGAAATCGTGACGCTCAGCACCTTCGCGCGCATATTTGTAACGTTGCGACGCGTTTCCCTGTTTTTTGCACATTCGAAATTTCGCGTCATTTAAGCTCGAAATCACGCGATTTGAGCTCAAGTTTGCGCAGCTAATTGCGCAAACGACAGTGAAATTGATTTCAGGCGGTGCGCTGCCAATACCCCTTCCACGTCCGGCTGACCGGCGCATTCCGCGCCGCCGCCGTGACGCCGAGGTACCGCGCGCCGTTGCTGACCCGGCGATCGTCTTCCCGCCACGCCATGCCATCTCGCCGGCCTCACCGCCCGAGATACCGCCGCGCCGCCCCGATCCAGTCACTCGCGATCTCGGCCTGCGCCTGCGCCAGCGGCACCTTGCCCAGGCACACCGCGTCGCACAGCGTCACCTCCAGCTCGTCCTTGACGTGGTAGTCCGGCGCCGCTTGCGGCCATAGGTTCGCGGCCGAGTTGTTCCCGCCGAGACAAAGCGGGACGAGGTGGTCGAGCTCGTATTCGTCCGTCGTGATCGCCGGCATGTTGTAGTCCCGCAGCACCTTGGCGCGGGTCGCCGGGGTGACGTTGCGCCGGGCCTTGGTCGTCGTGTTGCAGATGACGTCGAGCGTGGCGCTCGGGTTGACCCCGCCGGGCGTCAGGATCGGGTTTGGCACGTCGTAGCTGTCGAGGATCGGCGGCGGGGCTTGACGGCTGCGGGCATAGGCCGAAGGACATGTCAGCTGCAGCGGCAGCATCGCGAGCATCAGCAGCCGTTCGAATTGGCATCGCACCGCTTCAGCAGCCCCTTCATCATCGTGCCGTCCGGCCCGAAGCGGCCATAGACCTCACCGCACCAGGTCTTCACGCCGGCTTTGTCGGCGGTGATGACCATGTCGCTTGCGAGCCGTCTTTCGAGGTCAAGCACTTCGGCCGAGTCGGCGCCAGTAAGGCCCAGCGCGGCCTGCATCTGGTCGATCTCGGTGTTGGCGAAGAGGTCGGCGCAGCGAGCCGAGGCGACGAGAGCCACCGCGCGCGTCTGGGCAAGCGTGCGGATGGCGTCGGCGCGCGAGTGCGGTCCCGGCGGCACGTTGAAGTCGACGAGTAGGAGGCCGAACAGCATGGCGAAAGGCAGGAGCACGGTGGCAGCGTCGAGGGGCCGGGGCGGGATGTCAACGGCGCCGGCCGACACAGTTGCTTACCCGATCGGCCGCT
>CALMGA010000413.1:0-2732 GCA_937863205.1 uncultured Beijerinckiaceae bacterium | reverse complement strand
GCGTTGTGCCGAGATCTACCACGGGTCCGGCCATCCCTGTGCCTGCCCGTCGGACCCGATGCGCAACGGACAGGCGTGCGGGCCTCGCAGCGCCCACGACAGGGCGGGCGGCGCGTCGCCGGTGTGCTCGGCCGATGAAGTGACGGCGGACCTGCTGCGAAGCCCGGCCGAGGTCGAAGAGCTCTGCCACTACCATGGACGCTGAACGGCAGAGATGACCCGCCATGTACGTCGCCGAAACGATGCTGCGCACCCTGGCGCTGGAAATCATCCGCGTGGTGGCGCCGACCTGCATCGGCTTCGAGCTGGAGCAGCTGCCCGGCCCCTACCGCTGGCAGAACTGGCGCATCGGCAAGCTCGACGTCGGCGTCGAGCACTACGGAGCGGCGCGCGACAAGGCCGACGCGCTACAGGAAGCGCAGCTCTGGATCATGGTGCCGGATGGACACCCGCTCGACGGGCAGCCGTTTGGCAAGGAGCAGCCGCTACGCTGATGAGCCGCCACTGCAGATCACTTTTGGCTGTTACGGTTAGGCCGTGCGCCTCAAGGCGGCGGAAGGGCATCGGCCGCGAGGCAGCCATTTTGCTCGCTCAATCGAGACGAGAACGCTGCACGGCAGGTCGGCACAATACGTTTTACACCGAGCGCCAGAATGCGCCCTGCCTCAGCGAAGGCGTTGTCGACGTTGGCGGGATCGGATCAGCTTCGGGCACGACGGCGCTCACAACAAGAATGCGCCTTGGCTAGCTCGCCGGAGAACGCGTGCCAGCGCGACGACCTGTCCTCCGTATGGTGGATTGGCTTCTCAAGGTTCTTCTCTCAAGGTTGCAATTGAATCGAAAACCACAACCCTGGATATAAAAGCATGATTTCCTCAGGGCGCAATAACTCTCATTTTCGAAGCATTCTGGAGGCACAAAGCCATGAAGACATGCTAGCGCGCGTTGATCGAGCCGTTGATGCCGATGAACAATCTACAATTCTCGATGAGCTTCGAGAAATTCGGAATAAGAAGATATCAGATTGCAATTATGATTTACGTCTAGGCATGAGCGAAATTACAGCTCGGGTTATTGCAAATATCATGAAATCCGATGGTAGTATATCGAAGAAGAATACGTTGCTTATCGCGAAAGTAATCGTCAAAGCTTGTACGGAGCGTCTAGATAGAATTCTCACCGAAGAAATCGACAACAGCGCACATTAGAACCTTTTATCGCTGGAACGGCCCCGTGACCGGCTTCAGGATGCGGACACCGTCGTAAGTCGTGCCGAGAACTTCGGGCTCCGGCGCTCCCGGTGCGGACTCGTCATCGGCCGTGCGGGCGTCGTGCTCGGCGAGGAGGCGGACGAGTTGATCGTAAGAGCCGCTGTCGGCGATCTCCCGCAGCGCCGCGACCAGCGCCACGTTCTCCTTCCGCTCGGCGGCGAGGGCGGCTTCGGCGGTCTTTGCGCGTGTGCTCAAATTCTCTGCCAAATCCAAGGCTTCTCGCTGGCGATGATGCGCATAATCTTGTCGCCGCTTCGCCGCATCCGCCCGCTCGCGATCAGCCTTCCACGCGTCGAGGACGGCGAGGGCGTTAGCCGGGCACCAGGCGGCGATGTGGGCGGCATCCTCAGCTGCGGAACATAGAGTTGGAGCAATCAAGTTGGCCCGATGGCGACTCTCCAACTCAGCAAGAATGCAAGTCACATGAACGTTCTGAAAAGGAATAGCGACCGCTACGGCGGCCGAGCCGTCGCTAGAATACGAACTGTCGCGCCACTTGCCCGGCGTCGCCGACTTCGCCGCCGCCTCCATCCTGGCGATCGTCTCTGCGTCGATCCCACGACCCGCCTGCGCGTCCATCGGGTTCGCCGCGTCCGGCGCGGGGGTGCTGGCGGGGGTCATCGGAACACCTCGGCGATGTTGAATGATTCGCGCTCAGACGCGATCAGCGGCCACAGCAGCGCGAAAAACGCGCAGAAGGTTAGGAAGGGAAATTCTAGCCAAAGCGGGTGGCCGAACACGATCTTGGCCAAGGTGATGCCGCCGTTGAAGGCGCCGACCCAAGCCGAGAATGCAACCCACCAAGTGCAGCGCAAGGGTCGATGATGTGCCTTGACCCTCATGACGTGCGCGCCTCCGCCGTCACGCCCGCGGGCTGGGTGGAGCGTGCCTCGGCGCGGTCTAGGCGCTCGATCTCGGCGAGGATGAGGGCGCCAGCCTTGACGAGGTTGCGGCGGCGACCGGCAGGCTTCCACCAGTCGCGATGCCAGGGCCACCGGAGCGGTGCCGTCTCGCCACCGCATTGGCTAGTCGGTGTGCCGAGCGCGTAGCAGAACGCGGCCCGCACGAGTTCGCCCTTGCCGTGCTCATCGTCGTGCTCAAAGGACCAACCCTCGGCCTCGACCTGCCGGCGCCGCTCAGCCGCGACATCGGAGAGCGCGCTCCCGCTGGCCGCCGCGATCCTCGCCTCAACGTCCCCGGCAGCGGATGGCGTGGGGCGCGTGCTGATGCGAGCGGCTGTTGACAGATGCCACGCAGCAGTCTGCGCCTGAGTGGAATAGGCGCCGTACTTGCGACGATCACCAGCCACAGCTCGAAGCACGACTAAAGCCGCCTTGATGGCTGCGCCAAGATCGATAAATGCCGCGTCGTCCTCCCCCGTCTGCGAGCGCTCGGCGGGGTTGGCTTCGGCTTCGGCGCGGATGGCTGCGACCGCCCGCAAACATCTGACAACGCTGACCC
>CALMGA010000412.1 GCA_937863205.1 uncultured Beijerinckiaceae bacterium | reverse complement strand
GTGGTGCTGTTCTCGCCCAGCGAGCAGTCCATCATCACCATGTCGAAGGGCGGCTGCGCCGGCAGCAGCCTCAGCGTCGCCTCGGTCTCGGCGAGCCGGACGACGGTTGCGCCGGCTTCGGCGAGACAGGCGGCGAGAAAGGGCGCCTCGAACGGCGAAGCCGAGACGATCAGCACGCGACAGGCGGCAAGCGCGGGCACCTGAAAGGAGGGTGCGAGGACGTTCGCAGCCATCTGGTCCGCCGGGGCGGCAGCGTCCATCGAAGGAAGCGGCAGGTGAAGGGTGAAGCAAGAGCCGCCGCCGGTCCGTTCCGCGAGGCCGAGCGAGCCGCCCATGCGCTCGGCGAGACGCCGGGAGATGGCCAGCCCCAATCCCGTACCGCCGCCGGCATGCGAGACCGCGCCTCCGGCCTGCTCGAAGTCCTCGAAGATCGCGGTGCGGCGATCGGGCGGAACGCCGGGGCCGGTGTCCTCGATGTCGAAACGCAGCTCCACGGTGCCAGCCCCGGCGCTGCCCCCGGTGTTGCCCCGCAGGCGGGTGACGCGGACGCCGACGCCGCCGGCGGGCGTGAACTTGACCGCATTGCCGGCGAGGTTGAGCAGGATCTGGCGCAGCCGCACGGGGTCGCCGCGGATGAGGCGCGGCACGTCGACGCCCACGCTCGCCGCGATCTCCAAACCCTTGCCCTGAGCCCGCGGGGCCAGTAGTTCCACGACGCCTTCCACCAGCGCGACGGGATCGAAGGACTCGCTGAGCAGATCGATCCGTCCGGCCTCGATCTTGGAAAAGTCGAGGATCTCGTCGACCAGCGAAGCCAGCGCGCTGCCCGACGAGCGGATCGCGGCGACATAGGTATCCTGCTCGGCGTCCAGCGTCGTTCCCCCCAGCAGCTCGGCCATGCCCAGGATGCCGTTCAGCGGCGTTCGCACCTCGTGGCTGACGTTGGCGAGGAAGCGCGACTTGGCTTCGTTGGCCGCCTGCGCCCTGTCGCGCGAGGCGGCGGCCTCCCGCAGTTCCCAGATCTCGTCGCGCAGGCGGTCGGCCTCGATGTGCCAGTGCCGGCGGTCGCGGCGGGCGGCCAGCAGGAAGCCGCACAGCACCGCGACGGCCGAGCAGGCGACAAGCACGAGGAGAACAGCGGCGACCGGACCCATGCCCGAAACCGTAGCGGCCGGACGCTGCCGTTCCGTTCGCCGATCGCGACGCTTTCAGCCGATCGGCGCAGGCCTACGTTAACCAAGGCGCCGGGTGCGGAAACAGCGGGCGAGGTAGGGCAGCTCGACGGTGCGCCGGGCGGGGTCGCCGTGCGAAGCCGAGGCCACCTCGTCGAACAGCGCCCGCACCGCGTCGAGCGTCGCGCGGCGGTCATCCTCCGCCGCCACGAAGAAGGCCGAGCGCGAGGCGGCGAGGTCGAGAAAGGCCGCCTCGTCCAGGCGGTACTGCCAGCGCACCTCCTTGGCTTCGAGCGGCGCGAAGGCGGCGGGGAGCCGCGGCGCCTCGCCCGACGCGGGCCGGTCGCGGTCGATGATCCGGGCGAGGCGCTCGACCCAGCCGACGCGGGTGTCGCGCGTGTTCCACACCAGGGCCAGGGTGCCGCCCGGCCGCAGAACGCGCGCGACCTCGGCGCCGGCGCGGGCGCCGGCGAACCAGTGCCAGGCTTGGGCGACGACGACGGCGTCGAACGAGGCATCGGCGGCGGGAATGGCCTCGGCCGAGCCTTGCCGCGCCTCGATGTCGGGTAGAAGGCGCCGCAACTCGGCCAGCATGCCGGCCGACGGGTCGACGGCGACAAGGTCGACCCCGCGCGACGCGAGTTGCCGGGTCAGCTTGCCCGTGCCGGCGCCGAGATCAAGCACGCGCCGGGTGGCGGGATCGGGCAAGGCCCGCCGGAGGATGTCCGGCAGCAGCCAGTCCACCGCCTCGGGCGGGTAGGCCGGGCGCGACCGCTCGTAGGTGTCGGCGCCGATCCCGAACGAGGCCGCCCGACGAAGCCGCTCGCTCTCGTTCACGAGCCGTCGGTCACATCAGCAGCAGCGTGGCGCCGATCCAGATCGTGCCGGTGACGAGAAAGGTCACCACCGTGTAGCCGAGCACGCGCTGGATGCCGATGCCGGCCATCGCCACCACCGGCAGGGCGAAGAAGGGCTGCAGCATGTAGGCGACGTTCTCGCCGGCGGCGACGGCCATGGCGGTGGCCGGCAGCGAGGCGCCGACCTGCACGGCGGCGGGAATGACGAAGGGTCCCTGCACCGCCCAGTGCCCACCGCCCGAGGGCACGAGGAAGGTGATGAACAAGGAGCAGATATAGCTCCAGAACGGCAGCGTGTGGGCGGTGGCGACCGCCACGAAGGCCTTGGAAATGACCCCGGCGAGCCCGGTGGCGTTGAGAATGCCGAGGATGCCGCCGTAGATCGGATATTGCAGGATCATGGAGCCGACTTGGCGTGCGGCGGCGTTCACGGCGGCGACATAGGCGACGGGCGCGCCGTGCAGCGCGATGCCGAGCATCAGGAAGATCCAGATCACCGTGTTGATGTCGATCGAGGGACCCTTGCTGATCCACGCGTACACGGTGTAGCCCAGCCCGAGCAGGGCGAAGAGCCAGGACGACACCGGCCAGCGGTCGGCGCGGCGCGCCGGCGCGTCGGGATCGCCGCGAAGCGAGGTGGTGGGCGCGGCGGCGTCCGCCTCCGGAACCCAGGCGATGGCGTCCTCGTCGCGCGGCTTGATGAGGATGAACACGATCGGCACGACCAGCACGATCAGCAGCGTCGGCACGAGATTGTAGGCCTTGAACACCATGTCGCCGAACGGCGTCACCACCCCCGTGATCTTCTCGATGATGTTGAGCTCGTTGCCCTTGGTCGCCTGGGTCAGCGCGATGGAGGACGAGAACCCCGTCGCCCACACCACCCAGCCGGAATAGGCGGCGGCGACGAGCCAGCCGAAGTCGAGCTTGATGCGCGCCGCCACCTCGCGCGACAGCATGGCGGCGACGACCAGCCCGAAGCCCCAGTTCAGGAAGGAGGCCAGCGCGCAGACGAGAAAGGTAAGCACCACCGCCTGGTTCGCGGTCCTGGCGAGCCCCACCAGCGCGGCGATCCCGCGCTTCACCGGCGGCGCGTTGGCGAGCGCGTGGCCGGTGACCAGGATCAGGATCATCTGGAAGGCGAAGGCGAGGATGGAGAAGACGCCCTTGTACCAGCCGGCGATCACCTGATCGGGCGTGCCCTTGGGCGCCAGCGCCAGGGCGGCGAGCACGGTGGCGAAGGTGAGGCCGATCGCGATCAGGAACGGGTCCGGCATCCAGCGCTCGAACAACGCGACCGACAGGGCCACCATCCCCCGCTTGGGTGGTCTGCGTGCTTCGGTGACCGCGGTCATGGCCGGTTCCTCGTTTCCTGTCGCCACGCGAGCAGATGCCGGGGCTTGCCCATCGGATCAATGCGCCTTTCGGCAGCCGTCCCCGGCGAAAAGCGTGCAGCGGGTTTCCGATGACGCCGATGCGGTTCGATGCATTGGGCCGGGTTCGATAGCCCGTCCGGTGTTTCAAGCCCGTCGGAGCCGGCCGGATCAACCCGCCTCACTGGATCGGCAACGCCGTTTCCATCTTGAGACCTTCCAGCGCGAAGCGCGACTTGACGCTCTTGAGCGGCGCCAGGGCGACGAGGCGCTTGTAGAAGACATCGAAGGCGGCGGTATCGGGCACCACCACCCGCAGCATGTAGTCGATGTCGCCGGCCATGCGGTAAACGTCCATCACCTCCTTCATCGCGCTGACCGAAGCGGCGAATTTCTCCTGCGCCTGAGCGGAATGCTCGCCGACCTCGATCGACACGAAGGCCGTCAGGCCCAGGCCCAGCTTGTGCTGGTCGAGGAGGGCGATGCGCCGCTTGATGTAGCCGCGCTGCTCCAAGCGCTGCAGCCGTTTCCAGCACGGCGTCTGTGACAGCCCGACGCGATGGGCGATCTCGCCGATGGCGAGCGAGGCGTTGACCTGGACAATGGCGAGGATGCGCTTGTCGATGGCATCCAGCGGTCTGGTTTCCGGCTTGATTTCCAGCTTGCTGTCCGACATGCCCGCTTCCGAACCTTGACCGCACCAGGAGAATCTTGTTCTCCCAACGCTGTCAATCCGGGGGCGCCGACCCTCAGCAGCTGATGCCCGAGCAGCCGAGATCAGCCGTCTGGCTGGGCCACCGTGCGCAGGTAGGGCTTCAGGCTGGTGAAGCCGCCGGGGTACGTCTTGCGGGCTTCCTCGTCGGAAACGGCGGGGACGATGATGACGTCCTCGCCCTGCTTCCAGTTCACCGGCGTGGCGACCTTGTGCTTGGCGGTGAGTTGCAGCGAGTCGATCACGCGCAGCACCTCGTCGAAGTTGCGCCCGGTCGAGGCGGGATAGGTGAGCGTCAGCTTCACCTTCTTGTCCGGGCCGATCACGAAGACCGAGCGCACGGTGAGCGTGTCGGACGCGTTGGGGTGGATCATGCCGTACAGCATCGACACGTGGCGGTCGGCATCGGCGATGAGGGGGAAGTTCAGCGTCGCGCCCTGCGTTTCCGCGATGTCGGCCGCCCAAACGTCGTGCTTGTCGAGCGGATCGACGCTGAGGCCGATCGCCTTGGTGTTGCGGCGCTCGAACTCCGGCTTCAGCTTGGCGGTGTAGCCGAGCTCGGTGGTGCACACCGGGGTGAAGTTCTTGGGGTGGGAAAACAGCACCACCCAGCTGTCGCCGGCCCAGGCGTGGAAGTCGATCGGGCCGTCGGTGGTGTCGGCATGGAAATCGGGGGCGATGTCGCCGAGCTGCAGGGCCATGGGGGTTCCCGTGCTGAGGAGCATCCCATGTCGGGGCCGTCGCGGGCGGCGTCAACCGGCGGCGGAACATCCCCGTACCATCGGCCCTCCCGCCATGGATCGGGCCGCGGTCAGGCCCAGATGCCGTAGCGGGCGGCCTGCTGCGCGGCCCGATCC
>CALMGA010000411.1 GCA_937863205.1 uncultured Beijerinckiaceae bacterium | reverse complement strand
CAACCAGACTCCCGCGCGGGACGTTTCCGCGCACGAGGTCGCTGCGCCAAGCCCTGCTGGCCGGCCTGCTCGGCTCGGCCGCCCTTCTGCCGGCGTTTCCCGCTTGGGCCGAGCCTCCGGCGGCGGTGAACGGGCCCGCGCCGGCCAAGCCCGTGCCCCCCGCAGCCGGTCAGCCCACGGATCCGACCAAGGATGCCGTCAAAAGCGATGCCAGGGTGAACACCACGGATGAGGCGCGCGACGGCGACAGCCAAGCTCGCCGCCAAGCCATGCTTGATGAGCGCAAGGCGCGGCTGGACGACCGCACAGCCTTCCGCGAGGCGCACCTTGCCGGCCTCCACGCCGGTCTCCAGCTGACGGCGACGCAGCAGCCGCTTTGGCCGGCGGTCGAGACAGCCCTGCGCGATACGGCCCAGGCCCGCGACGCCCTTCGCGATCTGTCCAGGCGCGGACCCGGCATGTCTGGACCCGGCATGTCTGGACCCGGCATGGATGCGCCGGGGAAGCGCGCCGCCGCCGACGAGGGCGCGGATCCGCTCGCCCGCTTGAAGCAGCGCGGCGAGCGTTTGGTGGCGATGGGGCAGGCGGTCGGCAAGCTCGCCGATGCCGCCGGGCCGCTCCTGGCCGCGCTCACCCCGCAGCAGAAGGACCGCCTTCCGGTGCTGCTGCGCGGGGTCGGTCCGCGCCGCCTGGTGGGCGAAGCCTTCGGCCTGGATGCGATGCGGCGAGGCGACGGCGGGCGTTCCGGCATGGGCCGGGCGATTGGCGACGGTCGGCACCGGGAAGGACGCGACGGGCGGAGGGAGGATCGCTTCATCGATCGGATGGCCGACCGGATGGGAGACGGTCGCGACGAGCGCGGCGATGGCTGGTCTCGTCACCGTCGCTTTGAACGGGACGGGGGCGACAACGGCTTCGGCCCCCGGGGCGGCGAGCGCGACGAGCGATCGGGCGGCTGAGCCGGCCGCGCGACCGCCGGTCGAGACGATGACCGGGCCGGAAATTGACAGGGTTGCCGGCCGATCCTAATGCTCGGCCCCAGCCGAAGGGTCATCCCAGCGCGTCCGCACGGGATGGCGACCTTGGAAAACACCGCCGTCCCGACCATTTGCGAGGAAAGCCGTCGCGGACCTGGCGTTCGGGGTCGGCTTTCTGGTCCGGGCGCCATGATTTGGGCCGCGTCGCCCGTGAGAGTGCGAACAGGGTCGCCGCGCGGAAGGAACGATGCCGTTATGCTGGGTACGATCGCGAAGAAGATTTTCGGCTCGTCGAACGATCGCAGGCTGAAGACTTATCGCCCCAAGATCGCGGCCATCAACGCGCTTGAGCCGGAGGTGCAGGCGCTCACCGATGAGCAGCTGGCCCACCGCACCGTGGTTTTCCGCGAGCAGCTCGCCGCCGGAAAGACCCTCGACGACCTGCTGGTGCCGGCCTTTGCCACCGTGCGCGAGGCGGCCAAGCGCGTGCTCGGCCAGCGCCACTTCGACGTGCAACTGGTCGGCGGCATGGTTCTGCACGAGCGCGGCATCGCCGAGATGAGAACCGGCGAGGGCAAGACGCTGGTGGCGACGCTGGCCGCCTACCTCAACGGGTTGGAAGGCAAGGGCGTCCACGTCGTCACCGTGAACGACTATCTCGCCCGCCGCGACGCGGAATGGATGGGACGCGTTTACCGCTTCCTCGGGCTCACCACCGGCATCATCGTGCACGGGCTCGACGATGTCGAGCGGGCGGAGTCCTACCGCGCCGACATCACCTACGGCACCAACAACGAGTTCGGCTTCGACTACCTGCGCGACAACATGAAGTACGAGCTGCACCAGATGACGCAGCGCGGGCACAACTTCGGGATCGTCGACGAGGTCGACTCGATCCTGATCGACGAGGCGCGCACGCCGCTCATCATCTCCGGCCCGTCCGACGACAAGTCCGAGCTGTACAACACGGTCAACACCATCATCCCCCGTCTGGTCCCGGCCGATTACGAGGTCGACGAGAAGCAGCGCACCACGAACCTCACCGAGGCCGGCAACGAGCACGTCGAGGAGCTGCTCGCCGAAACCGGCGTGCTGCAGGGCTCGCTCTACGAGGCGCACAACGTCACCCTGGTGCACCACGTCAACCAGGCCCTGCGCGCCCACAAGCTGTTCCAGCTCGACAAGGACTACATCGTCAGGAACGGCGAGATCGTCATCATCGACGAGTTCACCGGCCGCATGATGCCCGGCCGCCGCTTCTCGGAAGGGCAGCACCAGGCGCTGGAAGCCAAGGAGCACGTCGCCGTCCAGCCCGAGAACGTGACGCTCGCCTCCATCACCTTCCAGAACTACTTCCGCTTGTACAAGAAGCTGTCGGGGATGACCGGCACCGCTCTGACCGAGGCGGACGAGTTCGCCGAAATCTACAAGCTCGAAGTGGTGGAGATCCCGACCAACCGGCCGGTGAAGCGCCATGACGAGCACGACGAGGTGTATCGCTCCTACGAGGAGAAGCTGAAGGCGATCGTGCGCGAGATCGCCGACGCCAACGCCACCATGCAGCCGATCCTGGTGGGAACGACCACCATCGAGAAGTCCGAGCAACTCGGCGAGTACATGGCCAACAACGGCTACACCCTGCTCGACGTGTCGCAGCCCGACGCGCTGCAGAAGCTTTACCACGCGGCGCGCGAGGGCGTGCCCTCCAAGCTGTTCACCGTGCTCAACGCCCGCTTCCACGAGCAGGAGGCCTACATCGTCGCCGAGGCCGGCGTGCCCGGCGCGATCACGGTGGCGACCAACATGGCCGGGCGCGGCACCGACATCCAGCTTGGCGGCAACGTCGAGATGCGCGTCGAAAAGGAGCTTGGCGACATGCCGGCCGGACCCGATCGCGACGCCCGCGAGGCGGCGATCCGCGCCGAGGTGGCGTCCTTCCGCGAAAAGGCCAAGGCGGCCGGCGGCCTCTACATCATCGGCACCGAGCGCCACGAGAGCCGGCGCATCGACAACCAGCTTCGCGGTCGCTCCGGGCGCCAGGGCGACGAGGGCCGGTCCAAGTTCTACCTCAGCCTCAAGGACGACCTGATGCGCATCTTCGGGTCGGACCGGATGGAAGGCATGCTGGTCAAGCTCGGCCTCAGGGAGGACGAGGCGATCGTCCATCCCTGGATCAACCGGGCGCTGGAGAAGGCACAGCAGAAGGTCGAGGCGCGCAACTTCGACATGCGCAAGAACATCCTGAAGTACGACGACGTGATGAACGACCAGCGCAAGGTTGTCTTCGAGCAGCGCCGCGAGATGATGGCCGCCGAAAGCCTGGAAGAGCAGGTCCGCGACATGCGCACCGGCGTGGTCGACGAGATCGTCCACCGCTTCATCCCCCACGACGCCTATCCCGAGGCCTGGGACATGGCGGGGCTGACCAAGGCGGTGGACCAGGCCCTCAACGTCACCCTTCCCCTGCAGGACTGGCAGAAGGAGGAGGGCATTTCGGACGAGGAAATGCGCGAACGCCTGCACAAGGCGGCCGACGAGCACTATGCCGGACGCATCGACAAGAACGGCATCGAGGTGATGCGCTACGTCGAGAAGCAGGTCGTGCTGCAGGTCCTCGACACGCTGTGGCGCGAGCATCTCGTCACCCTCGACCACCTGCGCCAGGTGATCGGCTGGCGCGGCCTCGCCCAGCAGGACCCGCTGAACGAGTACAAGCGCGAAGCCTTTCAGCTCTTCAACGAGCTGATCGGGCAGCTTCGCGAAACCACCACCTCGCAACTGAACCGCGTCGAGATCGCCTACGAGCAGGCCGACGCAGGGGGCTCGCCGCCGTTCCAGGCGGCGCAGTTCGAGCCGATGAACGGCGGTCACGAGGAATTGGCGAACCTGATGTCCAGGCTCGGCGGCGGCGAGATGGTCGGGCACAACGGCGCCTCCGTGCTCGATGCCCCGCTGATCCGAGGGATCGGCGGCGAGGCCGATACGCAGACCATGCCCAAGCGCGACGCCGACGATCCGTCCACCTGGGGGCGGGTCGGCCGGAACGAGGCGTGCCCCTGCGGCTCCGGCCGCAAGTTCAAGCATTGCCACGGCGCGCTCAACGGCTGAGCGCGTCCCGGTTTCGCCGGATTTCCGGCTTTTGCTGCGGGCATGAGCCGGCTGGCGGCCCTCCCCGCCGCCAGATCCCAGCGTGGAAGCTATGCGCGAGCCGGAGTTTGAGCGATGTCCGAGCTGCCTCGCCTTTTGCTGATCACGCCCGCCGTTGCCGACGCGGCCGCCTTCGCCCCGCTGCTTGAGGCGGCGATGGCGGCGCAGGCCGACGTCGCCTGCGTGCTCCTGCGCGCGGCCGGCAAGGACGAGGGCACCCTCAAGGCCACCGTCCGCGCGCTGGCGCCCATCGTGCAGGAGCGCGGCGCGGCGCTGCTGGTCGCCGGCACGGCGCGGCTGGCGGCGCGCGTCGATGCCGATGGCGTGCATGTCGCCCGCATCGGGCCGGACCTCGACGAGGCGCTGGACGCGTTGCGGCCGCGCCGCATCGTCGGGGTCGGCGGCCTGCGCGGCCGCGACGAGGCGATGCGGGCCGGGGAAAGCGGTGTCGACTACCTGATGTTCGGCGGCCCGGGCGAGGACAACGACCGGGAGGCGGTCCAGGAGGCGGTCCAGGACTCGATCATCGAGCGGGTCGCCTGGTGGGCCGAGATCTTCAACGTGCCCTGCGTCGGCTATGCCGTGACCCCGGCCGAGGCCGGCAGGGTTGCCCGCGCCGGGGCAGAGTTCGTCGCCCTGTGCGACGGGCTGTGGGACGATCCCGGAGGGATCGCCGCGACCCTGGCTGCGGTCGCGGCGCAATTGTCACTCGTCGAGTCCGCCTCGTGAGCGTGTTCTGCCCGGGCCGGTCGGCCGCACTTCTCGTCGGGATCCTGATCTTGCCCGCCGCCGCTTCGGCGCAGAGCGCCTTCGCGCCGACGCAGCTGTCGCCCTTCGGGACGCCGTCGATCTCCCGGGTGCCGGATGCGCCCGACGCGAACCGGCCGGACCTGCCGGGGCCGCTCGACCTGCCGGACTCCGGCGCCCGGGCCAAGGCGCCCGGCAAGGCGCCCGACAAGGGGGCCGATCTGGCCTTCGGCGCCTTCCAGCGCGGCTTCTACGCGACCGCGATGCGCGAGGCGATGAAGCGGCTCGGCACCAACAGCCGCGACGGCGCGGCGATGACGCTGGCCGGCGAGCTGTACGCGCAGGGCCTCGGCGTCAAGCCCGACAAGGCCGAGGCGGCGCGCTGGTACGCGCTGGCGGCGGCGGCCGGCGATCCCCAGGCGATGTTCCAGCTCGGCATCGCGCGGATGAAGGGAGAGGGCGTCGCCCAGGATCGCGAAGGGGCGCGGGCGATGTTCACCGCCGCGGCGGCCCGCAACAACGCCGGCGCCCTGTTCTACCTCGGCCTGATGGCGCTGCAGGGCAACGGCGTCGCCGCCGACTCGAAGGCGGCCGCCACCTTCTTCGCCCAAAGCGCCGAACTCGGCTATCCCGAAGCGCAGTACGCGCTCGGCCTGATGGCCCGGCAGGGCGATGGCGTCGAGCGCGACGAGGCCAGGGCCGCCGACCTGATCCGCGCGGCGGCCGACAACGACAACATCGCCGCGATGGTGGATTACGCCATCATGGTCTTCAACGGCATCGGCGCGCCCAAGGACGAAGCGGTCGCCGCCCGCTACTTCATCAAGGCGGCGAGCCGCAACAACGCCGTCGCCCAGGACCGCGCCGCCCGCCTCTACGTCGCCGGGCGCGGGGTGAAGAAGGACCTCGTGGAGGGCATGAAGTGGCACGTGCTGGCCAATGCCGCCGGCCACAAGGACGCCTGGCTCGACGACGAGATGCGCAAGCTCACCCCCGAGCAACGCGAGGCGGTGGACCGCGCCGTGCGGCACTACGTCGGAAGTTGATGGTCGGGATAACGAAGTCCAGGTGGAACCGATGAGCGACGCGACATCCGCCCATCTTCTCCATGGATCATGATGCTGCGACCCTCGCCTTCGCCGCACGTGTCTTTGATTGGGGCTGTTGATGAACAGATACGCATGGCAAGCAGTATTGCCTGTTCTCGCTGCTTTCTTGATTTGTAGGCCATCGTTTGCTCTTTCCGAGCAAGGCGTCGAGCTTGATGCGCTACTTAAGGGAATAGAAAGGTGCGAGCCGACAAAGCTGTTGCAAGACTTACAATATGAAATTGTTTTTCGGAACGCTCCATCGGAGTTGCTGGAGAAGCCGAAGGACCCCGTTGTTCTTCCCAAGACATCAAGGTCAGCGATCGGGAAAGAGAAATTTGATAACAGAGGAGAGTACTTCCTGGTAAGCATTCCGATTCTGGGGATATACCATCATCTAAACGTATCCCTTGTTGAGTTGGCAGCGGGGAGTGGGAACGGTATAAATTCGTTCCGAGTTCACTTCTCCGATCCGAAAGCGCGGGTCGAAGCTGAAATCGGCGCCGACGTTGCTCGGATCAACAAAAAATTTGGAAAAATGATGCAGACTGAGCCCGCCGAGATTAGCGAAAGCTTCGGGCAAAGCGATCTCGTGTGCGATCTTTCAACTTGATATACCTGCGCGAGTCATAAGGCATAAAGGTCTGTGTACCGCAGCCTCGAAGCGATCGGCTGGACCGCCTGCAAGATTTCGTAACCGGCACATGCTCTTCCGTTGCGGCGATGACGTTCGATCTTGCGCGGGCAAAAGATTATGAGGCCAGACGAGACCTCTTGGCCGGAGATGAGTCCTACTTCATGCCACCCCGCGTCCTCGTCTTCGACTCCGGCCTGGGCGGCCTCACCGTCTTCGCCGAGGTGGCGAAGCTGCGTCCCGATGCCGACTTCGTCTACGCCGCCGACGACGCCGGCTTCCCCTACGGCGCCTGGCGCGAGCCGGAGCTGATCGCGCGCATCGTCGGCGTGATCGGCGGGCTGCTGGCCGACATCCGTCCGGTTCTCGTGGTGATCGCCTGCAACACCGCCTCGACGCTGGTGCTGCCGGACCTGCGCGCGGCCTTCCCCGACGTGCCCTTCGTGGGCACCGTGCCGGCGATCAAGCCGGCGGCGGCCCTGTCGCGCTCGCGGCTGATCTCCGTGCTGGCGACGCCGGGCACGGTGGCGCGCGACTACACCCGCGCGCTGATCGGCTCGTTTGCCGGCGATTGCCGCGTCACCCTGGTCGGCTCCACGGCGCTCGCATCGCTGGCGGAAGCGGCGATGGCCGGCGCCGCCATCGCCGACGCCGCCGTGGCGGCGGAGATCGCGCCCTGCTTCGTGGCGGCCGGCGGCGCCCGCACGGACTGCGTGGTGCTCGCCTGCACGCATTATCCCCTGCTCCTCCCACGCTTCGAGGCGCTGGCGCCCTGGCCGGTGTTCTGGATCGATCCGGCGGCGGCGATCGCCCGGCGCGTCGACGGCGTGCTGCGCGATCACGGATACGGGGATGCGCCGGGCGGCCGCCGGCGGGGCCGCGCCGTGTTCACCAGCGCGCGCCCCGTGCCGCCGCCCGTGCGCGACGTCCTCGTCCGCTACGATCTGGAGCAGGACGCTTCGCCGGCGGGGTGATCGGGTCCATCGGTCCGGAGATGTCCCTCCGCCGCCAAGCAGGGAAGGCTGGCGGCTACTCGACCACCTCGTCCTGGTACACGCCCCAAAGGTCGGCCTGCTTGACGAAGCCGTCGAAGCCGGCGCCGTTGATCCGGCACCACGTCTTGTCGCAGGAGCGGATGTTGGCGAGCACGTTGGGCTCCAGTCTGGCCACCGTGCCCGATGTCGGGTCGGGCTTGGCGAACAGCACGACCGCCACGCCGTCCTTCTTCCAGGGCGTGACCAGTCCGGTGCGGCGGCCCGACAGCAGCGAGTGCAGCACCCAGCCCTCCGAGCCTTCGGAGTCGCGCACCTTGCGCCACGTTTCGAACTCGGCGGTGATCTCGACGGGCAGGCCGGCGCGCTCGAAGATCCAGTTCGTGCGGTGGTCCTTGGAGGGACCCTCGCGCAGGTTCACCCGGTCCGACTTCAGGCTGACGTAGCGTGGCACGGGAAGTCCCGACGCCTTGCCGATCTGTTCGGCTGTGGCGGCCGGACAAGCGTGGAACAGCGCCAGCAAGCCAGCCGCAACGAAGGCGGCGCCCGAGCGGCGCCCAGCGGCTCGTCCGGTCGCGCCTTTTGTCATCGCGGTTCTCCGTTGATTGATATCGATCCGGGGTCGAACACGGAACGGCCTGGGACACTTTCGGGGACTTGGCAGCCGATCGGTTGCGCTTCTTGTCTTTGATCCGTCATCTGCTAGAGAGGCCGACGGGGGTTCACCTTACGTCTTGTCGGCTCGGCAACGTTAAGACGGGGTGAAGGCGGGCGCGTTCTCCCACCACTTCGTGACGCCACCGCGGCGCCCGGCCCTGCGTCCCGTTTCCCCGATGGGGTCCCGATCTTCAACCCGCGAGTTTTCCACCCCCGCCATGGGCAAGAAGAAACCCCTCGTCATCATCACAAGACGGCTGCCCGAGCGCATCGAGACGCGGATGTGCGAGCTGTTCGACACGCGCCTCAACATCGCCGATGCGGCGATGAGCCGGGCGGTGCTCGCCGAGGCGATGAAGAGCGCCGACGTGCTGGTGCCCACCGTCACCGACCGCATCGACGCCGATCTTATGCGCGAGGCCGGGCCCAACCTCAAGCTGATCGCCAACTTCGGCAACGGCGTCGACAACATCGCCATCGGCGCGGCGCTGGAGCGCGGCATCACGGTCACCAACACGCCGGGCGTGCTGACCGAGGACACCGCCGACATGGCGATGGCGCTGATCCTGGCGGTGGCGCGCCGCATCGTGGAGGGAGCCGGGGCGATCCCCGCCAACGAATGGTCGGGCTGGGCCCCGACCTGGATGCTGGGGCGCCGCATCACCGGCAAGCGGCTCGGCATCGTCGGCATGGGGCGCATCGGGCAGGCGATCGCGCGCAGGGCCAAGGCGTTCGGCCTGCAGATCCACTACCACAACCGCCGCCGCCTTTCCCTGCCCGTCGAGGAGAAGCTGGAAGCGACCTACTGGGACTCGCTCGACCAGATGCTGGCGCGCATGGACATCGTTTCGGTGAACTGCCCGCACACCCCGGCGACCTACCATCTGCTCTCGGCCCGCCGGCTCAAGTACCTGCGTCCCGACGCCTACCTCATCAACACCTCGCGCGGCGAGGTGATCGACGAGAACGCGCTGACGCGGATGCTGGAAACCGGCGAGCTCGCCGGCGCCGGCCTCGACGTGTTCGAGCACGAGCCCTCGGTCTCGCCGCGGCTCATCAAGCTCGCCAGGACCGGCAAGGTGACGCTGCTGCCGCACATGGGCTCGGCCACCAGCGAGGGCCGCATCGACATGGGCGAGAAGGTCATCGTCAACGTCCAGGCCTTCTGGGACGGCCATCGCCCGCCCGACCGCGTGCTGGCGAGCATGCTGTGACCGGGCGCCCGAGGCGAAGCAAGACTTGAACGCGGTCGCGCGAGGTCTGGCGTGAGGCGCAACGGTGCGCGGCGATCCTTTAGCGGATCCGAGGTGTCAGGCCGCGCAGTCCTTGGCCGCCGTCTCGGTGCTGCACCTCAGGAACGCCTTGAACTTGCTCAGGATCAGGTTCCAGGTGTCGAGGTTGTTGACGATCGCCTCGGTTGTGTAGCCGTGCTCGACGTCGAGGTCCATCTCGATGTTGGCCTGACCCTCGTCGTCGAGGTAGGCGCGGCCGAAGCGGTGGTTGGCGTTCCACTTGTTCATCTGAGCCGGCGTCAGCTTGTTGTCGACGGTGAAGCCTGAAAAGAACTGGATGGACGTGCAGCGCTCGCCCTTGCCGCAAGTGTAGAAGAAGACGGTGGCGGTCGAACCCTCCGTTGAAGTGACGATCTTCGGGGTGCCATCGCCCGCTCTGCCGAGTTCGGCGCGATATCCCTTGTCCTGCAGGATCTTCGACACCTCGGCTGCGGTCACGCCGCCATCGGCGAGCGGGCCGGCGAGGGCCGGTGTCACGACTGAGGCGGTCAGGATTGCCGCAACGAGGGCTGCAAGGGGAAAGCGCATCCTTGATGTTCCTTGGGACGGGATCGACGACGAATTCGTACCACGTCCCTCCGGCTGCGATGAATTGGAAATCCGTCCAAGTCTGTATTCCTTGAGTCTTGGTTGAAGCACGGCCGATCGAACGATGACTTCGCGTCGGTTCTGGCGGCCGGCTTCGGAGGGATCGCCGGCGACAGTGTGGGGTCACCCCGTGTCGGCCCTGAACGCGCCTTCGAAGACGATGTCGGCGAGCGCCTTGCGCCTGCTCGGCACTCGGGATCGCTTCGCTGGAAAAGGCGCGCGGCGACCAGCGCCTCGGGAACAGGGGCTCGATGGAATGGTCGGCGGCGCGCGGGTTGGCGAGGGCCATGGCGGGGCTCTGGCAACCGGTTCGCCGGCTCCATCGGCTCGATCGCCGATGAGGACTAGAGGCGAGGGCCGGCCTCGCGGCGACGGGGCTCCCTTGGCAGGCTCGGTCCTTGCGGTAAACGTTGAAGCGGCCGGGATCGCCGTGTCGGACGGCGGGATCGAACGACACGATGGAAAGATCCGTGGCATCAACGCAGGCGAGCCGGGAGCTGCTGCGCCAGGCGGCACGGCGGGATCATCCCGACCACCTCGTCGCCGTCGCCGACGCGACCGCCTGGGCGCGGGCGGAGGGCGAGGGCTCCGCCGCGGCGGCGCAGGCCATCAAGCGGACGGGGCTGGAGGCCCGCATCCCCGGTCTGGCGGCAAGGCCGACGGTGATGGCGATGGGCTGGTCGATCGCGGCGGCGGTGGTGGCGGCGAGCGTGCTGTCGTGGTTTCCCGCGTCTCCCTGGGTCGAGATCGCCGGGAAGGTGGCGACCTTCGGGGCGGCGGCCGTGGCGGTTGCGGCGGCGGCGTGGGGCTTCCTGTCCGAGGTAAGGGGCTGGGAAGGCAGCGACGCGTCGCGCTGGCTCCTGAAACGACGGGTCAAGACGTTCCGCAAGGCGCTCGACCTCCGCCGGCGCGCCATCTGCGAGACGTTGATCTGCGTGGGCGACGAAGGGCTGGTCGTTTACACGATGAATGGCGGAACGGTCGTCGCAGATGCCACGCCCGCCGCCGGCCTCCTCAGCCTGACGATCGAGCCGCGGGGATCGCACATGTCGTTGCGGCTCGCGACGCCGGCCGGCTCGTCGCAGTTCGATTGGTTGCCGCGCAACGCCGGCTTCGAGGCGGCGGTCGCGCGCCTCGCCCTGGTCGCGCGCGGCCAAGCGTCGCTGGCGGACACGTAGGCGTGGCGGCCGGCCGGCCCGGTCAGGATCCGATCATGGCGCGCAACTGGCGGGCGAGCCCGCCGTAGTCGCGGGGATGGATGCCGTCGCGGCCGGGGCTGAACGACACGGCCCTTACCCCGCGCTCCGCCGCCCAGGCGGAAACCACGCCGCGCGCGCCGTTGGCCGGCACCAGAAGGATCAACTGCCCGCCCGCGGCGGCATAGGCGCTGGCCAGGGCGCGGCGCGTCCGCTCGACCGACTGGACGCGCTGCCTCACCGAAATGCCGCGCGGGAAATCGTTGCTGCCGATGGAGGCGATCACCCAGCCGCCGCCGCGCACGGAGGCGGCGGAGGCCGTCGACGAGATGCCGATGCGGGCCGAAACCGCGCACACGCCCATCGCCCGGCCGACGCCGACCGCCACGCTGTCGCCGACGACCTGGCAACCGGCGAGGGCCGGCCCGGCCAGCAGCGGCAGTCCCAGCGCCACGAGCGCCGCGATCCTTGTTTTCATTCCCCGACCTTCCTTCGCCGCGCGCCCGCACGGCTCCGCCGGCCATCATCCAACCCCGCACAGCAGCATCCGGGATGCGTTATTGCGCCCGCCTGCTCAGCGCTTCCGTTCGCCGGCGGGCCGCGCCGTGGAGGTCCTGGAGGCCGAGCCGGTCGGACAGGCGGGCGACCGGCTCAAGGCAGGTTCGCGCCAAGCCGACGAGCGGGTCGACGAACGGGCCCACCACCGGGCCGGTGGGCAGGTCGTCCAGCCAGCTCGCCACCGAGTGCGGCATCAGCAGCACGAGGACCAGGGTGGTCGCGTAAACCGTCCACATCGCCGCCCGCAGCGGCGTCGGCGCCACGCGCCGCTCGCCGACGAGCAGGGCGAAGCCGGCCTCGTCGAAGTTGTCCGTGCTGCTCAAAGGAACCTCTCCTCAGAACTGGAAGTAGATGAAGGGGGCGACGCCGCCCGGCGCCAGCACCGAGATCGTCCAGACCGTCGCCGCGCTGAGGCCGACCTTGCTCCAGGTCGGGATGGCGAAGAAGACGTCGCGCGCCCGCGCCAGGGCCGACGGCGGCAGGATCTGCGTGGCCGCGCCCAGCAGCAGCATCACCGCCACGAACGGCGTCAGCGTCGTGCCCGTCTCGACGGCGGGGCCGCCGACGAGCGTCTTCAGATACAAGATGGCGGTGGTGAAATCGGGCGAGCGGAAGAAGATCCAGGTCAGGCACACGAAGTGGAACACGGCGAGCCAGCACGCCGCGCGCCCGATCCGGGACTGCGACCAGCGGCGCAGGCGACCCAGCCCGCCGTGATCTTGGCGCGGCAGCACTTCGCCGGCGAAGCGCTCGACGGCGAGGCCGGCGCCGTGAAGGAGGCCCCACAGCACGAACTGCAGCCCGGCCCCGTGCCACAGGCCGCCGAGCAGCATGGTGAGGACGAGGTTGACGTAGGTCCGCACCCGGCCGCGCCGGTTGCCGCCGAGCGGGATGTAGAGATAGTCCCGCAGCCACGACGACAGGGTGATGTGCCAGCGCCGCCAGAAGTCCTGCAGCGACAGGGCCCTGTAGGGCTGGTCGAAGTTCTGCGGGAACTTGTAGCCGAGCAGGTCGGCGATGCCGATCGCGATGTCGGTGTAGGCGCTGAAGTCGCAGTAGATGACGATGGCGTAGGCGTAGATGCCGAGGATCAGGTCGAGGCGGGACTGGCTGCCGACGCTGGTGAAGATCGGGTCGACGTAGAGGGTCGACAGGTGGCTGGCGATCACGACCTTCTTGAACAGGCCGCCGCCGATCAGCAGGAAGCTCTTGCCCACCGCGATGTCTTCCATGCGCGAGGGCCTCGCCAACTGCGCCAGGAAGTCCGACGCGCGCACGATCGGTCCGGCGACGAGGTGGGGGAAGAAGCTGATGTAGAGGAGCAGGTCGATCGGCGATCGGCAGGGCTCGCTGGTGCGGCGGTAGACGTCGACCACGTAGCTGATGCCGTGAAAGGTGAGGAACGAGATTGCCACCGGCACGGCCAGCCCCGTGGAGCCGAAGTTCGGGATGAAGCCGAACAGGCTCAGGAAGGCTTCGAGCTGCGCCGAGCCGAAGTCGTAGTATTTGAAGAAGCCGAGCGGCAGCAGGTTGGCCGCGACTGCCCCTGTCACCACCGCGCGGCGCCGGCGCTCACCCTTCTGGGCGTCGATCAGCAGGCCGAAGAGGTAGTTGCCGAGCGAGCTGGCGAACAGCAGGAAGACGAAGCGCCAGTCCCAGAAGGCGTAGAAGACGTAGCTCGCCGCCACCAGCAGGCATTTCTTGGCGAGGTTGTACCTGTTCAACGCCCAGGTCAGCGGAAACACGATCTCGAAGAAGACGAGGAATTCAATCGTTGGAAACAGCATGGGTCGTTCCCAGTGCCTGACGGACGATCGGATCGAGGAAGGCGGTGAAGGCGCGCGCGCTCTTCTTGTAGCCCTCCTTGGTGAAGTGCACGTGGTCGGCCGTCATCAGCCGCGGCTCGGAGGCCGTCCAGGCTTGGGCGCCGCAACGCTTGGGCATGATGCCCGACCAGTCCCAGAAGGGGATGCCGCGGGCGGCGGCGAAGCTGCGCTGCAGGTCGCGGACACGGTCGAGCTGCGGCGGCGTTGGCCAGTCGCAGGCGTCGGGAGGCGGGTTGGCGGCTTGCGCGCCGGCGACCTGAGCATTGGCGACCTGCGCATTGGCGATCTGGACGGGGCCGGGCGCGGCGGAGGCCGGCCGGGCCGGGCGCAGCGCGTCGCACGCCTTGCCCTGCGGCTCCTTCAGGCAGATGGCCTGCACCCGTTCGGCAAAGGAGGGGCCGATCATCACGATCCTGGCGCCCGGTGCGCCGGCGTGGATCGTGGCCAGGACGTGATCGAACTGTTCCTCGTATTTGACGAGGTCGAGCTTGTCGTTGAAGCCCTCGTTGGTGCCGAAGCTCAGCACCACGATCGCCGGCGCGAGCTGCCGGAGACCGTCGATCACCGTCTGCTGCGGGAACTTGTTGAGGATGTCGACGGTCGCGCCGGGGAAGCCGATGTTGCTGTAGGACACGCCGTTGCGGCGGTTCAGGAAGGCGATGCTGGCCACCGCCACGTGCTTGGCGTCGAGCGTCCGCACCGTGAGCTGCCGCAGGCCGGCCGGTGACGTGCCGCGCGAGGCGAGGTGGAGGACTTCGTGCCGGCTGGCGTCGGCCTTGAGCGCGTAGCGGGTCCTGTTGCCGTCGAGGTCGACCTCGATGGCGCCCTCGTCCGGCCCGGTCTGCACGTCGAGCTCGATGTCGGTGGTGGGCACCGGGGCTTCCGCCGCGAAGCCCAGCACCTCGCCGGCACGGCGGGTTTCGGCAAGGAAGCCGGTGAGCGCGAAGTGCTCGACGGCGCTTGACTTCTGGATCGCCTGATAGGTCCAGCCCGGCGAGGCCGTGAGCTTGAGGCGGGCGCTGCGTACGCCCGGCGTCGGCAATCCCACGTCCATGACGCCGAGGCTGCCGTCGCCGTAGCGGGCCTGAAGGATGTCGCGCACCTCGCCGGTGAAGAAATCCGCGGCGGTGTGGCTGTCGCCGATCTGCAGGATGCGCAGCGGGGGCGAACGGCGCGGGGCGCGGTTGACGCGCGCGTCCTCGATGCCGTCGCCGAATCGGTCGGGCAACAGCGAAAGGGGGGTGCCGCCTGACCAGGCCAGGTTGAGCCAGGCCCGCGTCGACCAGTTCTGGGTTGGCGATGTCGGGGGCAGCCAGGCGCGGGTCGGCAAGCCCTCGATGGGCCAAGCCTGGGTCGGCAGGCTTTGCAGCGGCCATCCTTGGACCGGCCAAGTGCGGGCCTGCCAGACGCGCGCCGGCGTGTCGGCGAAAGCGCCGCGGTCGAGACGCGCGATGGAGGCGGACGTGGCGACCGAGCGGGCGGTCAGCAGCGCCAGCCGGCTGGGCGCGCGCTCCGAATCGGCTCGCACGTCGACCCGCAAGTCGGTCCGCGCAGGCGCCGGACTCGCCTCCACGGTCGTCTTGCGTGAGACGGGCGATCCCGCGGCATCGGCCGGCGGGCTTGATGTAAGGGCGCGCCGGCTCGCCGGCAAGGCGATCACAACGGTGCAGCCTGCGGCGGCCACGGCGCAGGCGATCAGCCCGCGCCCGTTCCGGCCCTTCATCGAACCGCCTCGCAGGGCGTATCCGGCGTCACGTGATGGTCCCGCAGCTGCCCCATCATGGTGGGCAGCAGGTAGCGGGCGATCACGTCGTAGCCCATGCTGGTGAAATGGATGCCATCGGTGGCGCGCAGCTGCACCAGCGACCCGTCCAGGCCGTGACCGTAGGGTTGGAAGCTGTTGTCGCCCTCGGGATGCCAGGGTTCGAGGTAGCGGACCTTGGGGTCCTTCATGTCGGCGAGCGCCTTGGCGACCAGCGTGTTCTTTTCCAGCGCGTCGGCCTGGGCCGCCTTGTCGCGGAGCACCGGCAGCCCCAGCCACAGCAGCCCGGCCGGGACGTCCTTGCCGGCCTGCGCCAGCTCGGCGACGAGCTGCCCGTACCGGGTGCGCCAACCGTCCGTGCCCAGGCCGTAGCGCGTGCCGTCGAGGTCGACGATGTTCTGACGGTCGTTGAGGCCGAGCGAGACCACGATCAGGGCCGGCTTGAATTCGGCGATGATGCCCTTGGTGACCAGGATCCAGTCGTACTTCCCCGGCCGGGTAAGACCCGTGCCGTTCTCGCCGAAGCGGCCGAACTTGTAGTGCTGCGACAGGCAGCGGTCGGCGGCGGCGAGCCGCAGCGCTCCGCCCCACACGCCGTCGATCATCGAGTCGCCGACGAAGGCGACGTTGATCTTGCCCGACCCGTCCTTGCCCGCCCCCTCCTTGCCAGACGTTTCCGGGGCGGCGAACCCCGCGCCCGGCAGGCCGCACAGCACCAGCGCGGAACCGCCGGCGCGCAGCAGGTCGCGTTTCGTGACCCGGTCGGTTGTCCGGAAGGTTGGCATGCGCGGCCTTTGGTCGTCGGTGGACGGTCTAGTTAAAACGACTCACCTGTCGTTCCAAGCGGTTCCGCCGGAGACCTTCGTCGTGCCGTCGCCGGCCGACCGCGCGGGCTCGTCCGCTCTGGCGTCCCGATCCCTGGCGCTTCCGGTCCAGGCATTTCCGGTCCAGGCGTTGCGGGCGTCGACGACCCGCTTCCACAGCATGGCGTAGCCCTTCATCGTGAAATGAACGCCGTCGCCGGCCCGCAGGCTGCGGTCGCACACGCCGCGATCGGCGGCGCTGACGTAGCGGACGTTGCCGTCGTCGCGCAGCCGATCCTTGAGAATGGCGTCGAGGCGCTCGGCGGTGGTGTTCCACGTCTTCAGCACGCAGGGTGGGCCGAGCCAGATCACCTTGAGGTCGTTGCGGTCGGCGACGTCCTTGATGCGCTCGATCGCGCCCTCGACCCCGTGGATGCTGCCGACCGCGTCGTTGGTGCCCAGGCTGAGAACCACGACCGATCCGCCGGGGACGCGCCGGATCTGCGCCAGAGCGGCGGAACTGCGGATCGCCACGCCCTCGTGCGCCAAGCGCGGCGCCCCCGACGCCATCGACAGGCCGATCCCGATGCTGTCGCCGAGAACGGTCGGGCCCGTTCCCTTCGCGCCCGCGGCAGCGAGGTTCTTGCCGGCCATGCTTTTGCCGGCCATGCCCCGGTCGCTCGCGTGCCGGCTCCTCCTGACCCTGGCTTTGGCGCCCGCGCTTGCCGCGCTCGCGTCGGGCGCGATCTGATCCGTTGCGGCCTGATCGGTCGCATCCTGCGGCGCGGCGCGGGCCAGGCCCAACGAGGCGGCAAGCGCCGCGGAGGTCAGGAGAGCCGTGCAGGCGAAGTGCTTCACGATTGCGTCCATGGTGGTTCGAGCCGGCGTCGGACGGATGTCGACACGGCATGGTTAAGGCTGCCTTAATCCGCCGATTCGCGGGCACAAATCGGGCGCTTCCGCCGTTGGCGGACGATGTTGCGGCCGTGTCGCACAAAAGCCACGGCCGCTCGGCGCATGAATTTCAAGCGTTGCCGACGCGCCGGCAGAAATGGCTCCGCGAGCCTTCCAACAATCGGAGTCCGAGCCGGCTTCGATTTCGCTTGGAACGGGCGAGCGCAAAGCTGGCGCAAGGCTGTTTGAGAGGGAGTCGCAGCAACGGTGCGCTACGGCGAGAACGACATCGAGCGCGCGGTCGGTTCCAGGGCGCTGGCCGCCGGGCGGGCCTACCAGCGGGGGAAGCGCGTGCTGTCGTTCCGCCGCGAGGGGGACGGCATCCGTTCCACCGTGCGCGGCAGCGATGTCCGGCCCTATGGCCAGACGATCGTGCTGTCGCAGGCGCGCGGCGGGGTGACGTTCGACGGCGAGTGTTCCTGCCCGGTCGGCTTCAACTGCAAGCACGTCGCGGCGGCGCTGCTGCACGGTCTCGCCGGCGCCGCGCCGGCCCGCTCACCCGCCGCCGCGATGTCGGTGATGCCGCGCGACGTCGAGCGCTTCGCGTCCGCAGTGCGGCAGCCGCTGCCCGGCGAACTGCCGCCGGCGCTGGCCGCCTGGCTCGACGACCTCGCCCGCCTCAACGTCGGCGACAGCTTTCCGGCCGACGTCGCCTTTCGCGTCGTTTACGTCTTCAGCCCCTTGTTCAGCCCCCTGCCGGGCGGGTCGCGGCTGGCGCGGCTGGCCGTGCAGCCGGTCTCCACCCGCCTGCTCAAGGACGGCACCTTTTCCGACGCCGGCCGGCCTTGCGATCCCCGAGCCGCCACGCCGGCACGGCATCTGCGGCCGGCCGACCTGCGCATCCTGCGCGCGCTGGGACAGATCGGGCCGTCCTCCGGCGGCGGTCGCGCCGACGCTCCCGGCGGCGCCGGTCAACCCGCCTACGGCCTGGACGGCGAGGGCGGCGCCGAGGTGCTGGGGCAGATCCTTGCCACCTCGCGAGCCCGCTGGCTGTCGGTCAACGGCCCGGTTCTCGCGGCTGGACCGGCGCGACCCGGCCGGATCGCGTGGCGGGAAACGAACGGGACCGGCCTCGCGCCCGCCCTGCTGCTGGGTGACGGGAGCGAGCCGGCCGCCGGCCCAACCATCGTCCAACCCGTCGTTCTTGCCGCGACGCCGCCGGTCTACGTCGATCCCGCCGCCGGTCTGCTGGGTTCGGTCGAAACCGGCCATGAGCCGGGTCTGGCCGCCGCCCTTCTCGCCGCACCCATGGTTCCAGCCGAGGCGGTGGCGGCCTTCAAC
>CALMGA010000410.1 GCA_937863205.1 uncultured Beijerinckiaceae bacterium | reverse complement strand
GGGCAGAGGGATGGCGACGCTGGCCGGGCTTTCGCCGGCGAACAGGGCAAGCGCCGCCGCCTTGGCCGCCGCCGCCGCGCAGGCGCCGGTGGTCCAGCCGCGGCGCAACGGCGCCTCGCTCACGGACGCCTCCTTCGCCCAACCATCACCCCTCCTTGAAGGCGAAGGGCGACAGGGTGCGCGATGTTTCGTCGATGTCGAGGGAATGCAGCGCCGGAGGCGCGGCGCGCTGCGGGCAGTGCGGGCGGTCGCACAGGCGGCAGCCGATGCCGATCGGGGTCGCGTCGGGCGTTTTCAGGTCGAAGCGTCGGCTGTAGACGAGGCGGTGGGCGTATTTCAGCTCGCAGCCGAGAGCGATGGCGAAGCGCGGCGCCACCGAACCGTAAGGGTTGACCGCGCGGCGCACGGTGCGCGCCACGGAGAACCATTGCGCCCCGTCGGGCAGTTCCACGACGTCGGCGAGGATGCGGCCGGGTTCGGCGAAGGTGGCGTGAACGTTCCACAGGCCGCAGGTGCCGCCGGCCTGCGCGAAGGGGAAGCGCCCGGCCGAGAAGCGTTTGGAAACGTTGCCGGCGATGTCGACGCGCATCAGGAAGAAGGGCACGCCGCGCGCGGTGGGGCGGCTCAGCGTGGTCAAGCGGTGCGCGACCTGCTCGAAGGAGGCGCCGAAGCGGGCGGCGAGCACTTCGAGGTCGTAGCCGGTCGCCTCCGCCGCCTCGCGCACGCGGGAGTAGGGCATCATCACCGCGCCGGCGAAGTAGTTCGCCAGCGTCACCCGCAGCAGGCGCCGCGCCGTGTCGTCGGCCGGCTCCAGCCGGGCACAGATGGCGTTGACGAGCCCCCCATGCTCCGAGATGGCGAGCTGGTAGCCGACCTGGAAGGTGCGGCCGGGGCCATCCATCAGCTCGGAAATCAGCAGCTGGCGGCGGTGGAGGTCGTAATGGCGCAGGCGCTCGCCCATCACGTCGACCGGTAGGAGGCGCACGCGGATGCCGTGGCGGGCGCGCAGCCGCTCGGCCATCACGTGGAACGGCTCCGGCCCCTCCAGGGCGAGGTCGGAGGCGAAGGACTCGGCGAGGTCGTCCAGCTCGGCGAAGTGGTTTCGGTTGTCGTGGAGGATGGCGCGCACCCGTTCCAGCGGGCTGTCGCCGGGCGATCCCTCGCCGGGCGATCCTTCGCCCGGTGTGCCGTCGGCCCGGTCGGACTGGCGTCCGGCGCTGGCGATGAGGCGGGCTTCGGCTGTTTCCCTGGCCGAAGCATAGGCGCGATACAGCCGCTGCATCGCCGCGATCAGCGAAGGCGCGTATTCGGCGGCATCGTGCAACTCGGCGCGCCCGACCGGCGCGTCGCGGAACAGCGGATCGGCCAGCACCTGTTCGAGGTCGACCACGGCGGCGTCGGCGCGGTCCTCCATGAACTCGCGGGGATCGATCCCGTATCGGTCGGTGAGCCGGGCCAGGACCGGCACGGTGATCGGGCGCTGGTTGCGCTCCATCAGGTTGAGGTAGGACGGCGACACGGCCAGTTCGTCGGCCATCCGCGCCTGGGTGAGGCCACGCTCGCGGCGCAGCCGCTTCAAGCGCGGGCCGGCGAGGATCTTGCGCGCGCCGGGCGGTGGGGCGGCTGCCGTTTGCGCTGCTGTGGCCATTGTCAAGGCTTTACCATGTTACAAGCCAGCCTGTAAACTTTACACAGCGTGACCCGAATGGCCGCGCGGCGATCTTGCGCTTGCGGCCTCGCTGGTGACTTTAGCGCCAAGCGCTTCCGAGGGGTGGCGCCTCCGAGGGAGTGGCGCCATCGTCCGCGCCCGCAGGGCTTCGACATTCCGGCGCCGCTTTCCTTGTTCCATCGACAACCCGGGAGTTTGTTGTGTCCTACACCGCCGATCTGTCCTCCATCGAGCAGCTGATCGAGAGCAAGCACGGCACCTGGGCCGGCATAAGCCCCGAAGCCGTCGCCCGCATGCGCCTGCAGAACCGCTTCCAGACCGGCCTCGACATCGCCCGCTACACGGCCGGCATCCTGCGCGCCGACATGGCGGAGTACGATGCCGACCCCGCGAAGTACACGCAGTCGCTGGGCTGCTGGCACGGCTTCGTCGCCCAGCAGCAGATGATCGCGATCAAGAAGCACTTCGGCTCGACCAAGGGTCGCTACATCTACCTTTCGGGCTGGATGATCGCGGCGCTGCGCTCGGAGTTCGGCCCGCTGCCCGACCAGTCGATGCACGAGAAGACCAGCGTGCCGGCGCTGATCGCCGAAATCTACACCTTCCTGCGCCAGGCCGACGCCCGCGAGCTCGGCAACCTGTTCCGCGACCTCGACGCCGCGCGCAAGAGCGGCGACCACGCCAAGGCGG
>CALMGA010000409.1 GCA_937863205.1 uncultured Beijerinckiaceae bacterium | reverse complement strand
GCTACTGCTGCGTTCTTGTTTGCCGTTGCTGCTACAGCGCCGGCTTCCGCCACGGCTTTGCCAGCCTCCACTTTATACGTCGCAAACTCCGCATCCTTGAGCTTGTCCAGCCTGCCTTGCCACTGGATAATCAGGTACGTGGAGATGGCGACCACGATCGCCGCAAGGGCGGTCGTTATCAGCGACGCGACCATTACGCGGTTTGCCACGTCGAGTGCTGCCGACAACGACTCGATATTCGACTTGGCCGACATTGCCGTCATCGCCTCGTTTACCGTCCTCGCCGTGACGGTAATCGTGGTCGGCGTAGCAGCCTATAGGAGGATAGGGAAGCGGTCGAGAAACGCACCTTCGCAAGGAGGTGTGAGGTGATCGCGCGGGTTGTGGTGTTGATGCTAACTACTTTCATTTCCACTTGTGTCGGGGGTGAACTTGTTGCTGTCCATCCGGGAGATCAGGCGGAAGTCTGTATGTCGATGGTGTCCAAAAACATCTCGATAAATGATTGTTCCCCAGATCACCCCTGGTTCGATGGATACTTTTGGCGGGCGGATGATGTTTGTCTCGTCAATGGCGCTGGGCATCAAAGTAGATGGATTGAACCGAAACGGCAGTTCTTCCGGCGTCTTTCCGTGTCCAGCTCGTCGATTCGCCCAGCCGTAGCGAATTTGGTAAGCAATGGCGGGTGTAGATCCGAAGTTCTTGGCTTTGACAGTAAGTTCTATAGGCTGAAAAGCGCCGTCTCGTTCGGAAACGAATACTTCCTTGATGCCAACGTAAGCTCTGAGCTGCCTTTGTGCGGTCTCATCAGCCCCTTTGACCAATCTCTCGGTTGCATCCCACAATCTTCGGGTTGCGAAGTACAGGCCAATAGTTGCTCCGGTCAGAACAAAGGTGAAAGTCGCAACAGGATCGTAAATAAACTTCTCTATCCAGCTTTCTTCTTCCTGGGCCTTAATGTAGTATTTTTTACTTATTGGCTCGGCACCATTATTGTGCCCGACCCCCAGATGAACGATGAGAACAAGCAAAATGACGATGATAAAACCTACGATGATCCCGATTTGGATCCAGCCCTGCTTAGGAACAGGAGTTCGGTTTCTCGGGAAGTGAGCCAAGGCAAATACTTCTCAGGCTAAAGTTCTTCCAGCCGTACCCCTTCAAGCTCAAGCACGGCAAGACAGGCGAACAGGAATGAGACGGCGAACGTGCCTCGTGCCAACTTGCCCGTGATCGACGTCTCGCTTTCCTCCATGCCGTGCTTGTTCAGGCGATCGGCTAGCTCCTTGTAGCCGACGCCAGCTCGCTTGAGCTGCGCTTTGAGAAAGCGGCTCGCCTTGACGCTCCATTCCTTCTCTCTGTCCGTCGTCGCCATGCCTTACCTCCGCAGATGAAACCTGCGGAATATGAAAGCTTTCTGTTGACAGCACAAGGATAGAAACCTACGTTCAGCGTCAGAAACCTAACGCAGAACGCAGATGTCCGTCCACTTCCTCCTCTCCCCCCGCGCCAAGACGATCAGCCTCGCCAAGGTCGCGCGTCTGACGAAGGACGAAGCCGAGACGACCTTCGCCGCGATCCGCTGGCCTGAGACCAACGGCGAGCCGGTCTGCCCGCACTGCGGCTGCCTCGATGCCTACAACTGCCGCCGGCCGAACGGCGCCCCTCGCTTCCGCTGCCGCGCCAAGGAGTGCGCCCGCGACTTCTCCCTGACGAGCAACACCCTGTTCGCCTTCCACAAGATGCCGATCGCCACCTACCTCCTCGCCATCGCGATCTTCGTCAACGAGGTGAAGGGCAAGTCCATGCTCGCCCTCTCCCGCGACCTGGGCGTCGACTACAAGACGGCCTTCGTGCTCGCCCACAAGCTGCGCGAAGCGATGGCCGAGGAGATGAAGGGCCGCACGATCGGCGGCGAGGGCAAGGTGGCCGAGATCGATGGCGCCTACTTCGGCGGCTACATCAAGCCTCGCAACCTCAAGGAGAACCGCATTCATCGCGGCCTCGCCATCAACCAGAACGGCAAGCGCAAGTCGGTCATCATCATCCGCGAGCGCGGCGGCAACAGCGTCCCGGCCGTGTTCCGGTCGGAAAGCGCTGCCCATGGCTTCATCAAGAACCGGATCGCCAAAGGCACCGTTGTTCACGCCGATGCGGCGCCGGGCTGGGACAGCCTGCACGCCAACTTCGAGATGAAGCGCATCGACCATTCCAAGGCGTACAGCCTGGACGGCGCCTGCACCAACATGGCGGAGGAGTACTTCAGCCGCCTCCGCCGGGCCGAGGCCGGGCACCACCACCATATCGCGGGCGCCTACCTGCTGCGTTATGCGCAAGAGGCTGGCTGGCGCGAGGACAACCGCCGGGTCAGCAATGGCGATCAGCTTCGCCGGCTGACGAAGCTGGCGACGATGAAGGCGACCTCACCGGACTTTGTGGGGTACTGGCAGCGTCACCGATAAGTTCAGAGCAGCCCGACTAGCGTTCCCACCGCAGTCACATATCTATCAAGCGGATCGCTATTAACCTGCGTATCCCGTGTATGAATCTGATATCTTTTAACTTTTAGTGAGCTGAGGGGTAATCCCAAATGAGAGCAAACAACAGAGACAGCGTGAGCATCTGGAATATCCAAAAAGCAATCGCTTTTAGAACACGAAAATGACGAAGGTATATGTTTATTAAGAGAAACAACCCTGTTCTTTATCTCGTCATACATTGCTCCAAAAGCTTTTGATGACTTTTTGTCGTATTGCGTACTTCTATTTAATGGAACCATATGTATTGAAGGCAACCCCATTCCATAGGTTTTGGTCTTGGCTGCAAAATTGACAGATGAATATGCGGGTGGAACGCCCACCCCATAGAGAAGCTGCCCCACGTTGTCGATCGCACGCGCGGAAGAGCCGTCCGCTGTGCAGGGAATGACTAGGCGAGTTGATGCCAGGAGAGCAATTTCTGTATAGGCAGCAAAACTAGGATTGCAATCAATAAAAAATATGGCATTTGTGTGCTGGACAGACGCGGCTGCCACTATATCAGTTACCCATGAATGAACATTAGCCCATGAATTAGCGGGAAGTGTTTGCACAGCAATTTGATTAATCGCTTGCGCTTGAATCTCTAATGAAGGATCGCCGGCGACTAGGGACATGTTGGTCGGAAGATTTTTGTTGTACGAGTTAAGACCAACAACAAAACTTGACTCTGTTCCCGTCTGGCGATGAGGTGATGTAATACGAGCATCGAAGTAGCCGCCTATTGTCTGTCTAGGAGACTTCGCTAACAAGCCGCTTAGAGCTGTCGAGCCTGAGCCATTGCCGCCAAGCAATATTTCACTGCCATTTGCTTGCGGGCACATGTCTATTACTACAACATGCTCATCAGGGTGAGTGACCGCATATTCCGTCGCCATTATGAACGTAAGAAAGCTTTTGCCAACGCCTCCCTTATTGTTCCAGACCGCATATCGCGGAAGTACTTTCTTCGCCACGGCCCACCTCCCCCACCAAAGGGTGAGCGTATCACAGACTACGCTAGGCTTGTAGCCGCCATCTTGCTTC
>CALMGA010000408.1 GCA_937863205.1 uncultured Beijerinckiaceae bacterium | reverse complement strand
ATCGAATAGCAAGTGCATCGGCGGCATCAACTCTGGCAGCAATAGCAATCTAGACCACACCAGCGCGTGCATCAGCATTCAAGCGGCGGCACCTGCGACTGGTGTCATCGACTGGACCTTCGACCACGACGAGCTTGATTACGGACACTCATTCGCGACGATCGGCGGCCCAGCATCGACCCAGCTGATCCAAGGCATCCGCTTCCAAGACCCGACCACCGTTGGCAACGACTACGATTTCATCGCGCAAGCCGGCTTGGTCACGGGCTATGACCTCCTACAAGTCTCCAACGGCAACCTGAACAGCAACTTGGGCTCGCTCATCCAGGGCTGGGATGACATCCAGTGGCACGACAACCTGCAAATCCCCGTTGGCTCGAATAGCTACCGAGTATCGATCACCGGCGGCAAGCGGCACAGCATCCATGACAACACCTTCATCGGGCAGGTCAACGCCCTGGAACTGACCAACGTCCCCTGCGCGATCGACGGAATGTCGAGCGTCCACGACAACAATTTCGCGAACGTCTCGGCCGCGCCTCTGTTGCTCGACGGCACGACCTGCCCGCCGTCGATGCACGACAATGTCGTGACCGGGAACAGCCAGTCCGGCAATCCTGCGCTCGTCAACGACGCTCGGTCGGCGACGGTGATTGCCGGCATGCCGCTCTACAAGGGCTGGAACCGCGAAACCGGTACCGTCACAGGGGTCACGATGGCGAACACCACGATCAGCGCCGCCGTCACCTCAGGTTCCACCGCGATCCCCCTCACCTCCACCACCAACGTCGTCGTCGGCGAGACGATCACCGGTGCGGGCCTACCAGCCAACGACACAGTCACGGCCATCACCGGCTCGACCGCCACGCTTGCCAGTGCCACCACTGCGGCGCTCCCTTCGGGGCAGGCGGTCAGCTTCGTGCAGGCCGAGGTGACGGCCGGGCTGGTCGGGCCTGCCGGTGCCGCCATCAAGAGCGACGGGTCGATCGTCAGCGGCGGGAACACCAGCGTCGGCAACCATCTTCTCAGCGCCGGCGGCGTACCCGCCCTCACCTCCAACGCCTCGGGCAGCAGCGTTGCGCCGCTGTCCGGCACGACCGCGACCGATGCGGCCGGCACCCTGTCCGTCTCGACCAACGCGGCTACGACCATCACGGTGACGTTCTCGAAGCCGTACAATAGTCCCCCTACGGTGCAGTTGACGCCCTATGGCGGCGCCAACGTGACATTGGTGGGCAACAACGGGTCGGTCCTGCAGTTCAACGTCAATCAAGGGTCGGCAGCGACCTTCGGTTATACGGTGATCGCCGGGCCGAACGGCTAGCGTCGGACAGCACAAACGCGCGAACATCATCCGGTCGCCTCACGCGCCGGGTAAGCCGTCACCAAACACCCGATCTCGCGCCCCGCTGGCTCCGGCCGGTGGGGCGCTTTTCGCGTTTCAGGACCGCCACTTTCATCGGCGGCCGCCCCCGGCCGACGGGCGGTTTTGGTGTTTTCGCACCTTGATCCTTGGCGCTGCCAAGCCGTGCTCGCCGCGCATGTCCCCGGGCGGATGGTATGCCATGGCGACGTCATACCGCCGCGAGCAAGGTCGCGAGCGGGTGATCCGACATCGCGGAAGCCAGGGCGAAGACGCAGACGGAGGCGAGCGCGGCCGGTGCCAGGCTGATGCCTGAGGAGGCGCATTGGCTCGGGCCGGAGGTGCGGCTCAGCGTGGCGATCGCGTCGGCGCTGAAGTGACGGTTCCAATAGAGCAACGTTGTCCCGCACAGAGCCCACGACGCTAAATGGCTGTTTCTGCTGCGGTTGTGTTACGTTGCCTCATCCTTGCCGACCGGCAGAAGCTTCTCTTCTCAATCAGACGTCAGTGTGCTGATCGATAGCGTCGCTTCACCAAACGGCGACGGAAGGGATCGAGAAGGTAAGCTGTGATGGACATCATGCTGGACGACTTCGGCAAAAGGGCGCTCGACTTCGTGGAAAGCATGAAGGCGCTCTCCGACGTCAAAGACATATGCGAGAGGATCGCGCAGGAACTGGAGTGGTTCGGATACCTGTTCGTCACTGTTGCCGATATGCCGGGTCCGGGCATGAGCATGCACGATGGCCTGATTTATAATAACCGACCGGAGACATACATCGAGCATTATGAGCGAAAGAACTACCTCCAGAAAGACCCGGTGATGCTTGCGGTGAGGGATGAGTATTCGCCCTTCGCTTGGACCGACGTCCGGCAGAAACTCTCCTCCCGCAGCGCCCAACACATCATTGACGAGGGACGGGACTTCGGCGCCACCGACGGACTGATGATCCCGATCCGCACGGCAGCAGGTCGCGTCTCCATCTTCAGTCCTTGCGGGCGCGATCCCAACCTCTCCCCTCGCGCGAGGAGCGCGATGGAAATCATCGGCATCTACAGCCATCAAGCTCTGCAGAGGGCTCTCCTGCGCGAGCGTCGCACCAGCGCGACGCCGATCCCCCTGACCGCCCGCGAGCGCGAGGTCCTGACTTGGGTGGCAACCGGCAAAAGCGACGACGAGATCGGGATGATCCTCGGCATCGGCCGCGAGACGGTGACGACCTATGTCGAGAACGCCAAGCGCAAGCTCGATGCAACCAAGAGGGTCTATGCCGTCATCCAGGCGCTGCGCCTCGGCGAGATCAATCTGTGATGTCAACTCCCAAGTTCTTGGGAGCGCAGCCTGCGCTGCCTTTTGTTAATCCTTCGTCATGAGAACGGAGGCAGAGCATGATTAACGTGCTTTATGGCTACGAGAGAACGCAGCATCGCCGGACATTCGAAAAGCTCTTCAGGCTGCGCCACGATGTCTTCATCAAGAACAGGGGCTGGTCGCTGCCGGCTGCCAACGATGTGGAGATCGATCAATACGACACCGACGATGCGGCATACCTCTTTGATCAGGACGAGACCGGTGCCATTCGGGCGCATCTCAGGCTGACGCCGTCCCTCCGCTCGTCGCTGATCGCCGACTACTTCCCGCACCTCGTCGAGAACGGCATCGATCCGCGCGACGCCAGGATCTGCGAAGGCACCCGCTGGATGGTCCTGCCGACCCAGCGGGACAAGTCCAATCTCAGGGCGGTGAAGGCCGGCTTCATGGCGGCGATCGCGGAGTGGGCCATAGAGCAGGGCTACAGCCACCTGCAGACCGTCGTCGATGCCGGCACGCTCGCGTCCTATGTCGAGGTGTCATTGCTGACGACACCGCTCGGCCTCGCCCATGCCTACGGCGGCGGGAAGAGTGTCCCCGGAGGCGGCGAGTGCTTGGCATTCCGCATGCCGATGTGCGCCGACCTCCTGAAGGACATCTACGCTTACGGGCACCTTCCCGATCCGCGAGCCGCGCTCTGGCAGCGGATGCCGCGCGAAGCGGCCTGAACCTCTCCACCCATCTCTGATCATCAGCGCTTGCCCGATGCGTCCTGGCGCCGAGCCGTTCCGCGTCCGTGCACCCGCATCCTTCTGTGAGCCTCGAACCATGCGACACAAACTTGCGCGCGCCATCACCCCCGACGAGATCAACGCCTACCACATGGCCGGCGTCGTGCTCCTGCGCGGCGTTCTCGACCTGCAGACCGTGAACCTCCTGCGGTCCTGCATCGACGATGGCCTGAAATCGCTGAACGCCAGCGCCTCAGCCTACGACCTCACCGGCATCATGAACGCCTATGCGGTGCACGACGACGCGAGCCTCGCGCAGGCCGATGGCGGGCAGCACGACATCTCCGGTCTCGTCGAATACGTGCGGCAGAGCGGAAAGCAGCCGCTCGTCGATGCACTGGACGCAGCCAAGGGAAGCTTCTTCGTCGACACGGCGCTGGCCAGCCGGCACGACCGCTTCCGCAGGCTCATCATGGCGGGCCCGTTCGCTGAGATCGCCGGCGCGCTGCTCGGATCGAACGAGGTCCGCTACTACCACGACCAGCTCTTCGTGAAGGAGCCGCAGACGCGGGAGCGCACCGCCTACCATCAGGACGCAACCTACCTGAACGTCGAAGGCGACGACTGCTGCGTCCTCTGGGTGCCGGCCGATCCGGTTACCCTCGAGAATGGCGCCCTGCAATACGTGCGCGGCTCCCATCGCGACGGCCGCCTCTACGCACCCAACGTGTTCGTGACCCAGACCGTGCTGCCAGGTTCGGTCGGCGAGCCGGTGCCCGACATCGAAGGCCACCCCGAGGACTTCGACATTGTGCACTTCGATACACAGCCAGGCGACGTTCTCGTCCACCACTACCGGACCCTGCACGGCGCCGGCGGCAATCTGCACCGCTACCAGCCGCGACGCGCCGCCTCCATCCGCTACACGGGCGACGACATCCGGAGCAAGACTCGTCCCGGCGCGCCGCTGCAGCCGCAGCTCAAGGGCGAGGCGCGCGAGGGCTGCCCCCTGAACGACCTAGACCACCCCGTGGTCTTCCGCCGCCGCGCGGCAAGCTCCGAAGCGGCCTGAGCGTCCAGGCATTCACGTGCAGAGGGAGGCCGCAAGTTGAACGCCGGGGAGCACATGCCGGATTCGCAACCCCTGGCGGATCTCTTGGAGACGCTGGATTACATCATCGACATGGTCGAGCAGCTTGCCCACCTGGCCGCTCGCCATGGCGCCAAGGACCTCGCAAGCGACCTCTTTGTCATC
>CALMGA010000407.1 GCA_937863205.1 uncultured Beijerinckiaceae bacterium | reverse complement strand
GCCCCCGCCCGCCCTCCTGCGACCACGTCGTCTCCTGCTATCGCGTGGGACTGCCCACGATGCTCTCGATGAAGTTGCTGTCCGAAGCTCTACGACGCGTACTGGCCGAAAGCCGAGTAGCCGCAATTGAGTGGATTGCACATGGAACCGGACGTAAGATTTCGCCTTGAGTCGCCGGGGAACCGACGGGATCGACAACGCCGGCGACGAGGTCGGAGCCTATGGAGATGACGACGATTGCGCCGGCAACGACTGTGCCGTGGCGGCGCATCTCTAAGGCGTTCTCGATGGGGTTGAAGTCGGGGCTGTAGGGCGGCAGCAGGCGCAGGCTGGCGCCGGCGGCCTCGATCAGGGCTTCGACCCGTGTTCCCTTGTGCGTCGGCAGATTGTCCATGACGACGATGTCGTCGGGTCGAAGCTCGGGCACGTGCTCGATGTAGGCCTCGAAACACGCTCGGTCGACGTCGCCGTCGAGCACGAAGGGCGCCACGATGCCGCGTAGGCTTAGGCCGGCCACCAGCGTCGTCGTCTTCCAGGCCTAAACAGGCTTATGCATAGTCAAGCTGCATCAGGTCTGTTCAGGCAGTGGTCCGGGCAGTACTCTGCCGGCCGTGATCGGCGCCGCTGTCTTCTGGCGCCGTGCCGGAACGGACGTTTGCCATGTCGAAGCGCTACTCTCCTTCGCTCACCGTCACGACACTCATGCTCGCGATCATCGGCGATTCTGTCGGAGCGGAAGACATGTACCACTTTATCTCCGGCGCAGACGCAAAAAAGATCGGAGAGAAGAACGAGTCTTTAACGAAGTACTACTTTGGCACAGACTCGAAGCTGTTCCGGTACTACGTGGATTTCGACACTGACTGCGGGTTGGGCAACACGCCGCGCGGCACCTATCCGAAGACCCCTGTCGAGCTGAAGCAGTCGCTTCACATGCTCAAGGAGCGGATGGACGGTTACCAGCAGGTGCTGACCGCCCTCAACAAGGACAGCGTCTCTGCCGGAAGCCGCATGCAAGCGCTCTTTGACATCTACGAACAGGCGGGCGAACTGCTGGACGGCACGGAACCGCTCGCCCGGAAGAAGGTGCACTACGCCAAGCTAATGGCGCGGGCGGAGGCGATCTCCAAGCAGCTCGCCGACGAAGCCCACGTCGACTACGCCGGCGGCTGCGGAGACTGAGCCTCCTCTCAATCGCCCTTGATCGCGTGGAGGTCGAAGCGCTTCGCGTCGGAGGCTGGAACCTTTCTCGCTTCGCCGTAGTGCTGCTTGCTCTCGATCCAGGTGATGCGCACCGGCAGCGGCGGCGAGCAAGCCATGCAGTCGTTCGTGATGTGATCGAAGTACACAATGTCCCCGATCGCCGCTGCCTCCTTGTGGACGACGTAGGGAGCGCTCCAGCTCTCGAACGATGCGACCTCGTTCCACTTGCCATCTTGGAAGACGAGGATGGAAAAGGGGCAGGTGTGGTTCGAACACAGCGCCATCTGCACGACTGCCAGCGCCTTGAGCGGGTATTCCGACGCGCTTAGGTCGATGTGCGCGGTTAGCAATTCCGTCGGCCGAGCCGCGCCGACCTCGTGGGGGAAGCTCCGACCCTTGACCGCGACCACCGCCTGACGATCGCTCGCGCTCGGGCGGGAGAGCCTGATCAACATCATCCCGCCGCCGATCGCAATCCGCTGGCATGAGCCGCCGATGTCCGTCAGCAGGTCGAGCATATTGAGAGGATCGCGATCGATCTGCTCCTGCTTGAGGTCGCCTTTGTAGTACGACAGAGCCCACTCGTAGCTCGGTCTATTGAACTCCCGCATCGCCTTGGTCATGCAGCGCGCGGCCGTCGTCGTCTGGACGTAGGTCAGCTTGGAGCCGCGGCTGGCGTAGAGAAGGGCGTCGTACATGATCCTGACTTGATCGTCCGTCAGGGCGGCTGAGGCGGGCACGACTGCGCTTGAGGCCGTGCAGGCGGCGAGTATCACCGCGATAACGCGCAACGACAATATATTCATCGGGGTCGCCTCGTCTGCAAGCCACGTCTTCGAAGCGCGACCAGTTTAGGGACGATGGATCGACGGCGTCAACCCGCCGAAACGCGACTGTGCTGTTGAGATCAACTCCTTAAACTCGATCGCGGCACGCTCGGAATGGAGCGCACTTGATGATCGAGCGCCATACCGAGATGAGCGGGCGACCGTGGTCGTCCCGCGGGCCCTCCCGACTGGTCGAAAAGGCATCTCGTCGGCAGCGCCGAAGGCGATAGGCTTGCGATGTCTCGACTCCTCCTGGTCGACGCGAGCCTGCCACCGGAAACGCTTCGTGGCCAATCGTCCGTCACCACCGCCGCCCGACAATCCGCCCAAGAAGCCTTCCCCACCGCCGAACAACCCGAAACCCGGACCGACGTCGAGTCGCTGATCACAGAACCAGCAGCCCTTCTCCTCGTACACCGACACCGCGTTCGGCACCGACGGATTGCCACTCATCAGCGCCAGGGCGTCGAAGAGGCTCATCAGCGGGTCGATCTTCGCCGTGCCCGACGCCTGCTTGGTGATCGTCGCGGCGCTGCCCCTAACCTCGACTTTGGCGTTGCCAACCGCCCAGGCCATCATCAGCTGGCCGCCGTGCCGCAGCTCGCCCGCCGCCAGCTTGCGCTCGGCGGTCTTGATCGCGCCCTGCAGCTTGTAGCCCCGGCTCACCGCCACCACCCGGCCCTCGCCGATGTTGGCGGCGTCGAGGGTGTCGACCACCGCGCCGACGCCGTAGGGGGCGAGGCCGACCGCGTTCTCGGCCGGAAGCACGCCCGCCTCTTCGACGCGGCCGATGACGGCGACGCAGCCGTCGACGATGTCGCCGAGCCGGTTGATCACGGTGAGGTCGCCGTCCCGTCGGGATCCTGTGGCGGCCCACGAAAGAGCGCTTTCGTCCGCTCCCGAGCAGGTAGCGAAGCTCCGGGATCGACTGGCATGGGCGCTGTACGGCTCCGACGCACTATTGCCGGAGCCGTAGATGGTCAGATCTCCGTGCGTTCCGCCAGGGTGAGCGCGTCCTCGACGTCCACCCCCAGGTAGCGCACCGTGCTCTCGATCTTGGTGTGCCCGAGCAGGATCTGCACGGCGCGCAGATTGCCGGTTTGCTTGTCGATGATCGACGCCTTTGTCCGACGCAGGGAGTGGGTGCCGTAGTCTTCGCACTGCAAGCCGATGCCGCTGACCCACTCGTCAACGAGCCGGGCGTATTGCCGCGTGCTGATGGGTCGAGAGTGGTCGACACGGCTCGGGAAGACGTGTTCGGCCTCCGTGCCGCCTCGCCGTTCCAGCCAAGCCAGCATGCTGGCCCGTGCCGGGTCGAGCAACTCGAATTGCACCGGCTTGCCGGTCTTCTGCTGGACGACGCTGGCGCGGGTGCGGACGCGACCACCCAGCGCCGCCGATCTTTATCTTGACCACATCACAGCCGCGCGGCTTGCCGACGGCGCATAATAAAAGCAAGATGCCGCACGGCGAAGCTGACGGTGTCCGGCGTCGCCGGCCGGGGCGATGAGAGGATCGACAGGACCTGCGCGATGCGGATCGTTCGGATCTTCGTGTCCTCGCCCAACGACGTCATGGCCGAGCGCCGCCGCGTCAGCCGCGTGGTCGATCGCCTCAACGCGATCCTCGGCGACACGGCCCGGCTCCAGGCGGTGCGCTGGGAAGAGCGCTTCTACTCCGCTCACGAGGGCTTCCAGCCGCAGATCCCGCGCTCGGGCGAGTGCGACATCGTCCTCGCCATCCTGCGCGGGCGCATCGGCAGCCCGCTGTCGCAGGCCTTTCACGCCGCCCTGCCGCCGGAGGAACAGCTGCCGCCGGGCGAGAGCTATCTCAGCGGCACGGCCTTCGAGATCCAGAGCGCCATCCGCGCCCGGCAGCAGGGACGCTACGGCGACAGCCCCGACATCTACATCTTTCGCTGGCCGACGCCGCCGCAGGTCAGCCTCGACGCGCCCGACCGCGCCGAGACCGAGCGGCAGTGGACGGCGCTGAAGCGCTTCACCGACGACCTCTTCCTGACCGCCGAGGGACAGTTCAAGGGCGCCTACCAGACCTATGCCACCCTCGACGACTTCGAGGTGCAGGCCGAGGCGCTGCTGCGCGACTGGCTGAAGCGCCACGTCCTTGGCGACCGCACGGTGCTGTGGCCGGCCGAGCGCGGCTCGCCGTTCCGCGGGCTGGAGCCGTTCGGCATGAAGCACGCCGCGATGTTCTTCGGACGCGGCCGTGAGATCAGCCGCGCGCTTGACCAGCTGAAGGCCGCTGCGGCATCGGGTGTGCCGGTCCTGGCGGTGATCGGGCCGAGCGGCGCCGGCAAATCCTCGTTCCTGCGCGCCGGCCTCGTGCCGCGCATCGTCGCGCCGGGCGAGATCGAGGGCGTCGGCGTCTGGCGGATGGTGCTGATGCGGCCGGGCGACAGCCCTTACGGGCCGGTCGCGGCGCTGGCCCGCCGATTGTTCGAGGGCGCCGCTGACATCGAGGCTGCGGAGGCCGGCCGGCCTGAAGCCCTGCCCGAGCTGGCCGAGGACGCCTTCCCGACGCCGGACGCCCTGGCGCGGCAGCTCGGCCATGCCGACGGCACCGCCGCGGCGCCGATCGAGGCGGCGCTCAGC
>CALMGA010000406.1 GCA_937863205.1 uncultured Beijerinckiaceae bacterium | reverse complement strand
GAACGGACACAGTCCGGCAACAGTCTGTTGCGCGACCAATCGCCTCCACCGATGACGTTGCCGGCGCGCGCCGAGGCAAGGAAGGGTCCATGCATTTCGTGGAAGAACGAGCGTCGATAGCTCGCCGTCACCAACTCCGCACAGCCTTTGCTGGCACTGTAGGGATCGGAGCCGCCCATCCGCTCGGTCTCACGATATGCCCAGACCTGCTCGACGTTCTCGTAACACTTGTCGCTGGTGACATTGACCACGACGCGCACGCCGGGCGCACGCCGCGCGGCGTCGAGCACGTTGCAGAGACCCACCACGTTGGTTGCGAAGGTGTCCGCCGGCCGATCGTAGGAGAGGTGGACCAAGGCCTGTGCGGCGAGGTGAAGGACAACCTCGGGCTCCATCGCGAAGGCCGCGGCCACGACCTCGGGATCGCGGATATCGCCCAACCGCGCACCCCCCGGCCGCCCGAGCATGTCCCACAACGATGGCGCCGTCTCGGGCGCGAGCGACAGGCCGATGACTTCGGCGCCCAACTCTTCCAGCCAGAGAGCGAGCCAACTACCCTTGAACCCGGTATGGCCGGTAAGAAGGACGCGTTTACCCGCCCAGAACGCACGGCTCGGCGCGGCGGCGGTCACCACCGCTTCCAGTCGGCCTTACCGCTTTGCCAAAGCTCTTCAAGATGACGCTTGTCACGCAGCGTATCCATGGGCTGCCAGAAGCCGCCGTGTTTGAAGGCGGAAAGCTGGCCGTCGCGGGCGAGCGACTCCAGCGGCTCGCGTTCCCACATCGTGGTGTCTCCCTCGATGCGGGTGATCACGGAGGGCTCCAACACAAAGAAGCCGCCGTTGATCCAGCTCCCGTCGCCGTGTGGCTTCTCGACGAAACCTCGAACGCGGTCGCCTTCGAGTTCCAGCGCACCGAAGCGGGCAGGCGGGCGAACCGCGGTCACCGTTGCGGCCAGTCCATGGCGGCGGTGGTGGTCAACGAGCGCCCGGATGTCGATGTCGGCGACGCCGTCGCCGTAGGTCATGCAGAAGGTTTCATCGCCAAGGTGATCCGCGATGCGCTTCAGGCGACCTCCGGTCATCGTGTCCTGGCCGGTATCGATCAGGGTCAGCGTCCACCGTTCGCCGCGGCTCGTGTGCACCTTCACAGCGTTGTCGGCGATGTTGATCGTGACATCGTTGAGATGCAGGAAGTAGTTTGAAAAGTATTCTTTGATCGTGTAGCCGAGATAGCCGAGGCAAATGATGAAGTCGTTGATGCCGGCGGCCTCATAGATTTTCATGATGTGCCACAGGATCGGCCGGCCGCCGATCTCGATCATCGGCTTGGGACGCAATGCCGTTTCTTCCGACAAGCGTGTTCCAAGACCTCCGGCGAGCAGAACGGCTTTCATGATGGCTTGATGTTTTCCGTTGGCACAGAGATCCTCGCCACGTGGCATTGTACCCAATGAACCTTCCCGGAGGCAACGGGAAATTTGCGACGAGCGGTAGTCGCAAGAATAGAATCAGCGACTTGCCTATGGTGACAACGTATTTCAAGTGTCGGTTCCGCGAACGTCAATAATGCAGTAGTCTTCAGATAAAACTTCGCGAGCGGAACGCGCTTCCGCTGCTTGCGGCTTGCGTCACGGGCCTCATCAAACGCGCCATCACCACCAAACGAGCGTTGCGGGGCGCTCACCACCGCCTCGTGCGATAGAGGCTCACGCTCCGCCTCCGCTGCGGTGCGGCGTAGACTGCAGCGATGATCGTCATGGTCGCGAGCGCATCGGCGATGTCACCGCAGGAACGGTGTCCGCCGGCGATGGCGGACAGGAAGTCAGCTGTCTCCCTGTTGAAGCGGTTGTACACCGTGGTGGCGACTCGTATTCAGCTGACCAATCGCGCCAGCGCGAGCCGCTGCTCAGCACGTGAATGATGCCCGACAGCACGCGGCGGTCATCGGACCCGGCGCGCCCTGGGCTGGTTGATCAGCACGAACGGGCCGCTCACCACCCACTGCTCGTCTGACAACCAGAACAAGCTGCTTACGGTCGCCACCTGATCCGATCCGGCGGCCAAGCCAGAAGTTGTGACACCGCGGTCTCACTCGGATTCACGCAAAACAGCAAACCCTCGATGCGTCGCGCGGCTTCGAACGAAGATGTTCTTCATCAGCCCTCTAATTCATGACATCCTGAGTTTGAGTTTCTGCCGCGTCCGTGCGTCGTCCATCAGGTCGGCAATCGTCCGATCGATCGAAATCTTGGGCGCCCAGCCGGTCGCGGTGTGGAGGCGGGTTG
>CALMGA010000405.1 GCA_937863205.1 uncultured Beijerinckiaceae bacterium | reverse complement strand
CGGTGAACGTCGACAACCTGACGATCACCGTGCCGGCGTAGACGAACAGGCCGTTGTACTGGTTGTTGCCGGACAGGGTGGCGTTGTTGCCCTGGATGGTCAGCGCATTGCCGCTGGCGAGATTGACCGCGTACAGCTGGCTCGACAGCGTCACGCTCTGCGTAAAGGTGAAGGTGTAGGTGTTGCCGGCCGCCGCATCGGCGCCGCCGACGTCGATGTCGGTCAGCGCCGTCTGCAGGTCGCCCGTCGAGCCGATGTTGAAGCTGTAGTTCGTCATCGGCACCTCGGCATGCGGCGGCAAGCGGGGACGGCGCGAAGGTGCGGGCGGCGGGGACGTGCCCACCGTGCTGTCCGTTGCGCTTAAGATTTTATTAACCGGGCATACAGTCTTTCGAGGCGCCACGGTATAGTCCATCAGGACTGGTCGGGAGGCGATGACGCCACGGCTGCCGCCGCGCTACACACAAGGTCTCGGCAAGGTCAGCATAGCGCCCGACACCCTTCTCATCATCGACGACCACGCGCTGTTCCGCGCCGGCGTCGTCGCGATGCTTGCGACGGCGTTCGCCGGCGCGGTTGTTCTCGGCTATGCTTCGCTGGACGAGGCGCTGGCGAGCGCTGCTGTTGCTCCCGCCATCGTGCTGCTCGACATCCAGCTGCCCGGCCGCGGTGGGCTGGAGGGGATAGGGCTGATCCTGCAGCGATGGCCGGCGGCGTGCAGCGTGGTCGTCTCCGGGCACGACCGGCCCGACACAGTTGCGGCGGCGCTCCGCCGCGGCGCCGCCGCCTTTCTGTCCAAGACCGGGCGCTCCGAGCGGATGATCGCGGTGGTGCGCGCCATGCTGGACGAGTCGCCCCTCGCCCCACTCGGCTGCGGCGCCGCTCGCCCGCTGCTGACGGAGCGGCAGCGCGAGGTGCTCGACCTCGCCGGGCAGGGCTTGTCGAACAGGTTGATCGGGCATCATCTCGGCCTGTCCGAGCACACGGCGCGCGGCCACATGCAGGCCTTGCTCGCCGCGCCGGGGGTGGCGCGGCGGACGCAAGCCATTTTCAAGGCGCGGCAACTTGGCCTGATTGGGTGAGCGCGCCGACCGGAGCGAGCGACAGGAGCGAGGGCGTGCGCGCCGAGCAGCAGCGGCTGGTGCTGGGCGGCAAGGCGTCGTCGGTGGCCACCGGCGTCCCGGTGTCGACGCCGAGTCTCGCCGCGCCATGGCCGCTCGCCCCGCACCGCGCGCTCGTCGGCTGGAGCGCGGCCTCTCTCGCCGTGCGGATCCCGGCGGCCCTCACTTCCTGCCGCGCCCTGCGCCGCCCGCGCGACCGCCGCACCGAGCGCGTCCTGTTCGTCAGCGAGGTCGTCGAAGGGCTGATCTACGGTTGGCTGCTCGCCATCGGGCTGCAACTGGAGATGCCGGCGGTCAGCTTCCAACCCGTGCCGGCAGCTCCCAACCCGTGCCGGGCATCCCGCCGCGGAGCGAATGTCTGCTTCAGAGCAGTTCATCACATGCTCGGAGTGACCAGCTTTGGGGAATGCAGAACCTGATCCGCAAGCGTGAGGGGGTCGTGTCGACCCGGGTGGGCTACACGGGCGGCGAGGTGCCGAATGCCACCTATCGCAATCACGGGATTCATGCCAAGGCGATCGAAATCGTCTTCGACCCGGCCGTGACGACCTATCGCGCGCTGCTGGAGTTCTTTTACCAGATCCACGACCCGACGACGGTCGACCGCCAGGGCAACGACGTGGGCGCGAGCTACCGGTCAGCCATCTTCTACGACAGCGAGGAGCAGAAGGCCGTCGCCCTGGACACGATCGCGGACGTCGACGCCTCGGGCCTCTGGCCGGGCGAGGTGGTCACGGCCGTCGCGCCCGCGGGCCCGTTCCGGGAGGCGGAGCCGGAGCATCAGGATTATCTCCATCGCTTCCCCGGTGGCTACACCTGCCACTTCGCCGGGCCGGGCTGGAGATTGCCCCGTCGCGACGCCGCCTGAGAGCCGGGGGACGGAGTGCTCGCGGGCTGGTCGCCCGTGCGTCGCCGCTCGGCAGGTGCCGGCAGTCCGATCGATTATGCTCGACGTCGCGGCTTTTCTTTTCGCGAAGAGGCTAACCTGCTGCTTTCACCTCGAAGAACCGAAGCAGTAAGCTGATATGTAGCCGGCCGCTCTTCAATGTGAGTGGGTTGAGAAGCGATCGTCGATTTCCAAGTCGTGCTGGTGGCCGAGCGGGCGTTCGCCACTGCGGCGGTGGAGCCGGCCTGTCCGGGCTTGACGCTCGGCGCCCCCGCCGCGCAGCTATGCGCCCATGCAACAAGCCTCGCTCAACTTCCTCCGCCAGATCGCCGACGCGCCCTCGCCCTCCGGCTACGAGCAGCCGGCAGCACGGGTTTATCGCAGCTACGTCGAACCCTTCGCCGATGCTGTCAGCACCGACGTGCACGGCAACGTCACCGCCGTGCTCAACCCCGCTGCGCCGCTGCGCATCATGCTCGCCGGCCACATCGACGCCGAGGGTCAACTGCACTTCCGCACCATCGGCGGCCACGACAGCGCGGTGGCGATCGGGCAGCGCGTGTGGGTCTACGGCCGCCAGCGCCTCGCCGGGGTGATCGGGCGCACCGCGATCCATTTGCAGGATGAGGCGGAGCGCAAGAAGAAGCCCGAGATCAAGGACATCTGGATCGACATTGGCGCTACCACCCGCGACGAGGCCGCGGAGGTGGTCTCTCTCGGCGACGTCGCCACCTACCAGTGCGAGTTCCAGCCGCTGATGGGCGGTCGCGCCACCGCACGCGGCTTCGACAACAAGATGGGCACCTTCATCGTCGCCGAGGCGCTGCGGCTGCTGAAGGAGGACGGCGGCCTCGACCCTCGCGTCGGCGTCCACGCGGTGGCGACCGTGCAGGAGGAGATCGGGCTGCGCGGCGCCCGCACCGCGAGCTACGCCATCGCGGCGCAGACGGGGCTGGCGGTGGACGTCAACCACGCCACCGACTATCCCGGCGCCAACAAGGTGCTGAACGGCGAGCTGACGGTCGGCAAGGGCCCGAGCGTATCGCGCGGCCCCAACACCAACCCCGTCACCTTCGAGCTGATCATGGCCGCGGCGCGCGAGGCCGGTATAAACACCCAGATCAGCGTCAGCGCCGGCGGCACCGGCACGGACGCCAATGCCATGCAGCTCAACCGCGCCGGCATGGCGACGGGGCTGCTCGGCGTTGCCTTGCGCTACATGCATACGCCGGTCGAGGTGCTGAGCCTCACCGACGTCGCGGACTGCGCTCGGCTGATGGCCGGCTACTGCCGGCAGGTCACTCCCGAGATGGATTTCACGCCGCGCTGAGCCGGTCAAGCGCAGTGCTGTCGACGTGCACTATGATCTTGATCATGCGTTCCGCAAGAACACGACATACCCGCGGAACCACGGATTGGTGAGGAGAGCGGGCGGCGGCCGCCATTCGCCGCCCTGCAAGAGGCCGATGCGGAAAGGCAGGCGCATACGGTCGAGCTTGGCAAAATAGCCGTCGTAACCCGGAATGACGTGCCGTCCCTGGTAGATCTGCAGCACCACCTCGTCGACCGTGCCCGCCAGCAGGTCGAGGCCGCGAGGATCGCCGTTGGCGCTCCAGTCGAGCAGGCCGGTGATGCCGAGGCGGTAGCGCGTCGGCAGCCGGCGGCGCAGCATCCGGAGGAAGTCGGCGTAGCCCGCGAGGCGTCGGGTGCCGGCGTCGAAGTCGATCTGTAGGCCGACGAGCCTGTTGCCGGCGGTGCGCCATCGCTCCAGCATGTCGAGGAGTTGCACGATTGTCCGCGGCGGCCAGTCCAGCGTGTCGGCCCGCACCACCATCCAGACATCAGCGGCGCCGAGGTGCGGCAGCGACGGCCGCCGCGACAGCAGCCGGCCGGAGGCGACCGCCTCGACCTCGCCGGCGAGCAGGTAGAGGCGCTCGGCTTGCTCCAGCGCCGGCTGCGGCCGGACGCCGGCCCAGAGCCAGAAAGCTCGGTAGTCCCGCGCATCCACCGTGCCGGCCGGCTCGGCACCGCTGGGGAGGCCCACCGCGGCGACAAGCGTCGCCGCGAGGCCGAACCCCGCCGCGATGCTGCGGAGCCGACGCGCGTTCACCACCAGTAGTGCAGATCCCTCGCCCAGGCGGACTTGGGATAGAGGCGCTTCAGCTCGTTGTACC
>CALMGA010000404.1 GCA_937863205.1 uncultured Beijerinckiaceae bacterium | reverse complement strand
GGTGCTCCAAATCACGCAACCCATGCGGGTGCAATCAGCTTTTGGGTCAGGTTCTCAGCACTCGTTGGTATTAGCCAGGGCCGCGACAGCTTGCGCTGGCCTCGCTCTACGACGGCGGCGGCGGATCGGGACGGTGGCTTTTCCGACGGTGCGCGACCCAACTGTTGGCCTTCAACGCCGAAGGACCGACAGGGCCGCTCGACGGCAAGACGCGGGGTCAGCCGTACCATCGCCCGCCGCGCTCACGCCGTGCTGATGCTCGATGGCACCGGTTGGCACACCGCCGGCGGGCTCATCGTTTCCGATGACATTCACGCTGCTGCCGCTGCCGCCTTGTGCCCCGAAGCGCAACCCGGTCGAGAAGGCCTAGTAATTCCTGCGCCACAACCGGCTCTTCAACTGCACGTCACCTCTTACGACGATATCTTGAATCGCTGCTGCGAGTCTTAAAACAGGCTCACCGACCAGCCGTGGAGGATCATGTCCATCGACCTCCGCGACTGAGCGCATCGGTCATGATCAACGCACGTTGGTGCTAGACTGAGCCTGCTTGCCTGTGCCGCATACGCCAAGCAGGAAACTTCACAATCGCGGCGCCGTCTCGTCCGCGAATGGCTCGACATCAAACCATTGCTGGTCTAGCTGTTCGGCAAGCGCTCCGAACGTTGCCGCCGCCTCCCACTTCTCAGCTCGATGCCGGCGGACATCGAGGAGCGCGGTGGCCCTGAACGATTCGCAGTCCAAGAGAACAGGGTACATCAGGAGCCCCACGCCGCTGCGGCGCGCGACCTCCCTTGCGACAAGCCCTGCGGCAGCCCTGTCACCGCTCTCGCGTGACGTCACGCTTGGCGCACATATTACGTTGCAGTCGCGACGCCACATCAGATGCCTGACGGCCTCGACCAGCATTTCGAAGAAAGTCCCTTCGCTCGGCACGGTGCCGTCGAACAGGCCAAGGATGTTCAGGTTGTCGTCCGGCAGGCCCAGACGCTTCATGGCCTTCCTGACCTGCTGCTCGCGCCCATTGGCGATGGCGGCCTCGCCTGATCCCGGAATGTCTTTTGATGAATGCCCATCGGTCATCACGGCGACGAAGGGCGGACGTCCGCGGCGACAGCTCTCGGCGATGAGACCGCCGCAGAAGAACGTCTCGTCGCTAGGCCGAGTCGCCAGCACGAGGAGCGTCTCGTCTCCCGCCAATCGCTGCGGCTCGGAGACGAGGATCTCGACGTCGTCACCTCCCATAGTTCCACTCCAACATCTCGAACGCGGCCAACTGACCACCTGATCCCACCGTTACGACCTTCCGATGACGAGAACGCGAGCTTTCCTTTCGAAAAATCGTTCTGCTTCCACCAATGGATAAAACCCGCGAAGATGTGCCCGATCCGGATATAAGCCGGCACGTCTTCTACCTAGGCTTGTCTACGATCCTCTAGGAGGTAAATCATGAACTTCGCACACCGTCCCCCGACGACAGACTCGACTGCGAGCGTCCGATTTCCGCACGAAGATGGGTCGCGCGTGCCGTTCAGAGTGTTCAACTCGGCTGAGGTGTACGCGCGGGAGCAGGAACGCATCTTTCGTGGTCCGACGTGGAACTTCCTTGGCTTGGAAGCCGAGATCCCGAACCCGGGCGATTTCAAGAGCACTTTTGTCGGTGAAACGCCCGTGGTCATGACCCGCGCGGAAGACGGTGCGCTCGCAGCCTGGGTCAACCGCTGCGCGCACCGCGGCGCGGCGGTCTGTCGGGCCGCCCGAGGCAATGCCCTCTCTCACTCATGTGTCTATCATCAGTGGAACTACGGCACGCGCGGCAATCTCCAAGGCGTCCCGTTCCGGCGTGGCCAGAAGGACATGACGGGCATGCCGCCGGACTTCGACGTGAAAAAGCACAGCCTGCAGCAGCTCAGGGTCGGGAGCTACCGCGGGTTGGTGTTCGCCACGTTCAGCGACACCGTCGCGCCGCTTGAAGACTATCTCGGCCCTGAGATGCGCCCCTACATCGATCGCATTTTCTGCAAGCCAATCGTATACCTGGGCTGCACGAGGCAGTACTCGGATTCTAATTGGAAACTCTACCTCGAGAACGTGAAGGATCCCTATCACGCGAGCCTGCTTCATTTATTCCACACCACGTTCAACATCTTTCGCGTGAGCATGAAGGCGACGTGCACGACCGACGTCGCGGGACTTCACAGCCTGCTATACGCGGTCAAGAGCGAAGAAGCTGATTCCGACGCATATTCCAAACAGAAGATTCGCACCTATGACGACAGCTTCAAGCTGGAAGATCAATCCGTATTGGCCCTCGTTCCGGAATACGAGGATGTCACGACCAACCACATCCAGGCGATCTTTCCGCAACTGGTGATACAGCAGATCCACAATTCGCTCGTCGCTCGCCAACTGTTGCCGAAGGGCCCGGATCACTACGAGCTGATTTTTCACTTCTTCGGCTATGCCGACGACACCGAAGACATGAGGAAGTTGCGCATCAAGCAAGCGAACCTGGTCGGTCCCGCAGGCTACATCTCGATGGAGGATACGGAGGCGACCGAACTCGTTCAGCGCGGGATCATCGGCTGTTCGGACGACGTCAGCTCTGTCCTCGAGATGTCGCGTCATGCACCCGACGAGAAAGGCACGCTGATTTCGGAGGGTCTCGTCCGCAAGTTCTGGGTCTCCTACCGCAAATTGATGGGCTTCGAGGAAAACGCAGTACTGGAAGCGGCGGAATGAACGAGAAACTGCTGCTCCACTGGGAACTTGCCTCCCTTCAAGACGACTATGCCGCAGCCATCGATGACGACCGGCTGGAGGATTGGCCAACCTTTTTCGTCGATGACTGCTTGTATGAGATCATCCCGCGCGAGAACGAGAAACTCGGCCTCACCGCTCCGGTGATCTATTGCGACAATGCGGCCATGTTGCGCGATCGGGTTGTTTCTCTTCGGAATGCGAACATCTACTCGCATCAGTGCTACAAGCATTTCCTTTCCGCGATTAGGATCGTTGATCAGGATCCCAAGCGCGTTAAGTTCACGTCCAATTACTTGGTTATCAATACGGATATCGAAGGCCAGTCGTCGATTTACCAGACTGGTGTTTATCAGGATACTGTGGTGAAGGTCGACGGGATGTGGAAGTTCAAAGTCAAACGCGTCGTGTACGACACGTCGAAGGTCAAAACCCTCTTAGCTTATCCGATCTGATTGACTTCCAAAAACTGGAGTGCACACAGCGAGACACGATGCTGGTCACCACTAATCAAATAAAAGCAGCGCGCTCACTGATTGGGTGGCGTCAGCACGATCTTGCTGCCGCTTCTGGTCTCGCGATCTCGACTGTCCGGCGCCTCGAATGCCTCGATGGTCCGATTACCGCTCACTACGATACGGTCGAGCGGTTGGTAAGGGCTTTCGACGCCGCCGGCGTCGAATTTTACGGCAATCCCTGCCCAGGAGTTCGTCTGAAGCCGAGAGTTTTGCTCTCAAATAAGGCATCATAGTCGAAGAGATACAAGATCATGATGTTATCATCTATAAATTTAGATTACTGTGTCTCTGCTGTAACGTTTTATTAATTTGGTATGCGGATGGGAGAACGTGCTTTAAAAGCACGATGATTTGGGCCTAACTGTTCAGGCTCCTAG